>JBGGNI010000189.1:0-15015 GCA_041287585.1 Xanthobacteraceae bacterium
ATCGCGGCGGCCAGCGCCGGCGGCTCGAGACCGAAGCGGGCCGCGGGGTGGCGCAGCAGCGCGACCAAAGGCAGCGGAGCGAGACGCGCCGCAGTGGCTTCCGCCACCAGCCGGGCGAAGCGGCCGGGCGGGGTCTCCGACAGCGGCTCGCCGGCGGAATCGTCGATGGCGACGCCGAAGCGCAGCAGCTCGGCGGCGACCCGGCGGGCGAGGTCGCGGTCGGAGGTCACCAGCGCCGCGGTGCGGCCCGGCGCCTCCAGCGTCTCGCGCAGCGCCACGGCGATGGCCAGCGCCTCCTCGCGCGCATCGTCCGCTTCGACGATCGTCAGCCCGGCCAAAGCGGCGTCGCGCGCGGCCTCCGGCAGCCGCTCGCCGAGCCGTGCCCAGGCGTCGGTGGCCCCGGCCGGGCGCAACGCCTCGGACAGCAGGCCCTCGCGCCCGTGCGGCGCCGGCGGCGCCAGCGGCATGACATCGGCACGCACCGCGCCCATGGTCCGCAGCAGGCGGGCGAGGCCGTATTGCGGGTGGCTGGGGGCGGGTTCCTCCAGAATCTGCGCGAAGGCGGGCTCGTCCAGCCCGGTGTCGAGACCGGGCAGCACCACGCAGCCGCGCGGCAGGCCGGCCACCGCCGCCAGCAGCCGCGCGGTCGCCGGCATCGAGCCGGTGGAGCCGGCGGCGATCACCGGCCCGGCAGCAACCCCCAGCGTTGCGAGGCGCTCCGCTTCAGTGGCGATCAGCCGGTCGCGCCGCACGCTGGCGTCCACCGCGCCGAGCTCAATGAGGAAGGCCGGCCAGGCGCTGCGGGCGATCTTCAGGAAGTCCAGCGCCACGTCCCAATAGCGGTCGTGCTCGCCGGGCACCAGATCGTCGAGCCGCGACCACGGTACCTCGCCGCTCGCCATTTCGTCGATCAGCTCGGCCAGCGCATCGGCCAGCGCCAGCCCGGCACCGGGGCCGGCCGCCACCGCGGCACGGGCGTCGCCCGCATTGAGCCGGTCTCGCCAGCGGCCCACCAGGCTGGCCAGCGCCAGCCGCCGCGTCATCGCCGGAACCGGCGCCGGCGGCTCGGGGCTCGCCTCGGCGAAGGCGAGGGCGTCTTCGTCGACATCACCCAGCGGCACGATGCGCGGCAGCAGGCTGGCCTGTTCCGGCGCGGCCTCGACCAGTGCCTGCGCGAACAGGCGCCCGGCGCGGCGGGTGGGCAGAAAAACGGTGGCGCCGGCCAGCGCCAGCGGGTCGCCGCGCGGGGAAAAGCCCGCGATCAGCCGGCCGTCGAGCAGCGCCTGCGCCAAAGTGGCCAGAAACGGCACCGAGGCCGGAATGGTGAACAGGCGGGGCGTCGGCGTGCTCACGGCCGGCGCCTCGCACACCGGTCATTCCCCGGCTGGTCCGGGCCATGACGCTCGATGGTGGTATTGGCGCTCATCTCAGTCCTTGGAGCGGCGGATCGCTTCCTCGGCCTCTTCGATCGCCTCCGGCGTGCCGACATGCATCCATACACCTTCCAGCCGTAGCCCGAACAGCCGGCCGGCGTCGCGGGCGCGGTCGAACATCCGCACCAGCGAGAACGCCCCTTCGGGCAGCGCAGCGCGGGCGAACAAAGCGGGGCTCAGCACCGCGGCGCCGGCATAGACGAAGGGTGCCACGCCGCGCTCGCCGCGGCGCTCCAACCGGCCGCCGGCGTCCATCAGGAAATCGCCGCGCCCGTCATAGCCGGTGGAGGCGGATGTGGCGGCGAGCAGCAGCAGGGCGTCCATGGAGTCCGGATCGAAGCCGGCGGCGAGCCGCGGCAGATTGGGGCGGATGCCCTCGATCCAGATGGTGTCGGAATTGATGGAGAAGAACGGCTCGGTGCCGAGCAGCGGCAGCGCCCTGGCGATGCCGCCGCCGGTGTCGAGCAGGGCGCCGCGCTCGTCGGAGAGCACCACCTGCGGACGGGTGCGCCCGATGAGATGGCGTTCCAGCTGGTCGGCGCGGTGGTGCAGATTGACCACCGCCCGCTCTACCCCGGCATCGGCCAGCCGGTCCAGCACATGGTCGATCAAGGCCCGGCCGGCGACCTCCACCAGCGGCTTGGGACGGGTGTCGGTCAGAGGGCGCATGCGCGTGCCGAGGCCGGCGGCGAGCACCATGGCGGTACGGATCTGGGTCATGTCAGCTCGGCCGGTTCGGCGGCGGCACGCGGTCCTGATACCAGGCGCGCAAGCCGGCGAGGTCGGGAAAGGCGAGGCAGCGTTCGAGATAGGTCCAGATCCGCGGCAGGTGGCGCAGATAGGCCGGCTTGCCGTCGCGCCGGTTCAGCCGGGCGAAGATGCCGAGGATCTTGGTGGCGCGCTGGGCGCCGAGCACGGCATAGGAGGTGGCGAAGCCGCGCACGTCGAAGGCGGGGTCGGCCGCGCGGCGCGCCTTGGCGTAGCGGCCGAGCAGCGCCAGCTCCAGCGCCTCCGGCACGTCGATGCGGGCGTCTTGGGTCAGCGAGACGAGGTCATAGGCCGGCGGGCCCATCAGCGCGTCCTGGAAATCCAAGAGGCCGATGCGCGCCAGCCCCTCGCGCTCCGGCAGCCACATCAGGTTGGGCGAATGATAGTCGCGCAGTACCCAGCTCGGTGGCAGCGCCATCGGCGCGGCCAGCGCCTGCGCCCACAAGGCGCGGAAGCGCGCGCGCTCCTCCGGCACCACCGGCGGCGCGCCCTGGTGCGGCAGGTACCAGTCCAGCAGCAGTTCCACCTCGATGAGGAAGGCGTCGAGGTCGTAGGGCGGCAAGGCGTAGTCGATGCCGGAGCCGACCGGCAGCACCGCGGGCAGCTCCATGCCGTGCAGCGCCGCCAGGACGTCCACCGCGGCCTCATAGCGCGCGGCGTCGGGGCCGGGCGGCTCGCCAGCGACCACGCCCTCGTGGCCGAAATCCTCCAGCACCAGCAGGCCGGCATCGAGGTCGGCGGCGTAGATGGCGGGGGCCGAGAAGCCGCGTGCGCGCAGGCCGCGGGCCAGCGCCACGAACGGCTTCACATCCTCGGCCAGATGGGCGATCGCGCTGTAGGGCCGGCCCTCATGCACCGGCGGGCCGTCCGGCCGGCGCGGCGAATCCATCAATATGGCGGTGCGGCGGGTGCCGTGCAGCCGCTCATAGGCCCGGCTGGAGGCGTCGCCCTGCACATGCTGGCGCCGCGCCGGGCCGAAGCCGGCGAGATCGATCAGCGCCCGCGTCGCCCGCATCCGCGCCAGCGCCGCGGCGAGCCTTCCATGGCCGGTGAGGCGCACCCGCCGCACCGTCGGCCCGGCGCCGGCCACGGTGGAGAGCTGGATGTCGAGCCGGTCCGGCGCCAGCAGGCGGCCGGCGCGCTCGGGCCATTCCACCAGCACCACGGCGAAATCGGCCAGGTCGTGCCAGCCGATCTCCTCCAGTTCGGCGGGGTCGGCGACGCGGTAGAGATCGGCATGCACCAAAGTGGCGCGGCTCAGCTCATAGACCTGCACCAGAGTGAAGGTCGGGCTCGGCACGTCGAGCGCCGGGTCGCCGGCCATTTCGCGAATCACGGCGCGGGCCAGCGTGGTCTTGCCGGCGCCGAGATCGCCGCTCAGCGCCACCATGTCGCCGACCGCCAGCACGGCGGCGAGATCCATGGCGAAGCGGCCGGTGGCGCTCTCGTCGGGCAGCACCACGTCCCAGCTCACGCGGCCGGCGGCATCGGGTGCGGGCGTGGTGTCGGCCATGCGGGGCTACTCCGTCGCGTCCGGGCCGGCGCCGCCGCCGAGCGGGAAACTGCACGTCACCGTGGTGCCGCGTCCGCCAGGTCCGGCCTCGATGGTCACCGTGCCGCCGTGCAGCGCCATCAGCGAGCGGACGATGGACAGGCCGAGCCCGACGCCGCGGTGGCGCGAGCCGATGGTGTGGCTCTCGAAGCGGTCGAACACCCGCTCGCGCATCTCCGGCGAGATGCCCGGCCCGGCGTCGCCGACGCGGAATTCCAGCCGGCCGGCCCGGCGCTCGGCATCCAGCGTCACCGTGCTGCCTTCCGGTGCGAAGCCGACGGCGTTCGACAAGAGATTATAGAGGATCTGCCGCACCCGCTTGCCGTCGGCGCGGAAGCTCTCGCCGGCCGGCGGGGCGTTGATGGCGAGTTGCAGCCCGCCCTCGGCCAGCCGGTCGCGCACCCCTTCGGCCGCCGCTTCCATCGCCGCCCGCACATCCACCTCGCCGGGCTCCAGCACCATGGAGCCGGCATCGATGGTGGCGAGGTCGAGAATGTCGTTGATGATGGCGAGCAGCGCCGCGCTGCTCTCGGTGATGTGGCTGACATAGGCGCGTTGCTTGACGTTCAGCGGCCCGATGCCGTCGTCGTCCAGCAATTGGGCGAAGCCGATGATGGTGGTCAGCGGCGAGCGCAGCTCATAGGAGACGTGGCCGACAAAGGTGCTCTTGAGGTGGTCGGCGGCGACAAGCGCCTCGTTGCGCTCCACCAGAGCGCGCTCGACATTGGCGCTGTCGGTCACGTCGCGGAAGGTCACCAGCGTGCCGCCGTCCGGCAGCGGCTGGGTGGAACCGTCCAGCACCGCCGCATCGGTGCGCTCCATGCGGAACTCCAGCGGCTCGCGGCGGTCCAGCGTCGTCATCGCGGTGCGCAGGGCGCTCCAGTGCGCGGCGCCGGTATAAAGCGGCCGGCACAGCTCCACCACCGTGTCGATATGCGGCCGGTCGCCCAGCGCCGCCGGCGCCAGCCGCCACAGCCGCTGGAAGGCGGAATTGTGCAGCCGCAGCCGGCCGTCGCTGCCGAACACCGCCACAGCCTCGGCCAGCGCGTCCAGCGTCTCGCTCTGGATGCGGATCAGCGCATTGTAGCGGCTCTCCAGCGCCAGCCGCTCGGTGACCTCGTCGAACAGATAGGTGACGCCGCCTTCCGGGCTCGGCGCGGTCACCACCCGCAGCGTGCGCCCGGCCGGCAGGTGCCACCAGTGCTCGCGCGGCTCCAGAGCGCGGTAGGCGATGTGCAGCTCGGTGCGCCAGGCGCCGAAATCGGCCTCTTCCGGCAGGCGCCGGGCGGCGCGCAGCCGGTCCAGCACCACGGTGTCGGTCGGCCGGTCCTCCAGGAAGGCGGGGTCGAGCTCGAACAGCGCGGCATAGGCGGCGTTGTGGAACACCAGGCGCCGGTCGCGGCCGAAGGTGGCGACCGCGGTGGCGAGCTGGTCGAGCGTGCGCCGGTGCGCGCTCACCATGTGATTCAGCTCGGCGCGCGCGGCCTCGGCCTCGGAGGCATCCAGCCCGATGCCGGCCGCGCCGAGCGGGGCCTTCACCTCCAGCACGTCGAGCACCCGCCGGGCGCCCGCCACCACCGCCGCCTGCCGGCCGGCGAACGGCCGGCCGGAGCCTTGCGCCTGCGCCGCCGCCTTGCGGGCCGGCGCGTCGAGCAGCGGCAGGTCGCGGCTCACCGCATCGGCGGCGTCGCGCGCCTCCACGGCGTGGGCATAGGCCGGGTTCACCCAGCTCAGCCGGCCGTCGCCGCCGCGCACCCAGCACGGCGCCGGCAATGCGTCGAGCAGCGCCCGCAGCGTCGCCGCATCGGTCTCCAGCCGGCGGTTGGCTTCGGTCAGCCGGCCGACCTCCAGCTTGACGCCCGACACCTCGCGCAGGCGCAGCACGGCGGCGGAGCCCACCGGGCGGCCGTCCGCCTCGATGTGGCGGCCGTCCTGGGCGACGAGGCCGAGATTGAGGCCGACGCCGCGGCGGCGCAGCGCGTCCACCGCCGCCTCAATGGCGTGCGCGGACGCCGGCGCCAGCCAGCTGCCGAAGGCCAGCAGCCGGCTCGGTGCCACCGGGCCGGTAAAGCTGGCCGGATCGCCGATGACGTCCGGGTCGCGCGCCGGATCGCGCCACACCACGATAAGCTGCGGCTCGGCCAGCAGCAGCGCGCGGGCTTCCTCGATCTCGGCGTCGAGATGCGCGATCTCGGCCTGCGCCGTCGCTTCGCGCCGGAGCACCTTGAGGCGGAAACGCACATGGACGATGGCGGTGGTGACGGCGAAGGCGAGCAGGCCGGCAAACAGGGCGACGCCGAACAGCGCGCCGCGGTCCAGCGCCCCCAGTGCGCCGGCAATGCGCGGCAGCAGATCGGAGGCGCCGGCCGGAGCCGGCGACGCCAGCAGCGCGGCGAGCGCGAACGACCCGGCAAGCGTTCGCGGCGCGGCAAGCCTTTGCGGCCGCGAAAGCGGGCGCCTGCCGGCACAGCGGCGCTGTCGCCCAGGCCCGCGCGCCGGCACGGCGTGCGTCCTACCGGCCGGCTGCCCCATGTCGCCGCGGTCTCCCCAGCCTGTTCCCCGAATCAGACCGACTGTAGCGAAGTGGGGCGGGCGCCAGAAGGGGCGGCCGCGTCAGAGTCCTTCGAACAGCGCGGTCGAAAGGTAGCGCTCGGCGAAGGAAGGGATGATGACGACGATGGTCTTGCCGGCCATTTCCGGCCGGGTGCCGATTTCCAGCGCCGCGGCGATGGCTGCGCCGGAGGAAATGCCCACCGGAATGCCTTCCAGGCGCGCCAGGGCCCGTGCGGTCTCGAAGGCGGTCTGGTTGCCCACCGTCACCACCTCGTCGATCACCGAGCGGTCCAGCACGTCCGGCACGAAGCCGGCGCCGATGCCCTGGATCTTGTGCGGGCCGGGCTGGCCGCCGGAGAGCACCGGGCTGTCTTCCGGCTCCACCGCCACCATGCGCAGGCCCGGCTTGCGCGGCTTCAGCACCTGGCCGATGCCGGTGATGGTGCCGCCGGTGCCGACGCCGGAAATGATCACGTCCACCGCGCCGGCGGTGTCGTTCCAGATTTCCTCGGCGGTGGTGCGGCGGTGGATGGCCGGGTTGGCGGGGTTGCGGAACTGCTGTGGAATAATGGCGTCCGGCAGGTCCTTCACCAGTTCCTCGGCCTTGCCGACAGCGCCGCGCATGCCCTGCGCCGCTGGCGTCAGCACCAGCTCGGCACCCAGCAGCGCCAGCATCTTGCGCCGTTCCACCGACATCGATTCGGGCATCACCAGAATGAGCCGGTAGCCGCGCGCGGCGGCGACGAAGGCGAGCGCGATGCCGGTATTGCCGGAGGTCGGCTCCACCAGCACGGTCTCCGGCTTCAGCAGGCCGGCCTCTTCCAGCGCGTCGATCATGGCGACGCCGATGCGGTCCTTGACGCTGCCGATCGGATTGAAGAATTCCAGCTTGGCGAGGATGCGCGCCTGCACGCCGCGGCTTGCCGGCAGGCGGTTCAGCTGCACCAGCGGGGTGTCGCCGATGGTCTCGGTGATCGAGCTGTACACGCGGCCACGCCCGGCGGGCGCCGGCGTGGCTGCTGGGGTGAGGGCGGGCTGGGCCATGGGGGCTTCCTCAAGCGATCGGGCGGCCTGCCTAGCATATTCACCGCTGATCGTCGAGAAACGAAATAAACAACAACGTCAAATGGTGAAATCGATGCCCTCGGCCGAGGTGCGCCGGCCGTCCTCGGCCGCCTTGCGGCTGGCGGTGCGGCACAGTTCCTCAATGGTGACGCCTTCCAGCGCGGCCTCGAAGGTGCGCTCGGCCTCGGCGACGGCGGGCTGCACCACCTCGCGCACCAGCGAGGGGAAATCGTCCAGCGCGTCCTCGCCTTCCGCCTCCACCACGCGCGCCACTTCGGCGACGCTGATGCGGCGGCGTTCGCGGGCGAGTTCATAGCCGCCGCGCGGCCCGCGCACGCCTTTCAGCACGCCGGCATGCACCAGCGCCTGCAGCACCGGCTCCAGGTGACGCGGCGGCAGATTGTGGCGGGCAGCGAGCGCCTTGGCGGCCACGGGGGTGCCGCGGGCGTGCAAAGCGACGTCGACCACGGCGGCGATGGCGAGCAGACTCTTGTCGGAAAGGCGCGGCATGGTCTCTGGCTAGCGCGATCCGGGCGCGCCGTCGAGCCCCGTCGAGCCGAAACCACCGCTTCCGCGTGTTGTTTCCGATAAATCACGAGCCTCGACCAGCCGCACCCGCGTCACAGCCGCCACGACAAGCTGGGCGATGCGCTGGCCACGCTCCAGAACCACCGGCTCGGCACCGAGATTGACCAGCAGCACCTTGACCTCGCCGCGATAATCGCTGTCCACCGTGCCGGGCGCGTTCAGCACGGTGAGGCCGTGCCGCAAAGCGAGGCCGGAGCGCGGACGCACCTGGCCCTCATAGCCGTCGGGCAAAGCGAGCGCGAGCCCGGTGGGCACCGCGGCACGGCCGAGCGGCGGCAGCACCAGCGGCTGCCCGTCAGGCAGCGCCGCGATCAGGTCGAGCCCGGCGGCGCCCTCGGTGGCATAAGCGGGCAGCGGCAGGCCGGCGCCATGGGCCAGCACGAGGACGGCAACCTCCAGCGGTGCGCTCATGAGGCCGGCTCCGAAACCGCCAGCGCCTGCGCGATGCGCGCGACCAGGCGGCGCGCCACCTCGGTTTTCGAGGCGGTGGGCCAGGCCTCGGTGCCGTCCGCGGTCACCAGATGCACGGCATTGCTGTCGGCGCCCATCACCCCTCCCGGAATTCCGCTGGCCTGTCCGCCCTGGGCGGAGACGTCGTTGGCGAGGATCCAGTCGCAACCCTTGCGCTGCCGCTTGGCCTGCGCAAACGCCAGCACGTTCTCGGTCTCGGCGGCAAACCCGACCACCAGCCGCGGCCGACGGTTCGCGCGGCGGGCGACGCTCGCCAGAATGTCCGGATTTTCTACCAGAGCGAGCGGTGCCAGCGCATGGCCGTCCTTCTTCAGCTTCTGGCCGGCGAAAGCGGCGGCACGCCAGTCCGCCACCGCGGCGGCGAACACGGCGGCGTCGATCGGGGCATCGCCGTCCAGCGCCCCATCCACCGCCGCCAGCATGTCGCGCGCGGTCTCGACATGGCGCACGGTAACGCCGAGCGGGTCCGGCAGCTCGACCGGCCCGCTGACCAGGATGACCTGCGCGCCCGCCGCGGCGGCGGCGGCGGCGATGGCGTGGCCCTGCTTGCCGGAGGAGCGGTTGGCGATATAGCGCACCGGATCGATCGGCTCGCGGGTCGGCCCGGAGGTCACCAGCAGCCGCCGCCCCCGCAGCACGCCGGAGCCGGCGAGCCGGTGCGCGGCGGCATCCGCGATCTCGATTGGTTCGGCCATGCGGCCGGGCCCGTCCTCGCCACGCTCGGCCATCGCCCCGGCATTGGGGCCGATCAAGCCGATGCCGTCGGCGGCGAGCCGCTCGACATTGCGGCGGGTGGCGGGGTGGCTCCACATCAACGGGTTCATCGCCGGCGCCGCCAGCACCGGCGCGGAGGTGGCGAGCAGCACCGCGCTGGCGAGATCGTCGGCGAGGCCGTGCGCCATCTTGGCCATGAGGTCGGCCGTGGCGGGGGCGACGATGACGAGGTCAGCCTCCCGCGCCAGCCGGATATGGCCGATATCCTGCTCCGCCGTGCGATCGAACAGCTCGGTGAACACCCGCTCATGGCTCAGCGCGCCGGCGGCCAGCGGCGTCACGAAGCGCTCCGCCGCCGCGGTCAGGATCACCCGCACCGTCGCGCCACGCTCCTTGAGCCGGCGGATCAGATCGAGGCTCTTATAGGCGGCGATGCCGCCGCCGATGATGAGGAGTACCGTCTTGCCTGCCAGCATGGGGATCCCTTGGCGCCGCATCGGCCTTCAACCGTTCATAGCGGGGAATCGGCATGCTGCCGACCCGATCTATCGCTTGCGCACGAACTCGGTGCGCAGCACCAGACCCTTGATGGCCTCGTGACGGCAATCGATCTCCTCAGGGTTGTCGGTCAGGCGAATGGAGCGGATGACCGTGCCCTGCTTCAGGGTCTGGCCGGCACCCTTCACCTTCAGGTCCTTGACCAGCACGACGGCATCGCCATCGGCAAGCACGGTGCCCGAGGCGTCGCGCACCACGGCAGAGGCCTGGGCCGCTGCGGCCATTTCCGACGCCGGCCGCCATTCGCCGGTCGCCTCGTCATAGACATATGCGTCCGTCTCGTTGCTCATGGGTGCCACCATCGTGTTCCGGCCCGCAACCACGGCACCGGCTTGAAAATTCAGCCGCGACCGCGGCTCAAAACAGCATCTGCCACGCCAGCAGCCCGGCGATCACCCACAGCGCCACGGCGCCCCAGCGGTTGCCGCGCCCTTCGGCCCGGCCGATCGCTTCCACCGAGGCCGGCGACAAAGCGAGGCCGTCGCGGGTCGCGGCGTCGAGCTGGGCGGCGATGCGCTGGCCGTGGGCGATCAGTTCGGGGAGAGCGCCAAGGCTGCGGCCCAGCGCACCGAAGCCGGCGGCGGCCTCCTCGATGCGGCCGGCCGGGCCGAGATTGCGCTCGATCCACACCCGCACCACCGGCTCGGCGGTCTTCCACATGTCGAGCTGCGGATCGAACGAGCGCGCCACGCCCTCCACCACCACCATGGTCTTCTGCAAGAGCAGCAGTTCCGGCCGGGTCTTCATGTCGAACAGCGCGGTGACCTCGAACAGCAGGGTCAGCAGCTTGGCCATCGAGATCTGGTCGGCGCGGCGCGAATGGATCGGCTCGCCGATAGCGCGGATGGCCTGGGCGAAATCGTCGATGGAGTGATGCCCCGGTACATAGCCGGCTTCGAAATGCACCTCGGCGGTGCGCCGCCAGTTGCGGGTGATGAAGCCGTAGAGAATCTCAGCCAGGAAGCGCCGTTCCTTGGCGTCGAGCCGGCCCATGATGCCGCAATCCACCGCGACCAGCCGTCCCTCGGTGTCGATGAACAGATTGCCGGGGTGCATGTCGGCGTGGAAGAAGCCGTCGCGCAGCGCATGGCGCAGGAAGGACTGCATCACCAGCCGGCCGAGCGCCGGCAGATCGTGGCCGGCCGCGACCAGGGCGGCGGGATCGTTCAGCTTGATGCCGTCGATCCACTCCGTGGTCAGCACCTCGCGCCCGGTGCGGTCCCAGTCCACCGTCGGCACGCGGAAATCGGCCTCGCCTTCGGTGTTCTGGGCCAGCTCGGCGAGGGCGGCCGCCTCCAGCCGCAGATCCATCTCCATCGCCACCGAGCGCGCCAGCGTGTCGACGATGGCGACGAGGCGCAGCCGCCGCCCCTCTGGCGAGGCCCGCTCGCCGAGCTGTGCGGCGCGATGGAAGGCGCCCAGATCGGTGCGGAAGCGCCGCGCCACATCCGGCCGCAGCACCTTCACCGCCACCGCCCGGCGGCTTCCGTCCGGCTCGATCACCTCGCCCTTGTGCACCTGGGCGATGGAAGCGGCGGCGACCGCCGGGCCGAGGCTGGCATAAAGCTCGCCCGACCTCCGCTCGAAGGTGCGCGCGATGGCCTCTTCGGCCTCCGCCTGCGGGAAGGGCGGCATGCGGTCCTGCAGCGTCTCCAGTTCGCGGGCCAGCTTCACGCCAACCACGTCCGGCCGGGTGGCGAGGAACTGGCCGAGCTTGACATAAGAGGGGCCGAGCCGGGTGAGCGCGGCGGACACGCGCGCCGGGCCGGTGGCGGCGTCGCGGCGCTCCAGCAGCCGGGCGAGGCGCAGCGCCGGCTCCGCGCCGGGCGGCAGGCCGGCGGGATCGACCCGCGCCAGCACGCCTTCGCGGGCCAGCACATAGCCGGCGCGGGCCAGCCGCAGCGCATCGGCGATCGCGGAGATCATCAGAGCCGGACGCCCGAATGCAGCGCGACAATGCCGCCGGAGAGCGGCGTGAAGCCGACGCGGGCGAGCCCGGCGCCGCGCATCAGGGCGGCGAACGCCTCCGGCAGCGGAAAGCGACGGATGGATTCGACCAGATAGCGGTAGGATTCCGCGTCCCCGGTGACGCGCCCGCCAATGGCGGGGATCAGCCGGAACGAATAGGCGTCGTAGATGGCGTCCAGCCCCGGCACGTCGACGCGGGAGAATTCCAGCACCAGGCAGCGCCCGCCGGGCTTCAGCACGCGGCGCATCTCGGCGAGCGCGCGGTCCATGCGCGGCACGTTGCGGATGCCGAAGGCGATGGTGACGGCGTCGAACGAACGGTCCGGAAAGGGCAGGTCCTCGGCATTGGCCTCGACGAAGCGCACCCGCGCGTCGAGCCCGCGGCGCTGCGCCCGCTCGCGGCCCACCGCCAGCATGCCGCCATTGACGTCGGCGACGGTCGCCGCCGTGCCTTCGCCCCCGGCCGCGACGGCGCGGAAGGCGATGTCGCCGGTGCCGCCGGCAACGTCCAGCAGCGCGAACGGCCGCGCGCTCTTGGGCGGGCGCAGGCGCGAGATCAGCGCCTCCTTCCACACCCGGTGCAGGCCGAACGACATCAGGTCGTTCATCAGGTCGTAGCGCTGCGCCACCGAGTGGAACACCTCGTCCACCATCGCCTGCTTGTGCTCCAGCGGCACGGTGCGGAAGCCGAAATGGGTGTCGGTGGGCTCAAGCTCGGCCATAGGCGCTCTCTGCGGGGGCGGGCAAACGCGGCGGACCATAGCGGAGACGCCGCGCTGGCGCCAATGCCCTGCCGGGCTGCCGCACGCGTTACGAAAAATTCACCCGGCCCGGCTCTGTTCGCGCCGCAATCGCGGCCTCATATCGGCGGTGTCGGAACCACGGAGGCGACGATGAGCCCTGAAGAGCGCGCACTGATCGACGGCCTGTTCGAGCGGCTGCGGCCGATGGCCGATGCGCCGCGCGATGCCGAGGCGGAGGCGTTGATCGCCCGCCGCACCGGCGAGCAGCCGCACGCGCCCTATGCGCTGGCGCAGACCGTTCTGGTGCAGGAGCACGCGCTGAAACAGGCGCAGGCGCGCATCGAGGAACTGGAGGCGCAGGCCGAGACCGCGCGGGCGGAGGCCGGCCGCGAGGCCCCGCAAAACTCGTTCCTCGGCGGGCTGCTGGGCGGGCGCACCACCTCGGTGCCGCGCACCGGCACGCCGCCGATCGGCGGCCGCGGCGCCTTCGCCGACGCGGCGCCACCTCCCATGCCGCAGGCGCAAGCCCCGATGCCGATGGCACAGGGGCGCGGCGGGCTCAGTGGCGGCGGATTTCTCGCCTCGGCCATGACCACCGCGGCCGGGGTGGCCGGCGGCGCGCTACTGTTCCACGGCATCTCGTCGATGTTGGGCGGCTCGGAGGCCAAGGCGGCCGAATCCGCGGCGGAGCCGGCGGCCGCCGCAAGTCCCTGGGGCGACGCCGCCAAGGACGACGCGGCCAAGGACGCAAGTGACACGGACACCGCCGACGCCGCGTCGGGCGATACCGGCATCGACCCGTTCGGCGATGACACGGCGTCCGCTCAGGATGCGGACTTCGACGACGACAACATCGGCGGCGGCGACTGGGTGTAACATCCGGTTCGACAGGGTCGCGGCGTTGATCCGCCGCAAACACACGCTGAGAGGTCTTAGGAACGATCCCTCAGAGCACCGTCGTCCCGGCCGAAGAGCCGGGCTCGCCATCCGAGCGAACCTCGCGATCCCGTATAGGGCATGCGGCCGTTCCGGGTTGACGACCCTCACGGGCAAGCAACGACGCCGGCCGTTCCGGCCCTCTCGGAACCGCCGGTTCCTCAATGATGCGCGGATGCCGCGCTCGGTACGTTGGCGGGGATGTCCTTGCGCGAGACGCGCGGCAGCGTCTTCAGGGCTTCCAGCACCAAGGGCTGAAGTCCGGCACCGCCGGACTCGATGTGCTCTTCCATCTGGGCGCGCATGCGCGGATCCCAGAAATCCTTGATGTGCTGGGCAATGCCGGGCACCGCCTCGCCCTGCTTCTGCGAGGTGAAGAAATTGCCGATCTGGTTGGCCATATAGACCAGACGGCTCATCGTATCATGCGACATGGGAAACCTGCTCGGTGTCGGCAATGCGGTGCGGGTGGGTGAAAACCTCGAAACCGTCGTCCCGCGCAATCGCCGCCAGCGTGATGCCAGCCGCCTGCGCGGTGCGCACGGCAAGCGCGGTGGGCGCGGAGACGGCGACCAGCACCGGGGCGCCGAGCATCGCGGTCTTCTGCACCATCTCGATGGAGACGCGGCTGGTGAGCAGAACGAGGCCGCCCGCCGGGTCGCGCCCGGTGCGGGCGAGGTGGCCGATCAGCTTGTCCAGCGCATTGTGGCGCCCGACATCCTCGCGCACCGCCACCAGCCCGGCCTGCGGTTCCCAGAAGGCGGCGGCGTGAACCGCCCTGGTTTCGCGGTTCAAGGCCTGCGCCGGGGCCAGCGCCGCCATGGCGCGGGCGATGTCGGCGCTGGTGAAGCTGCGGCCCGGCAGCACGGCGCGGGCCGGCTTCACCGCCGCCTCAAGGCTCTCAACCCCGCACAGGCCGCAGCCGGTGGGGCCGGCAATGCGTCGCCGGCGATCGGCGACTTGGCGGGCCCGGCTGTCGTCGAGCCACAGCCGCACCTCGACGCCGTCCTCGTGCTCCAGCACCTCCAGCGACTCGATCTCGGCGGGGCTGTCGATCACGCCTTCGGTGAGGCTGAAGCCGACGCCGAAATCCTCGAGATCGGCCGGCGTCGCCATCATCACGGCATAGGTCGAGCCGTTATGAACCAGCGCCACCGCCGTCTCTTCGGGAATGGCGCGCTCGCCGGGCGTTGCCTGCGCACCGGCGCAGGCAAGGCGGGCAACGCGCCGGACCGGCGGTATCATGACCCGGTGCCCCTCACTCCGCCGCGTCGGCGAGGATGCGGCGGCTGTTGCGGGCGAAGGCGTCGTACTCTTCCTGCCACTGCGACGGACCGTTGGAACGGGCGATCTGCACCGCCGTCACCTTGTATTCCGGGCAGTTGGTGGCCCAGTCCGAGAAGTCGGTGGTCACCACATTGGCCTGGGTGTCGGGGTGGTGGAAGGTGGTGTAGACCACGCCCGGCGCCACGCGGTCGGTGATCAGCGCGCGCAGCGTGGTGCCGCCGGCGCGGCTGTCGATGCGCACCCAGTCGCCGTCGCGCACGCCGCGCTGCTCGGCATCATGCGGATGGATCTCCAGCCGGTCTTCCGGGTGCCAGGCGACGTTCGCCGTGCGCCGGGTCTGGGCGCCGACATTGTAGTGGCTGAGAATGCGCCCGGTGGT
>JBGGNI010000190.1:0-6939 GCA_041287585.1 Xanthobacteraceae bacterium
CTTGCGCGGCAGATAGGAAAATTCCGGGTGCGCGGTGGAATATTGCCGCAGGATTTCGGCCCAGATGCGCGGGTCGTCCTCTTCTTCCGGCGTGGCGCCGGCCCACTGGTCGGTGGTGACGTTGCGGATGCAATTGCCCGAGGTCTGGATGCCGTGGACGCCGACCTCGGCCAGCGAGGCCATTGCGTCCGGCAGTTCCTCCAGCTTGATCCAGTTGAATTGGATGTTCTGCCGGGTGGTGAAGTGGCCGTAGCCGCGGTCATAGACGCGGGCGACATGCGCCATGCGGCGCATCTGCACGGAGGACAGCGTGCCGTAGGGAATGGCGACCCGCAGCATATAGGCGTGGAGCTGGAGATAGACGCCGTTCATCAGCCGCAGCGGCTTGAACTCGTCTTCCGACAGCGCGCCGGACAGGCGACGGCCGACCTGGTCGCGAAATTCGGCGACGCGCTCCGCCAGGAAGGTCCGGTCGAAATCGTCATAGGCATACATGGACGGCTCTCAGTCTCTAGGCAGCAAGCGCACGATCGCTTCAGGCCGGCAGCGCGAAGGTGGGGCCGGCGACGCGGATGCGCTCGCGCAGATTTCCGGGCAGCACCGCACCGTCGCCCGCGCGCAGCACCGGAGCAATATAGGCGCCCACCGCCTCGATGTCCGTGCGCGTGGCGCCTTCCAGCAATGCAAGCGCGTCGGGGGCGGTGGTCACCACGGCGGCATCTTCGATGGCGATCGACCAGCCGCCGGCCGGCGTGCGCCAGACCACCGCGCCGTCGCCGAGCCGGTTGGCGGTGACGGCGACCGGGCCGGTGATCTTGATTTTCTGTTGCAGCGGCGAGGTCATAGGCGATGATCCGTAGAAAAGCGGGCGCGGGCAGGCGAGCGAGCAGATTTGCGGGCGAACATTCGGGTGAACCTGGCGGCGGCCAAATTCCTGTTGACGGGGTGGGTGTTCCTACATAACACCAATTTAGAACGTGCAAAATGAATAATTGCACGAAAATTATGTGTAATTAGCCTCCTGCCGTGTGCGGAGGCCGGAATGCCGGGTCTCACCATGCCGACCTCCGATGAGCGCCTCGACGAACTTGAGGCTCAAAGCATCTATATATTCCGTGAAGCCTTCGCCCGCATGAAGAAGCTGGCCCTGCTGTGGTCGCTAGGCAAGGATTCCAACGTGATGATCTGGCTGGCGCGCAAGGCCTTCTTCGGCCATGTGCCGTTCCCGGCGCTGCATGTCGACACCGGCAAGAAGTTCAAAGAAATGTATGCCTTCCGCGACCGCTATGCCGGCGAATGGGGGCTGGACCTGCGTGTCGACCCGTGCCCGCCGCTGGAGCAGATGGACCCGACCTTGCCGCCGGCCACCCGATCGGCCGCCCGCAAGACCGAGGGGCTGAAGCTCGCGCTGGAAAAATACGGCTTCGACGGCCTGATCGCCGGCATTCGCCGCGACGAGGAGGCGACGCGGGCCAAGGAGCGCGTGTTTTCCCCGCGCGGGGAGCTCGGCGACTGGAACGTGCGCGAGCAGCCGCCGGAATTCTGGGACCATTTCAACGCCACGCTGCCGGCCGGCGCCCATCTGCGGGTGCACCCGATCCTGCATTGGACCGAGCTCGACATCTGGGCCTATACGCGGCGCGAGGGCATTCCGGTGATCCCGCTGTATTTCTCCCGCGACGGCAAGCGCTACCGCTCGCTCGGCGACCAGGACATCACCTTCCCCGTCGCCTCCACCGCTTCCACCATCGACGAGATTCTGGCCGAGCTGGAAGAGACCAAGGTGCCGGAGCGCTCCGGCCGGGCGATGGACCACGAGGCCGAGGATTCCTTCGAGCGGCTGCGCGTCGCCGGCTATCTGTGAGGCGCCCCTGATGTCCGCAACGCTCGCCCTGCCCACCGTCCCCGCTCCCGCCAAGCCCGCCGCCGGGCGCTCGCTGGTGCGCATCGTCATTGTCGGCCATGTCGATCACGGCAAATCCACCCTGATCGGCCGCCTGCTCTATGAGACCGGCGGCATTCCCGCGCAGAAGCTGGAATCGCTGAAGGCGATGTCGGCGCGGCGCGGCATGCCGTTCGAATGGTCGTTCCTGCTCGACAGCCTGCAGGCCGAGCGCGACCAGGGCATCACCATCGACACCAGCCAGATCCGCTTCGCCACCGCGGCGCGCGACATCATCCTGATCGATGCGCCCGGCCATGCCGAATTCCTGCGCAACATGATCACCGGCGCCGCCCAGGCGGATGCCGCGCTGCTGCTGATCGACGCCGCCGAGGGCGTGCGCGACCAGACCCGCCGGCACGGCTATCTGCTGCATCTGCTCGGCGTGAAGCAGGTGGCGGTGGTGGTGAACAAGATGGACCGCGTGAATTACGACGAGGCGGTGTTCCGCGCCATCGAGCGGGAAATCAGCGCCTATCTCGGCAATCTCGGGGTGCGGGCCGCGGCGGTGCCGATTTCCGCCCGCGACGGCGACGGGGTGGCCTCCGTCTCCGAGAACCTGCCCTGGTATCGCGGCCCCAGCGTGCTGGAGGCGCTGGACAGCTTCGAGCCGGCGCGGGCGGCCGAGGACCTGGCGCTGCGCATGCCGGTGCAGGCGGTGTACAAGTTCGACGACCGGCGCATCGTCGCCGGCCGTATCGAGACCGGCAGCCTTTCGGTCGGCGACGAGGTGGCGTTCCAGCCCTCCGGCAAGACCGCCTTCGTGCGCAGCATCGAGAGCTGGCCGGTGACCGGCGTGCTCACCACCGCGCTCGCCGGCTCGTCCACCGGCATCACGCTCGACCGCGAGATCTTCGTCGAGCGCGGCGAGATACTCTCGACCCCGGTCGCCCGGCCGCGCGCGGCGCGCCGGCTGCGGGTGCGGCTGTTCTGGCTGGCGGAGGAACCGCTGGCGATCGGCTCGACGCTGATCGCGCGGCTCGCCACCGCCGAGGTGCGCGCCACCGTGTCCGCCATTCACGAGGTGGTGGATCCGGGGCATTTGTCGACCTTCGAATCGGTGCAGATCGAGCGCAACCAGGTCGGCGAGATCGAACTCACGCTGGCGAGGGCGATCGCCGCCGATCCGCACGGCGTCAACCCGCGCACCGGGCGTGTCGCGCTGGAGCATGGCGGGCGCATTGCCGGCGGCGGGCTGGTGGTCTCGGTGGTCGACGGGCCGCTGACCGCGGCGGCGCCAAGCCGGCTGGTGACGCCGGTGGCCTCCGCCATCTCGGCCGGCGAGCGCGAGGCGCGCCACGGCCATGCCGGGGCGGTGCTGTGGCTCACCGGCCTGTCCGGGTCCGGCAAATCCACCCTGGCGCGGGCGGTGGAGCGCCGGCTGTTCGGCCGCGGCGGGCTGCCGACCCTGCTGGACGGCGACACGCTGCGCACCGGGCTGAACGCCGATCTCGGCTTTTCCGATGCCGACCGGGCGGAGAACAACCGCCGGCTGGGCGAGGTGGCGGCCTTTCTCAAGGGGCTCGGCCATATCGTGCTGGTCGCCGCCGTCTCACCCTCCGCGAGTGCGCGGGCGCGGGTGCGCGAGATCGTCGGCGAGCGCTTCTTCGAGGTGCACGTCTCCGCCCCGCTCGCGGTCTGCGAGGCGCGCGACCCCAAGGGGCTGTACGCCAAGGCCCGCGCCGGCGAACTGCGCGGCTTCACCGGCATCGACGCGCCCTATGAGGCGCCCGACGCGCCGGAACTGGTGATCGAGACCGACCGCCTCGACCTCGCCGCCGGCGTCGACCGCATCGAGCGCCTGCTGGCGGACGCCGGCGTGCTGGCGACACCAATGGTTGCGGCGGACGATGCGGTGATCTGAGGGCCCGGTCAGATAATGTTCAGCTCCCGGTATGGCCGCCCCTGCGCGATGCGCCGGTAGCCGAAGGCGTCGAGGTCCAGCGAGACCGAGCGGCCGTGGGTGATCCATTCGGCGATCGCGCGGCCGGCGGCCGGGGCCTGCTGCAGGCCGTGGCCGGAGAAGCCGTTGATGAAATACAGGTTCGCGATCTCCGGGTGCGGTCCGATGACGGCGTTGTGGTCCAAGAGATTCATCTCGTAATGCCCGGCCCAGGCGCGCACCGCCTTGACCTCCTCCAGCGCCGGAATGCGGTGCGCTAAGGCCGGCCACAGCGTCTCCTCGAACAGCGGCCAATCCACCTCGAAATCGCCCTCGGCGTCGGGATCGTGCTCCGGCGGCATGCCGGCGATCAGGTAGGCGCCTTCCGGGCGCACATAGAAGCCGCTGGGGTCCACCAGCAGCGGCAAATGCGGCAATGGCGTGCGGCAGTGCAGGACGAAGACGCAGCGCTTGCGCGGGGCCACCGGCAGCGCCACGCCGGCCAGCAGGGCCAGCCGGCCGGCGGATGGCCCGGCGGCATTGACCAGCGCGCCGCAGCGAAGGCGCCGCCCGTCCGCCAGCCCGACGGCCGCGATGCGCCCGTCCGCGCGGTCGACCGAGGTCACCTCGCCCTCGATCAGGCGCACGCCGAGGTTGCGGATCGTGCGGCGCACGGCGGCGAGCAGGGCATGGGCGTCGAACCAGCCTTCGCCGCTGAGACCGAGCGCGCCGGCGGCGATATCCTCGACATTCAGATAGGGAAAGCGCGCCGCCAACCCGGCGGGGTCGAGCAGCGCGATGTCCGCGCCCTCGGCCTGCTGCACGGCATGGTTGGCCTGCAGCACCGGCAGGCCGGCCGCGCTGGCCAGCATGAGATAGCCGCCCTCATCCCAGCCCAGCGCCACATCGGCGCCGAAGCGCTCGCCGGCTTCGCGCAGCACCTGAAGGCCGAATCGCGACATGCGGATATTGGCGGGAATGGAGAATTGCTGCCGCAGCGAGGCGGCCGACAGGGTGGTGGAGGCACGGGCGAAGCCGGGGTCGCGCTCGACCACCGCAATGCTGCCGCGGAAGACGGGGTCGGAGGCCAGGAAATAGGCCGTCATCGCCCCCATGATGGCGCCGCCGGCGATGACCACGTCGAAGCTTTCGTCCATGCTGAACTCTTTCCCGCCGGCCTGCTTCAGCGCGCTTTCCCGCGCCGGTGAATCCGCTCTACGCTGTGCCGCGTCGTTCGCCAATCCGCCTTATCGCGCAACACAATCGAGCGTGCCATGACCGTGCCTGCCCGCCCCCGCCGCAGCGTGCTCTATATGCCGGGCTCCAATGCCCGCGCCATCGAGAAGGCGCGCTCGCTCGATGCCGACGGCATCATTCTCGACCTGGAGGACGCGGTGGCGCCCGATGCCAAGGCCGCCGCGCGCGCCCAGGTTGCCGCCGCGGTTTCGGCCGGCGGCTTCGGCCCGCGCGAGGTGGTGGTGCGGGTGAATGCGCTCGACACGCCCTGGTTCGAGGACGACCTCGCCAGCGCCGCCGCCGCGGGGCCGGACGCCGTGCTGATTCCCAAAGTCTCCAGCCCGGAGACGCTCCAAGTGGTTGGCGGCAAGCTGGCCGCGCTCGGTGCGCCGGCCACGCTGAAGGTGTGGGCGATGGTGGAGACGCCGCTCTCCGTGCTGCGCGCCACCGAGATCGCGCTGGCGGCGCAGGACCCGGCGACGCGGCTGGCGGTGCTGGTGCTCGGCACCAATGATCTCGCCAAGGAAACCGGCGCGTGGATCGTGCCCGGCCGGCTGCCGATGCTCTCCTGGCTCTCAATGTGCGTACTGGCGGCCCGCGCCGGCGGCATCGGCATTCTGGACGGGGTGTGGAACGCCTTCCAGGACGTCGATGGCTTCACGCGGGAATGCGACCAGGGCGCCGAACTCGGCTTCGACGGTAAGACGCTGATCCACCCCGGCCAGATCGGCCCCTGCAACGCTGCCTTCAGCCCGCCCGAGGCCGAGGTGGCGCAGGCCCGCGCGCTGATCGCGGTGTTCGACCGGCCGGAGAATGCCGGGCTGGGCGTGGTGCAGATCGAGGGTCGCATGTTCGAGCGGCTGCATGCCGAGATGGCCCGCCGCACCGTGGCGCTGGCCGAGGCGATCGCCGCGCGCGCCGGGTGAGGGCGCGCCGCCAACTACCCCATTCGACACAGACCTGAGGCGCCCATGAAGCTCTATCGCTACCTGACCGGACCGGACGACACCGCCTTCTGCAAGCGCGTCAGCGCCGCGCTGAACAAGGGCTGGCAGCTCCAGGGATCGCCCACTTTGACCTTCGATCCGGTGAAGGGAAGGGTGATCTGCGGCCAGGCCGTGGTGAAGGAGGTGGCGGGGGATTGGAGCGACGAGGTGGTGCTTGCCGACCATTGAGGCCGTGCCGGCGAACGCTTTTTTTTTCGGCCCGGATTGCGCCGGGGTCCGGGGGCGGCGCGGGGCCGGAAAGCGGTCGATTTTCCTAAGTGATTGGTAAGTCACGTATTCTGACCAATTGACCCCGAGTTTTCCACAGCGTCTTGGGATCGTCATTTTTCTTCAAAGGCGGTGTTGACAGGTCCGGGGGTCGCCCCCTATAAACCGCCACATCGGACGGGGCGCTGCCGCACAGCGGGACGGCGCTCCTCTAAAGCTCCTCACGACGATGGATCGCTCGACGATCCGGCGGTCGCCGGGAGAGAAACTTTGACTACTCTATAGGGTGTGAGCCCTTAAGGGTAGGGGCGAGAGCCCAGGCTGTTTGACAGGTTAATCAGAAGAAAGAGAAACGTGGACGGCGGAGTCCTTGCGGACCTCCCCGAACCGGGCAACCGGTGAGGATGGTCAATGAGACTTCGGCGGTCTTACGTTCTCGGAACCGCGTCATCCTGTGAAGGATGCGTTGAGTTCCAACCTCGTCAAGAGGTTTGAGCGTAGCGACTAAATAAAGCCGATCAAAAATCTCATTCAACTTGAGAGTTTGATCCTGGCTCAGAGCGAACGCTGGCGGCAGGCTTAACACATGCAAGTCGAACGCATCCTTCGGGATGAGTGGCAGACGGGTGAGTAACACGTGGGGATCTGCCCAATGGTACGGAATA
>JBGGNI010000191.1:0-8629 GCA_041287585.1 Xanthobacteraceae bacterium
TCGGCGGCGCGACCGGCACCGGCGGGCGCACCTCGACGGCGGGCCTCGGTTCGGGCTTCAGCTCGGCGGGCCTTAATTCGGCCGGCACGGTGCGCGGCGCGCCGCTTTCCACCAGCAGGTCGGTGACCCCGCCGATCATCAAGAGATGCTCGACATTGTCCCGGCGCACCAGCACCAGCCGCCGACGGTCGTCGAGCGCGATCTGGTCGAGCACCGCCAGTCGCGGGCCGGAACCGCCGGACGAGCCGCGGCGCTTCGGCCTGCGGCTGGCCCAGCCGATGAGAATCAGCGCCAGCACCAGTGCGGCGGCGCCGGCAACGATATAGAGGCCGCCTTCGCGCACCAGATCGATCAGCTTGTCCATGGTCGCGACCTCCCAGCGCCGCGCCCGGCTGCCGCCCGACTGGCGGCCGCCCGACTCGTGGGCGCATTTGGCCTGCGCCGCCCGCCGTGGGCAAGCCCGCTGCGGGGTGTTCGGTTCCGCAGTTCGAGACAGCACTTGCTCCGGGCCGCGGCGTCAGGCACCAAGAAGATATCGGCGCGAACGGGTTCTTCTCTCGCGCCCGGCAGGCTTGGGAGCTGGGGCGGGCGGGCTTCGGGCATGGACATGGCGGACTTGAAAGCGGACGACTCCCCGGCCGACCGCGCGGAAGCGGCCGGAAGCATCCGGCTGGTGCTCGTCGTCGCGCTGGCCCTGGTGGGCGCCGTCGTCTCGCTGCTGCTGTTCGGCCGCGACAATGCCGACCCGTGGATCATCGGCCTGCTCACCGTGCTGGCGGTGGCTGGGGTGTTCGCGCTGTTTGCCGGCGCCGCCGGGCTGCTGCGATTCGGCGCCCCCGACCAGCGCGGCGCGCTGACCCGGCGCATCGTCGACGGCGCCGCCGACGGCGTGGTGGCGGTGGATGCGCTGGGCCGCGTGCTTTACGCCAATCCGCGCTACCGCGAGATCGTCGGCGCCGACAGCGTCGAGGACATCCGGCCGGTGGAGCGGCTGTTCACCAGCGATCCGGACGCCTCGGAGGCGGTCTACCGGCTGGCGCAGGCGGCCCGCGAGGGGCGGGCGCTGGCGGAAGAGGTGCGGGTGCCCGGCGCCGCCGGCGAGCCCGGCCGCTGGCTGAAGCTCGGCGCCCGGCCGGCCGGCCGCGAACCGCGATTCGCCCGCACCGCGATCTGGACCGTGAGCGACGTGACGCGCGACCGCGAGCGGCAGGAAAACGCCTTCCTCGAACTCCAGCACGCCATCGACTATCTCGACCACGCCCCGGCCGGCTTCTTTTCGGTGGGGCCGGACGGCGCCATTCTCTACATCAACGCCACGCTGGTCGGCTGGCTGGGCTACGACCTCGCCGAGTTCGGCCCCGGCGGGCTCAGCGTCGGCGAACTGGTGCCGGGGCCGGCGGCGACGCTGCTCACCGGCCTTGCCCCGACCCCCGGCAGCGTGCGCACCGAGGTGATCGACCTCGATCTGCGCCGCAAGAACGGCCAGACCCTGCCGGTGCGGCTGTGGCACCGGGTGGCCTTCGCCTCGGACGGCACGCCGGGCGCCTCGCGCACGCTGGTGGTGAACCGCTCGCGCGAGGACAATGCGGCCGATCCGCTGCGCGCGGCGGAGGTGCGCTTCGCCCGCTTCTTCCACAATTCGCCGGTCGCCATCGCCACCGCGGACCGCCAGCGCCGGGTGGTGCAGGCCAACGCCATGTTCGCCCGGCTGTTCGGCGGGGCGGAGGCCGGCGAGGGGCGCCGGGTCGGCGAACTGGTGGCCGAGCGCGACCGCGCCGCGCTCGATGCCGCGCTGGAGGCGGCGCTGGAAGGCCGGCCCTCGGGGGCGCCGGTGGACTTTACCCTGGCCGGCGAGTCGACCCGCTCGGCGCGCTTCTATGTGGCGCCGGTCGAGGACGGCGGCACCGGCGGCGAGGCGGCTATCCTCTACGCCATCGACACCACCGAGCAGCGGGCGCTGGAGGCGCAGTTCGCCCGCTCGCAGAAAATGCAGGCGGTGGGCCAGCTGGCCGGCGGCGTGGCGCACGACTTCAACAATCTGCTGACGGCCATTCTCGGCTATTCCGACCTGCTGCTGACCAATAGCCGGCCGACCGACCCGTCCTTCCAGGACGTGATGCAGATCAAGCAGAACGCCAACCGCGCGGCCGGTCTGGTGCGGCAATTGCTGGCGTTTTCCAGCCGCCAGACGCTGCGCCCGCAGATTCTCAATCTCGGCGACGTGATGAGCGACCTCTCCATGCTGCTGCGCCGCCTGCTCGGCGAGCAGGTGAAGCTGGAGGTCAAGCAGGGCCGCGACCTGTGGCCGGTGAAGGCCGACCTCAACCAGTTCGAACAGGTGGTGGTCAATCTCGCGGTGAACGCCCGCGACGCCATGCCGGACGGCGGCACGCTCACCATCCGCACCGCCAATGTGCCGCGCGAGGAGGCCGAGCGCTACCACGAGGCCGGCCTGCCGGACGCCGACCATGTGCTGGTGGAGGTGGAGGACACCGGAACCGGCATTCCGCCCGAGATCATCGACAAGATTTTCGAGCCGTTCTTCTCCACCAAGGAAGTCGGCAAGGGCACCGGCCTAGGCTTGTCCACCGTCTACGGCATCGTGCAGCAGACCGGCGGCACGCTGCAGGTGGACAGCGTGACCGGCCGCGGCAGCGTGTTCCGCGTGTTCCTGCCGCGCCACATGCTGGCGGCCGGCGAGGCGGTGAGCAAAGTGGAGGCGGCGCCCAAGGCCGCCGACCTCACCGGCCGCGGCACGCTGCTGCTGGTGGAGGACGAGCAGGGCGTGCGTGCCTTCGCCGCCCGCGCGCTGGCCTCGCGCGGCTACCAGGTGCTGGAGGCCGCCTCCGGCGTCGAGGCGCTGGAGGTGATGGCCGAGCGCGGCGACGAGGTGGAGCTGGTGCTCTCCGACGTGGTGATGCCGGAGATGGACGGCCCGACCCTGCTGCGCGAACTGCGCGCCAAGCACCCGGAGCTGAAGTTCATCTTCATGTCCGGCTATGCCGAGGATGCCTTTGCCCGAAACCTGCCGGACGGCGCCGCCTTCGGCTTCCTGCCCAAGCCCTTCACCCTCAAGCAGCTTATCGGCGCGGTGAAGGATGCGTTCGGAGAAACCGGATGAGTTCCACCGTCGATTCCCTGCTCGCCGCACTCGCCGGGCACCGCGCCCCCGGCGCCTATGTGCGCACCGCCGACCTGTTCGCGCAGGACCCCGGCCGCTTCGCGCGCTATTCCCTGGTGCTCGACGACCTGCTGCTCGACCTTTCCAAATGCGCCATCACCGAGGAGGTGCTGGCGCTGCTGATCGACCTCGCCCGTGCCGGCGGCGTGGAGGCCAAGCGCGACGCCATGTTCGCCGGCGAGCGCTATAATTTTACCGAAGACCGCGCCGTGCTGCACATCGCGCTGCGCAACCGCGGCAGCCGGCCGATTCCGGTCGGCGGCCATGACGTTACAGCCGATGTCGCCGCCGTGCTGGCGGCGATGGCGGACTTTGCCGAAGGGGTGCGCCGCGGCACGGTGCGCACCGCCGGCGGGGCGGCCTTCACCGATGTGGTGAATATCGGCATCGGCGGTTCCGATCTCGGCCCGGCGATGGCGACGCTGGCGCTGGCGCCCTACCATGACGGGCCGCGGCTGCACTTCGTCTCCAATATCGACGGCGCGCATCTCGCCGATACGCTCCGGCCGCTCGATCCCGCCACCACGCTGATTATCGTCGCCTCCAAGACCTTCACCACCCAGGAGACCATGACCAATGCCCGCTCGGCGCGGGCCTGGCTGGTGGGCGCGCTGGGCGAGGCGGCGGTGGCCAGCCACTTCGCCGCCGTGTCCACCGCGCTCGACAAGGTGGCCGCCTTCGGCATCGCGCAGAACCGCGTGTTCGGCTTCTGGGATTGGGTCGGCGGGCGCTATTCCATCTGGTCGGCGGTCGGCCTGCCCTTGATGATCGCCATCGGCGCGGAGAATTTCGGCCGCTTTCTCGACGGCGGCCACGCCATGGACGAGCATTTTCGCACCGCGCCCTTGGAGAGCAACCTGCCGGTGCTGCTCGGCCTGATCGGCATCTGGCACCGCAATGTCTGCCTCTACGGCACGCGGGCGGTGATTCCCTACGACCAGCATCTGGCCCGGCTGCCGGCCTATCTCCAGCAGCTCGACATGGAGAGCAACGGCAAGCGGGTGACGCGCGCGGGCATGCCGGTGGCCCATTCCACCGGGCCGGTGGTGTGGGGCGAGCCGGGCACCAACGGCCAGCACGCCTTCTTCCAGCTGCTCCACCAGGGCACCGATCCGGTGCCGGTGGAATTCCTGATCGCGGCGCAGGGCCACGAGCCGGGGCTGGAGCGGCACCATGAGATGCTGATGGCCAATTGCCTCGCCCAGTCCGAAGCGCTGATGCGCGGCCGGACGCTGGACGAGGCGGCGGCGCAACTGACGGCGAAGGGGGCCTCCTCGGAGGCGGCGGAGCGGCTGGCGCCGCACCGGGTGTTCCCCGGCGACCGGCCGTCGCTGACCATCGCCTACCGCATTCTCGACCCCTTCACCCTCGGCCGCATCATCGCGCTGTATGAGCACCGGGTGTTCGTGGAAGGCGCGATCTGGGACATCAACAGCTTCGACCAATGGGGCGTCGAGCTCGGCAAGGAACTCGCCGACACGCTGCTGCCGGCGGTGGAAAGCGGCGTGCCGGCGGCCTCGCTGTCGGGCTCGACCGCCGGGCTTCTCAAGCATCTGAAAGCGCGCGCCAACGCGGGGACACCATGATCCAGCATAAAGCCACCACGCCGTTCGAGGGCCAGAAGCCCGGCACCTCCGGCCTGCGCAAGAAGGTCCCGGTGTTTCAGCAGCCGGGCTATGTCGAGAACTTCGTGCAATCGGTGTTCGATTCGCTGGAAGGTTTCGAGGGCGAGACCCTGGTGGTGGGCGGCGACGGGCGCTTCCATAACCGCGAGGCCATTCAGATCGTCATCAAGATGGCGGCGGCGGCCGGCTTCGGCCGGGTGCTGGTGGGGCAGGGCGGCATTCTCTCCACCCCCGCCGCCTCCTGCGTCATCCGCAAGCACGAGGCCTTTGGCGGCATCATCCTTTCCGCCAGCCACAATCCGGGCGGGCCGCACGGCGATTTCGGCATCAAGTACAATATCGGCAATGGCGGCCCGGCGCCGGAGCGCATCACCGACGCCATCTTCGCCCGCACCCTGACGCTTTCCGAATACCGGATCTCCGACGCGCCGGATGTCGATCTGGACCAGCCCGGCATCGTGCGGCTTGAGGATATGGTGGTCGATGTCATCGACCCGGTGGAAGACTATGCCGAGCTGATGCAGAAGCTCTTCGACTTCGCAGCGATACGCGATCTGTTCGTCGGCGGCTTCACCATGCGCTTCGACGCCATGAGCGCGGTGACCGGCCCCTATGCCACCGCGATCCTGGAAGGCGCGCTCGGCGCCGCACCCGGCACGGTGGTGAATGGGGTGCCGCTGCCGGACTTCGGCGGTCATCACCCGGACCCCAATCTGGTGCACGCCCGCGACCTGTTCGACCTGTTGATGTCCGATGCCGCGCCCGACCTCGGCGCGGCGTCCGACGGCGACGGCGACCGCAACCTCATCATCGGCCGCGGCCAGTTCGTCACCCCGTCCGATTCGCTTGCCATGATCGCGGCGAACGCCCATCTGGCGCCCGGCTATGCCGGCGGCATTGCCGGCATAGCCCGCTCCATGCCGACCAGCGGCGCCGCCGACCGGGTGGCGCAGGCGCTCGGCATCATGTGCTACGAGACGCCGACCGGGTGGAAGTTCTTCGGCAATCTGCTCGATGCCGGCCTCGCCACGGTGTGCGGCGAGGAGAGCGCCGGCACCGGCTCCAGCCATGTGCGCGAGAAGGACGGGCTGTGGGCGGTGCTGATGTGGCTGAACATCCTCGCCGTGCGCCGCGAGAGCGTGGCGGAGATCGTGCGCGGGCACTGGGCGCGCTTCGGCCGCAACTATTACACGCGCCACGACTATGAGGAGGTGGACGCCGCGGCCGCCGAGGGCCTGATGGCCGATCTACGCGGGCGGCTCACCGGGCTGGCCGGCACCGCCCTTGGCTCCCTCATTGTGGAGCGGGCGGATGATTTCGCCTATCACGACCCGGTGGACGGCTCGACCACCAGCCGCCAGGGCGTGCGGGTGTTTTTCACGGACGGTTCGCGCATCGTCTACCGGCTGTCGGGCACCGGCACGGCGGGGGCGACCTTGCGGGTGTATATCGAGCGCTTCGAGCCCGATACGGCCCGCCACGACATCGAGACGCAGGCCGCGCTCGCCGATCTCATTGCCATATCGCGCAGCTTACCTGACATTGCAGGACGCACCGGGCGCACGGAGCCCGACGTGGTGACGTAAGGCGTTCAGCCGTCGGGCCAGCGGCCCTGAAGAGGACCTATGGCCAGTCGATTCGCGCAGCTTCACGGACAGATCACCGGCAGCGGAACGCGGGTGATCGTGCTCGCTCACGGCTTCGGCACCGACCAGTCGGCCTGGAACGGGCTGCGGCCCTGGCTGGACCAGCATTTCCGCGTGGTGTCGTTCGATCTGGCGGGCGCCGGGCCGGAGGGCTTCCGCACCTATGACCGCGAGCGCTACGGCTCGCTGTTCGGCTATGTCGACGACCTTCTGGAGATTTTGCGCGAGCAGGATATCCAGCGCTGCATCTATCTCGGCCATTCGGTGAGCTGCATGATCGGCGCCGCCGCGGCGGTGGCGCAGCCCGATCCGTTCGAACGGCTGATCATGCTCGGCGGCTCGCCGCGCTATCTGAACGACGACCCCTATGTCGGCGGCTTCGAGCAATCCGACCTCGACGGGCTCTATGACGGCATGGCGGCCAATTTCCAGGCCTGGGGCGCCGGCTTCGTGCCCGCCGTGGTCGGCGTGCCGGACAATGAAGCGGTGGACGAATTCTGCCGCACTCTGTTCCTGATGCGCCCGGACATCGCGCTCGCCACCTCGCGGACCATCTTCCAGTCCGACATGCGCAGCCTTGCGGCGCGGCTGGAGCGGCCGACCCACATCCTGCAGACCCGCAAGGACATGGCGGTGCCGCTGGCGGTGGCGCAGTGGCTGGAGCGGCACATCGAGCACGCCACGCTGGACGTGATCGACGCCGAGGGCCATGTGCCGCACATGACCGCGGCCGCCGAGGTGCGCCGCGCGCTGGAGTCGCGGCTGTTCGCCCCGGCCAGGGCCGAGCCGGCATGACAGGGGCGGCCAAGGTGGGCGCGGCTGGGGTGGCGGTGCCCGAGAAGGACGGGCTGGAATCGCTGCTGACCTTCGCGCGGACCCTGTTCGGCGCCGATTTCGCGGTGGCGTTCGAAGCCGACGAGGCCGGCCGGGCGGTGCCTCTCGCCGCCAACCCGCCGCCGCTGCCGCCGCCCTTCGCCTGGGGCTTCGACGGCGACGAGGGCTGGGCGGCGGGGCCGCTGAAGGCCAGCGCGGTGGCGCTGCCGAGTTCGCTGCTGCTGGCGCTGCCGCAGCCGGTGGGCGAGGTGCTGTTCATCAGCACGCCGACCGACGAGGCGCGGCGCAGCGGCGTGCTGATGCTGTGGGGCCTCAACCGCGCGCCGGCGTGCGAGTGCCCGTACCGCGCCGGCATGGAAGACGGCGCCGGCCTGCTGCGGCCGATCTTCGCCCGGCTGCTGCGGGAGCGGCGCATGGTGCTGCACCGCCGGCTGCTGGCCGAACGCTTCCACGATCTGGTGGAGAGCGTGCCGCTCGGCATCGCCGTTCTCGACGGCGACGGCCATTCCGGCCTTTTGAACGCGCGCGCCGCCGCGCTGCTGGGACTGCCGGCCGGCGATGTGGCGGCCGCCGAGCTGGCGGGGCCGATGCGCGATCTGCGGGTGCACTGCCGCAACGCCGCCGACCTCGACCTGACCTACCGGCCGCTCCAGAGCGATGCCGATTATTCGGTGACGGCGGTGTGGGATCTGGGTGAGCGGCAGATCGAGGTGGACACCCACCCCATTCGCGGCGACGGCCGCAACGGGCGCATCTGGCTGTTCCACGACGTCACCGCCCAGCATGTGGTGGAGCGCACGCTGCGCCAGATGGCGACCACCGACGCGCTCACCGGCCTCGGCAACCGGCGCTATTTCATGGAAGCCGGCGCGGCGGCCCTGACCAAGGCCGCCGAGGGCGGGCTTGCCGTGCTGATGCTCGACATCGACCATTTCAAGGCGATCAACGACCAGCACGGCCACGGCGTCGGCGACGAGGTGCTGCAGGCGGTGGCCGCGCGCTGCCGCACCGCGCTGCGCGACCACGACGTGATCGCGCGGCTGGGCGGCGAGGAATTCGCGGTGCTGCTCGGCATCCTGTCGCACGCCGACGCGGCGGTGGTCGGCGAGCGCCTGCGCGCTGCGGTCTCCACCCACCCGGTGCGCACCACGGCCGGCCTGATCGAGGTGCGGCTGAGCATCGGCGGCGCCATGTTCGCGGATGCCGGCGAGACGCTGGCCGGCCTGCTGGAGCGCGCCGACCAGATGCTGTACCGCGCCAAGCGGCTGGGCCGCGACCGCGTCTGCATCGAACAACCCCGCCCGCAGCCGGCCTGACGCCGCGCGGGAATGGTGCCGGCGGAG
>JBGGNI010000192.1:0-11095 GCA_041287585.1 Xanthobacteraceae bacterium
CCCGCCGGCGACGTTGCCGGACCGCTCACACTGGCCCGCCCGGTGATCGCACCGGACAATCCGATGTCCTGACCAGCCAAAGCGGCGAGGCTGAGCGGCAGGCTGCGCAGATCGATGTCGATATCGAGATTGGGGCCGGCCTTGCCGGATAGGGTGGCGCTGCCGCCGCGGGCGGCCAAGGTCAGCTTGTCGATGGTAACCGTATTGCCGGCGAGCGTCAGAGTCACGGGGGCCGTGGTCGCTAAACTATTGGCGCCCTTCGTTAATTTCAACGTGTCCAGACGCAGCACCCGGTCCCCGCCGGTGCCACTCAGCAGGCCGCGCGTGGCGATCGTGGTGCCCTGGGCCATCGCATCGAGGATGAGCGCCGTGCCGCCGGATGCGGGAGAAGCGGTGAGCTTGAGCCGCTCGACCACGATGCCGCCGCTGCGCAGCCCGGCAATATCCGCCGTGCCGTCCAGCGCCGGGCTGCCGGTCGGATCGAGCACCACCATATCTATCTTAGCGGAATCAAGGGTTTGGCCAAAGCCGCGCACCGCCCGCGCCTCCGCCTTCACGCTCGCCCGCTGCCGCCCGTCCGGTGCATCGAAGGCAAGGTCGGCGGTCAGCCTGCCGCCCAGCGGGGTGAGGGCGAGCACCGAGAGGTCGCCGAGATCGCCGGCCACCACCGCCAGCCGGCCGTCAAAGCGCCCAGCGCTGGCGAGAGACAGCGCACCCTTGGCAGTCACCGAGCCGATGGCGAGGTCCAGCCCGTCGATGCGGCGGGTGCCGTCGGGCAGGCTGGCCAGGCTCGCGCTGCCGGTCGCCGGCTTTCCGGCGACGCGCCCGCCGAGCTTCAGCGTGCCGCCGGGGCGGCCGGTGAGGTCGGTTGCGACGATATCGAGCTTAATGTTTTCAATGGGTTGATCCATCGCCTTGCCGCTGGCAACCGCCAGCGTGGCGGTAACGCCAAGCGCGTCCAGCCGGCCGTTGAAAGCGGCCTCGCCGGTGAGTTTGCCGGACAGCCGCGGGTCCAGCCTGGCCATATCGGCCAGTGAAAGCCGGGTCTTGAGGTCGGCGGTGCGCGGGTCGATCCGCCCGTCCATGGCGAGGTCGAGGCCGGGGGCGGACAGGGTCAGGCCGTTTACCGCCACGCTGCCGTCTTCACCACGGCGCAATTCGCCCTGGAGGGTTGTGGTGGCGCCGAACAGGCCGTCGACGACGGAGATTCCGGTGGAGATGGAATGGGTTGTACCGTTGAGCTTGAGCTGGATGTCGCTCAGCGCCGGCCCGGCGGCGACTTCGGCATCGAACTGCGCGCGGCCGCTGAGAGGGCGCCCGGCTAGCGTCGAAAACGCTGCAAGATCAAGACGTTCCAGATGCAATGTGCCGGCGACGGCCTCGGTTCCGGCGCGGCCGGAAAAGCGGACGGCGAGGGGGGTGAGGTCGGCGGTGGCCTCGGTCAGCAGCGGTGCGGCGCCGGGGGCGCGGGTGGCCTTGACGGTGAAGCGGGCGGACTGGCCGAGGGCTGCGGCGACCTGCTTATCGTCGGCCCGCAGCCCGCCCGCTTCGCCCTTGACCTCGATGGCGAGATTCCCCAGTGAATCCGGGGAGGTAGCCAGATTCAGCGTGAGCGTGCCGGTGCCGTAGCCGGCGCCGTCCAGCTCCGAGGCGCTGACCGTGGCGGCCAGAACCGGCGCTTCGATGGTGCCGTTCAGCGTGCCGGCGGCGCGCAGCGCGCTCCAGCGCACGCCCGGCACTAGAGCCGAAAAGCGCGCCGGATCGCCGGCGATCAGTTCGAAATTCAGTGCAGTGAGTGCGATTTGCGGGCCGGTGAGTGCGATTTGGCCGGTGAGACCGGCACCGAAGCCGGAGGCCCGCACGGTGAAGCTCTCGACCGCGATCTTCTGTGCGCCGTCCACCGTGGCGATGCCGGCGAGTTCGGTGCGCTGTTCGAACAGCGGCGCGATGTTGCCCGGCAGCAGGCGGCCGATATCCGCATCGAGCGCGAACTGCACCCGCCGCCCGGTCTCCACCCGGCGCACCCCGGCCGCACCCTCCAGCCGGGCGGTATCGCCGGCGGCGACCGAGAGGTGGCCGTCCCAGGCGTCGAGCGGGCCGGTGCCCTTCAGGGTGGCGCGCACCTCCGGCAGGCCGTCCAGCCCCAGGGTGCGGGCGAGCAGGCCGCCGGCCGGCTCCTGTGCCGTGACATCGAGGTCGAGCACCGCGGTGTCCGGCACATAGCGCAGCGTGCCGGCAAGGCCGCCGGGCGCGTCGCGCCGTTCCAGCTTGAGATCGACCGAAAGGCCCTGCGCCAGCGAGACGAGGTCCGCCGAGCCAAGGAGCGACAAGCTGGCGGCGTGGCCCAGCACCGGCTCCGCCAGTGCGATCTCGGCGATGGCCAGCCGGTCGATGCGGAACGGCAGCATGGCCGTGCCCCCGCCCGGCGCCGCAGGCTCGCTCGGCTCCAGCAGCGGCAGGCGGGCGAGGGCGATGCGGCCAGCCTCCAGACGCTCCACCTTCAGCGCGCCGCCGAACAGCGAGAGCGGGTTCCAGGCGAGGCGCAGGCCCTCCACTTCGACGAACGGACCCTGCGCGTCGCCCACCACGATGCGGCGCACGCCGATATCGACCGGCACAAAGCCGTCGACGCCCTCGATGGAAACGGTAAGCCCCGAGACCGAAGCAAGCGAGCTGGCGAATTTCGCCAGCCAGTTCTTGCCGAGCCCGGTCTGCACCAGGCCGAAGGCGAGCAGCGCCAGCACGACGATGCCGATCACCGTCCCCCCGCTCCAGCGGGCGACGCGGCGCAATCTGCCGGCAGCCGCCATCAGAACGCCTGCCCCAGGCTGACATAGATGCCGTAATCGCCATCATAGGGGCCGGGATTGAGCGGGAAGGCGAGGTCGAGCCGCAGCGGGCCGATGGCGGTGTAGTAGCGCAGCCCGATGCCGGCCGAATATTTCAGCCCGTCGAAGTCCGGCACCTCATCGGCGAAAGCCGCACCCATATCGACGAACGGCACGATGCCGATGGTGTCCGTGACGCGGATGCGCAGTTCGGCGGAGGCCTCGAAATAGCTCAGGCCGCCGATGATGTTGCCCTCGGCATCGCGCGGGCTGACGGACTGGTAGTCGTAGCCGCGCAGCGAGCTGCCGCCGCCGACATAGAAGCGCCGCGGTGCCGGCACGTCGTACACGGTGGCGCCGAACAGGCTGCCGGCGCCGATGCGGCCGGCCAGAATGTAGCGCTTGTCCTCGTCGAAGGCGCGATAGGCCGACAGCGCGCCGCGCATCATCAGCGGCCCGGCACCGGCATCGCCGAGATAGGCGAACGGCTCCACGGTAGCGGTGGCGCGGATGCCGCGCGAGGGATCGAGCAGCGAATCGGTGCTGTCGTAAGCCACGTCGATCGGCACGCCCGCCACCGAGGCATCGCTGGTGCCCTGCGCGTCCTCGATCCGGCCCTGCTCGATGTCGATGCCGACCTGCACGGTGAGCTCGTCGCTGAAGCGGTGGCGGATGCCGGCCAGCAGCGTCACCGCTTCCTCGACATAAGCATTGGTGACCGAACGGAACACCGCCGCCTGTACGGTGAGATCGTCCCGCGCGGTGATGATGCCGGGCTTGGTGAAGGTCGCCGCCAGCCGGTAGCCGAACGGATCGGCATCCGGCACCGATTCCGGCTGCTGGCCGAACCAGGAGACCGAGGAGTCGAGCCGCAGCGTCTCGCCGCCGCCGAACAGGTTGCGATGGCCCCAATAGGCGTTGATCGCCGAACCGTCGGTGCTGGAATAATTGGCGCTGAAGCCGAAATAACGCGGCGGGCGCTCGCTGACGTCGACATAGATCGGCAATTGGCCGTTGGCGTCCAGCGCGTCGCCCTCACGAATGCGTACGCCGCCCAGCGCCTCATAGGTGCCAAGGCGCCGGCGCAAGCGGGCCAGCCGCTCCGGCGAATAGGGCTCGCCCGGCTCGATCAGGACGCGGTCTTCCACGAAGCCGGGCGGCAGCGATTCCGCGCCGGAGACGATGAATCGGCCGAACTTGGCGAGCCGGCCGGGATCGACCATCAGCGTCACATCCAGCTTGCTGCGGGCGTGGTCGGCGACGATGTCCTTGCTGGCGATCTTCGCCAGCGCGTAGCCGCGATCGCGCAGATCACGGATGATGACCTGCTCGGCCGTGGACACTGCCGAGGCGAGCGCGGGTTCGCCGGAGATCAGCCCCAAGGCGCGGTCGCTCGGCAGGTCCGCCAGCGGTGCACGGGTGCGGGCATCCAGAATGCGCACCGCGCCGAAGCGAAACTCCGGGCCCGGATCGACCTCCACCCGCACCGGCACCGGCACCGGGCCGGAGCTGCGCTGGCGCTCGATGGCGTCGAACACGCCGGGCGAATCCGGCGACTGCCCGGCAACGGTGATGCGCACCGTGCCGCCATAGCGGGCGACGCCGTACAGCGCGGCGACGATGCGCTCCTGGTCGGACATGGCGCGGCGCACCAGCCCAGCGGCGCCGGAGGGCGGGCTGCGCTTCAGGGTTTCGAGATTGGACGCGTCCGCCACCGCCGAACGCACGGCGGAATCGCCGCCCTTGACGTCCAGCGTCAGGGCGTAGGGCACGGCGTCGATGGCGGGCGTGGAGGCGGCCGTGCTGGAGGGATCGAACCAGGAGGTGATCTTTTCGAAAAAAGTCTGGTCGTCGGCGAGCGCGGCGGGGCTGGCGGCCACCAGCAACCATGCGCCGGGCAGGAGGGAGCGCACGAACCGTCGGGTTACACGTTGCGGCCGTTCGTACATCATCACCCAGATCGGCTTTAGAAGGCTCATTCGTCAAATAGAAATGAGGTTCTAATGTGATCGTTCCCTTAACGCACCCGCACCCCGGAACCGCTGGCGCATATATCTCAACTTGCTGTTTCGAAAGCTTTAACGCTACCGCATAGGATTACCAAGCCGAAGGCCGGCGCTGCGCCGGCGGTGCCGGTGCGGCGCTTCACCGCCGGATGCGGAACAACAGGCTCGCCGGGCCGCGTTCGAACGCCTCGATCCGCCATCCCATCTGCGCGGCGAGATGTGGAATGTCGATGGCCGCCATCGGGTCCGTGCACTCGACCTCAAGCCGTCCGCCAGCGCCCAGCCGCTCCAGCGCGCGGCGGGTGTGCAAAGCGGGCAGGGGGCATTTCAGCCCGCGCAGATCGAGCCGCAGCGGAGCGGGGTCATCAGGCATGTCGCATTCCTTGAGGTCCCCACCGCTAAGAGACAGTTTGGAAAGTCCCAGGAGGTGCCACCGCCGTGTCCCGGACCAGCGGAGGCGCTTCAATTAGGGATTTCGAGGCTTCGCCTCCGCTGGGCCGGGACGCGACAACGCTGCGGAACCACACGCGCTTTTCGACGTTATCCGATCAGTTACAACAACACACAGACGGAGGACAGCACTATGCCCGGCATCCTCATGTGGCTCATCGGCATTCCGATCCCGATCATCATTCTGCTCTATCTGATTACCTGATAACGAGAGCGGCGCGACAGGCGTTGCGGATGCTGCCAACCTGAAACCCTCGGCCGCACTGCGGCGGAGGGGTTTTGTTTTTTAATTGTCGTCGAGACATCTGTAACAGCCTGTTTGGAAAGTCGGCGGCGGCCGGAATAGGCCTTGCGCGTCCTTCGAGGCCCGAGTTGCGCTCGGTCACCTCAGGATGACGTAACTTGTTGTATTGCATAAACATTCGTCATGCTGAGGTGCCGGCCGCAGGCCGGCCTCGAAGCACGCACCGTCGCCGCACGGTGCTTAAAAAGGACTTTCCAAACAGTCTCTAAGGGCGTCATCCCGGCCGAAGAGCCGGGATCGCACTGCGAGTGAATCTCCCCGCCGATCCCGGCTCTTCGGCCGGGATGACGCTGGTGCTACTTCACGCGCCCATAAGGCGGGCGGGGGATCGAGGTCTGGGCGGCCCGCAGGGCGGCAGACCAACGCTCGCGCAGGTCGTGGAAATAGGCTTCGCCGGGCTCGATGCGGAAATTGAGTTCCGCCTCGCAGGCGTCGCGCCGCGCGATGAGGACGTCGATGGGCATGCCGACGCCGATGTTCGAGCGCATGGTCGAATCCATCGAGATCAGCGCGGATTTCAGCGCCTCATAGAGGTCCATGTCGTAGCCGACCGAGCGGTCCAGCACCGGCTTGCCGTATTTGTGCTCGCCGATCTGCAGGAACGGCGTGTCCGAGGTGCACTCGATGAAATTGCCGGCGGCGTAGATCATGTACAGCCGCATGCGCTCGCCGGAGAACTGGCCGCCGAACAGGAAGGACACGTTGAAGCGCACATCCGCCTCTTCCAGCCCCTCCTTGAACAGCGCGTGGACGTGGCGGATGGCCTGGCCGATGCGCTGGGCGGCCTGGAACATGCTGGGCGCGTTGGTCAGCGTTTCGCGCTCGCCGGTTTCCGGGTTGTCCCAGCCTTCCTGGAGCATGCTGACCACGGTCTGCGACACCGAAAGATTGCCGGCGGAGGCCAGGGCCATGATGTGGTGGCCCGGCTCCTCGAAGATGTGGAGCTTGCGGAAGGTGGAGACGTTGTCGAGACCGGCATTGGTGCGGGTGTCGGCGACCATCACCAGACCGTCCCGAACCAGTACTCCGCAACAATATGTCATTGAACCAACGCCCCGATGCCCGCGCCCCCGATCCCTGCGCCCGGATCCTTTGCGCCCGGCGTCCTTATAGCGGCGCGCCTTCCGGCCCGGCAACCGCGCGTGCATGCATTTGTGCGATAGGTCGCAGCCTGGGCCGCAGGCCGCCCACAGGTTTCGGGCGGCCTTCAGCCCTGGATCTGGCGGCTGGATTGGTCGACCGCGACCGCCACCGACAGAAGTTCCTCGCCGCCGCCATAGCGGTTGCCCCGCACCGGCGCGGCGCCGAGATAGTCCAGCCCCACGGCGACCCGCACATAGGCCTCGGTGGCGCACAGCTTGTGCGCACAATCGAACGCAACCCAGCCGAAGCCGTCGACATAGGCTTCCGCCCAGGCATGGCCGGTCTCGCTCGGCGTGCCGGGCGCGTCGTCCAGCCGGTAGCCGCTGACATAGCGCGCCGGAATGCCCAGATGCCGGGCGCAGGCGATGTAGGCGTGGGCGAAGTCCTGGCAGGCGCCGCGCTTCTGCGCGAAGGCGGCCGCCGCCGTGCCGACCGCGAGCGCGGGGTCCGGCTCGAAGCTCATCGATTCGTGCAGCTCGGCCATCAAGGCATGCAGCCGGCCGAGCGGGTCGCCGCCGATGGCCGCCTGCTCGGCGAAGCCGCGCAGCGCCGGGCCCGGCTCGGTGAGCTCGGTCTGGCGCAGATAAAGCGAGGGGGGAAAGCGCTCCACGCTGCCCAGCACCACGCCGGCGGTGTCCTGCGTCTCCACCTCGCCCTCGACCGAGACGCGCAGCTCCGACAGCGGGCCTTCCACCGCGAAGGTGTGGCTGAGATTGCCGAACGCATCCTCATGGGCCTGAAGCCGGCAGCCCTCCGAGACGTCGATGCGCCAGGACAGCACATACTGGCCCTGGTGGTTGCGCGGCGTCAGCCGCAGAACCTGGATCGCACCGAGCGCCGGCGGATCGTAGCGATAGGAGGTGGCGTGGCTGACATGAATACGCATGGAACGGTTCAGACCAGATACTGCTCGGAGATGGCGGCGCCGAGCCGGTTGTTTTCGCTGATGAAGGTGTCGATATACTCGTGCAGCCCGTTCTGGAACACCTCCTCGATACGGCTGTTGCCCAGCCGCGTGAGACTGGAGCGGGCGAGCCGCTGCGACACGCCCTGCCGGCCGTAATAGGCGGCGATCTCGTCCAGATAGCGCGAAATATTCTGGTAGCAACTGGTCATCGAGCGCGGCATCTGGCCGTTCAGGATCAGCAGGTCGGCGACCAGCCAGGGCTTGACGCTCTGGCGATAGACCCAGTGGAACGAGGTGAGCGCGGAGACCGAGCGCAGGATCGAGGCCCACTGAAAATAGTCCAGCGGCCCGCCCACCCGTTCCGGCTCCGGCAGCAGCACATGGTACTTCACGTCCAGGATGCGCGCGGTGTTGTCGGCGCGCTCCATGTACATGCCGACGCGCGAGAACCAGAAGGCGTCGTTGCGCAGCATGGTGCGGTAGGCGGCGCCGTCGAAGCGCAGCGAGGTTTCCTTGACGAAGTTGAGGAAGCGGGCCAGCTCCTCGCGCGTCATGCTCTTGGTGGAATAGCGCTTCAGCTCCAGCCAGGCGGAATTGATGGTCTCCCACATCTCGATGGTCAGCGCGGTGCGCACCGAGCGGGCATTGGTGCGGGCGATCTCGAAACAGTTGCGGATGGAGGAGGGGTTGGACGGCTCGAAGGCGAGGAACGCCACCACGCGGGCCTCGTCGACCTCGTCGCCATGGATCTGGGCGTACAGCTCGGCGCAGCCGGCGGTGAGCAGCGCCGAGTTCCATTCATTGGTGGAGCCGCCATAGGCGGCCGGCAATTGCGCCAGACGCTGGGTGACGTCGAGAATGCGGGCAAGGCATTCGGCGCGCTCCATGTAGCGGGCGAGCCAGTACAGATTGTCGGCGGTGCGGGAGAGCATGGGACCCGTTCTATTTGGCGTTGCGCCAGGCCACGGTGGCAATGCCGGCGCCGATCAGCAGGGCGCCGCCGATGCGGTTGACGGCGACGATGAGGCGGGAATGGGCGATGGCCGCGCGAGCGCGGCCGGCCGCGAAGGCGTAGCCGAAAGCGTTGAGCGAGGCCAGCACCAGGAAGGTGACCTGGAACACCAGCATCTGCGAGAGGAAGTCTCCCGCCGGATCAACGAATTGCGGCAGGAAGGCGATAAAGAAGGTGAGGCCCTTGGGGTTCAACGCCGTCACCAGCCAGGCATGCAGCAGCATGCGGCCGGGCCGCGACGGCGCGCGGCCGGCCGGCGAGAGCCCCTGCGCGCCGGCGCGCCACAGCTTGATGCCGAGATACACCAGATAGGCGGCGCCGATCCATTTCAGCACGGCGAACAGCGCCGCCGAGGTGGCGAGCAGCGCGCCGAGGCCGAGCATGGAGAGCGTCATGGCGGTGAAGTCGCCGAGCGCGACGCCGGCCGCCATCGGCAGCGCGACCTTGCGCCCGCCGCCGAGCGCATAGGACACCACCAGCAGAATGGTGGGCCCAGGGATCAGCAGCAGCACCGCCGAAGCGGCGACAAAGGCGAGCCATGTCTCGATCGGCATAGACCCTCCCTTCCGGTTCCGCAGCCTGCGGTATCAGTCGTGCAACACCCAGGTGTCCTTGGTGCCGCCGCCCTGACTCGAATTCACCACCAGCGAGCCCTTCTGCAACGCGACGCGCGTCAGCCCGCCGGGCACGATCCGCACCCGGTCCGAACCGCTGAGCACGAAGGGCCGCAGATCGACATGGCGCGGCGCCACGCCTTCGTCGACGAAGGTCGGGCAGGTGGAGAGCGCGAGCGTCGGCTGGCCGATGAAATTGCTCGGATCCTGCTTCAGCTTGTTGCGGAACAGCTCGATCTCCGCCTTGCTGGCGCGCGGGCCGATCAGCATGCCGTAGCCGCCCGAGCCGTGCACTTCCTTCACCACCAGCTCGTCCAGATGGTCGAGCACGTATTTCAGGTGGTCGGGCTCGCGGCAGCGCCAGGTCGGCACGTTCTTCAGGATCGGCTCCTCGCCGAGATAGAAGCGCACGATCTCCGGCATATAGCTGTAGACCGCCTTGTCGTCGGCGACGCCGGTGCCCACCGCATTGGTGAGGGTGACGTTGCCGGCATGGTAGGCGCTCATCAGGCCCGGCACGCCGAGCACGCTGTCCGGGCGGAAGGCGAGGGGGTCGATGAAATCGTCGTCGAGCCGGCGATAGATCACGTCGACGCGCTTGGGCCCCTCGGTGGTGCGCATATAGACGACGTCGTTCTTGATGAAGAGGTCGCGCCCTTCCACCAGCTCGACGCCGAGCTTGTCGGCCAGGAAGGAGTGCTCGTAATAGGCCGAATTGAAGATGCCGGGGGTCAGCACCGCCACCACCGGGTCGCTGCTCGCGGTCTCCGGCGCCAGCGACTTCAGCGTCGCCAGCAATTCGTCGGTGTAGTTCTCGACCGGCGCCACCCGGTTCTCGGTGAACAGCTCCGGAAACAGCCGGAGCATGATTTCGCGATTCTCCAGCATGTAGGACACGCCGGAGGGCGTGCGGGCATTGTCTTCCAGCACGTAGAAGGTGTCGGCGTCCACCCGCACCACATCGATGCCGGCAATGTGCACATAGAGGTCGTGCGGCACCTTCTGGCCGTTCATTTCCGGCCGGAACACCGGGTTCTGATAGACGAGGTCCTCCGGCACGATGCCGGCACGCAGCACGTCGCGGCGCGAATAGACGTCCTTGATGTACATGTTGAGCGCTTTGACGCGCTGCTCCAGCCCCTTGGCGAGGCGGCCCCATTCGGCCGCCGTCAGCACGCGGGGGATGATGTCGAATGGAATCAGCCGTTCCTGGGCATCGGTGTCGCCATAGACCGCGAAGGTGATGCCGATGCGGCGGAAGAACAGTTCGGCCTGGCTGCGGCGGGTGTCGAAGAACTCCGGCGGCGAGGTATCGAGCCATTCCTTCAGGGTCGCGTAGGCCGAGCGGACAGCCTCGGGCGCATGCCCGTTCGGCATGCCCGCCATCTCGTCGAACGCCCGCCGGCCCATCGCGCCTCGCGCTTCGTTGTCTTGGCGGAAGCTTAGACGCAAGATGCGTTCCAGGGGAAGCGCCGCTTCGAAGGAGATTTCGGATGCTCGACCGCTACGGCTACGCGACCCACGAGGTCCTGAACCAGCCGCCGCCGCTCGCCGATTACGATGCCTACGCCACCGACCCGACGTTGCAACGGATCGTGCGTGCCTTCGGCGCCGAATGGGCCGAGCCGAGGCTTTCCGAGACCGGCCGCACGGTCGGCAGCGCCCATGTCCAGCTCCTCGCCAGGCAGGCGAACCGGCATACCCAGGAGCTTCGGAGCCATGACCGGTTCGGCAACCGGGTCGACGAGATCGAGTTCCACCCCGCGTGGCACGAGCTCATGGGCCTCGCCATCGGACAGGAGACGCATTCGCTCGGCTGGACCGAGAAGCG
>JBGGNI010000193.1:0-39061 GCA_041287585.1 Xanthobacteraceae bacterium
AGGAAGCCGTACTGCGCCCCCGGCGTCGGGCACCAGCTCCGCACGCGGGTGTTGGCGCCAGGCTGGAGAATATAGATCGCCGCGCCGCAGCCGGCGGCGTGGAAGCGGCCTTTTTCCGGCACCCAGGCTTCGTGCGTGCCCCAGCCGAGTTCGGCCGGCTGCAAGCCCTCGGAGACGAAGCCTTCCACCGACCAGGTGTTGACGAAGATGTCGGCGGGCTTGGGGTCGCGGGCGCGCTGGGTGTCGCGCTCGGCGATGTGCACGCCCTTAACGCCTGCGGCCTGCATCAGCGCCGCCCAGCCCTCGCGCGTGGTCGGCTCCTCGAAGGCGAGGCCGGTCTCGGTGGCGATGTCGAGCAGCGCCTGCTTGACGAACCAGGACACCATGCCGGGATTGGCGCCGCAGGTGGACACCGCGGTGGGGCCACCCGGACTGCGGCGCTTTTCCGCCAGCAGGGTCTCGCGCAGCGCATAATTGGTGCGCGCCTCGGGGCCGGCGGAGCGGTCGAAATAGAAGCCCTCCCACGGCTCGACCACGGTATCGATGTAGAGCGCGCCGAGCTCGCGGGCGAGCTTCATGAGATCAACCGAGGAGGTGTCGACCGAAAGATTGACGACGAACGCCTGGCCGCCGCCCTCAAGGATGAGCGGGGTGAGCAGGTCGCGATAATTGTCGCGGGTCACCGAGGCCTGCACGTAGCGCACGCCGTGCTTTTCCAGCAGGGCGCTGTCGTCGTCGACCGGATCGATGACGGTGAAGCGCGCGCGGTCATAGGTGAAGTGGCGCTCGATCAGCGGCAGCGTGCCGCGCCCGATCGACCCGAAGCCGATCATCACGATGGGACCGTCGATATGCGCGTAGACCGGCCAGTCGGACATTCTCGGCAACTCCCCTAAGCGCCCGTCGATTTGCGGCGCACCATGGGGAGGTGCGCCCGCCGCGTCAACAGGCGGCGGGCGCGCGGGAGGTCGGCCCGCGGAGGTGGGTTATTCCGCCGCCTGGAGGTTGATCTTCGATTCGGCGAGCTCGGACAGCTTGAGGTCGGTGCGCTTCTCCTCCTCCAGCGTCTGGGCCAGCACGCTGGCGCAATCCGCCCGTCCGAGCTGCTTGGCCCAGGCGATCAGCGTGCCGTAGCGCGTGATCTCGTAATGCTCCACCGCCTGCGCGGCGGCGATGAGGGCGGCGTCCAGCACTTCCTTGTCGTCGACCTCACCGGCGATCTCGCCGGCCTCTTCCAGAATGCCGTCAATGGCGGGGCAATTCACGCCCTTGGCCTCGACGCCGTGCATGGCGAACACCTTCTCCAGGCGGGTGATGTGCGTCCTGGTCTCGGTGAGGTGCGTCTGGAAGCCGGATTTGAGCTGTGCGTTGGACGCTTTTTCGACCATGCCCGGCAATGCCTTGGCGATCTGCTGTTCGGCATAATAGATGTCGCGCAGCGTGTGGACGAACAGATCGTCGAATGTCTTGATGTCTTTGGTAAACAGACCCATGGTGATGGTTCCTTCTGAATGGTATCGGCGTGCGCACGAGACCGCAATTACCACCGCTCATCATCGCGGCGCGCCATGACTACCAATTCGCTGTGCGGCGTGACGTTCCGTCGATGCCGATATTGTTTGACGCCGGTGGGACAGTTCAGCCGCCGCTGATGGCCGTGATGATGAAGACGTCGGCGCCCGGCGCGAGCGCGGTGTCGAGCCGGGCGCGCCGGCCTTCGACGAAGATGTTGATGTGGCGGCGCACCGCCGGGCTGCTGTCGCAGAGCCGGTCGCGCATGCCGGGCCAGCGGGCGTCGAGCGCCTCAATCAACTCGCGGACCGTTGTCGCCTGGAGCGCCACGCGCGGTTCGGCGCCGGGAAACAGCGCCACCAGATGCGACGGCAGCCGCACCAGCACCGGCGGTGCCGTGCTCATTGGTCGACCAGCAGGGTTTCCACCGAGGAGATCACCGGCAGGTGCTGGGCGATGCAGTTCCAGCTCTCGCCCTCATTGCGGCTGGCATAGAGACTGCCGGAGCCGGTGCCGAAATAGAGGCCGGCGGGCTCCAGCGTATCCACCGCCATGGCCTGGCGCAGCACGCCGAAATAGGCGTTCTCCTGCGGCAGGCCGTCGCGCAGCGCCTGCCAGTTCGCGCCGCCGTCGCGCGAGCGCCAGACCGCGGCGCGCGCCTTCGGCATGAAACGCCCGATGCTGTCGCCATTGAGCGGGATGAGGAACAGCGTGTCCGGGTCGCGCGGATGGGCGGCGGCGGGAAAGCCGAAGGTGGAGGGCAGGCCGGCCTCGATGCTGTGCCAGACGCGGCCGCCATCGTCGCTGCGATACATGCCGCAATGGTTCTGCTGGTAGAGCCGCTCCGGCTCGCCCGGCGCCATCACCAGGCAATGCACGCACTGGCCGAACTCCGGATAATTCTGGCCCTCCGGCATGTAGTCGGCGCGGGTGCCGCGGTTGCGCGGCGTCCAGCTCTGCCCGTCATCCTCGGTGTGGAACACGCCGGCGGCGGAGATGCCGACCCAGAGCTGCCGGGCGTCGCGCGGGTGCGGCACCAGAGAATGCAGGATCAGCCCGGCACCGCCGGGGTTCCAGCCGGAGCGCGAGGGGTGGGCGCGCAGGGCGCCGATCTCGGTAAAGCTGCGGCCCTGGTCGACGCTGCGGAACAGGCCGGCGGGCTCGACGCCGGCGAACAGCCGGCCGCGGTCGGCGGCGAGGCTCCAGGCCGACTTCACCGGCGGCTCTCCCTCGCCGTACGCCAGCCCTTCGCTCGAATGCGTCCAGCTGGCGCCGAAATCGTCCGAGCGCCAGATCGCCGGGCCGAACCATTCATTGCCGCCAGCGCCGTAGATGATGCCGGTGGTAGCATCGCCGATCACATGGTTGATCGGCCAGGTCTCGCAATAGGGACCGCGCAGGTTGAAGGAACGGCGCTCCGCGTCGCCTTCCAGAATGAACGCGCCCTTGCGGGTGCCGAGCAGGATGAGCAGCCGTTTCGCCATTTTTCCCTCCCGTGCCGGCGTGCCTCCGGCGGTCCTTGCGTCAAGGACGGCCGGCGGGCGGCGGCTCCGACAGCATGGCGGAAAAAATCGCCGATGCCGATGTGCTTCCCCAACGCAACCATTGGCGGGGTAACGCGTTGTCGAGGCACACACTCTTTCAGGAGGCTGAAATGATCTACAAGCTCATGGGTGCCGCCGTTGCCGCCACCCTCGTCTTCGCCGCGGCTCCGGTCGCGCACGCCGCCCAGAAGCTGCCCACTATCGGCAGCGTGGAAAAGCGCGACGTGGTCGAGCGGAACCAGATCCGCAAAAAGCAGGTGCAGCAGAACACCCGCAAGCCGATGTTCGAGCCGATCTTCGCGCCGTTCTACAAGGGCAAGGACGCGCCCCTAAACGGCTCGTCCCGCTCCTACTGATCAGCGTCAGGCGCGGCGCACCTCATTCTCGCCGCGAAGCCTTGCAATCGTTGGATCGGGCCAGGGAATAACGCGCTGCCGCACCACGGCAGCGCGTCGGGGGCAGTGCAGCAGCTCGGCGGGAGCCCGGCATGGCAAGCAGCCCGGATACCAGCAGTCTCGACCGCGATACACGAAGCATCATCGTCCTGAATCGCTTCGGCCTCGGCGCCCGTCCGGGCGATCGCGAGGCCGTGGCGCGCGACCCCGTGGGCGCCTTGCGCGCCGAGATCGACGACCCGGCGACGCCGCTGATGGATGGGGCGACCCTGCTCACCGGCCGCGCCGCCTATCGCTCCGAATACCTCACCCAGAAAGCGCTGCGCGCCGCCCGCGAACGCCCCGCGCCCGTAATGATCGACGGCATGGCCCCGCTGCGCCCGCCGGAGAGCCCGGCCGGGCCGACCTACCAGGCCGAAGTGGAGGCGCGCTTCGCCAGCGCCTGTGCCGCGCCGGTGGGGTTCGTCGAGCGGCTGGTTGCGTTCTGGTCCAACCATTTCGCCATTTCCGCCGACAAGGGCGGCCAGGTGAAGGTGATGGCCGGCGCCTATGAGCGCGAGGCGATCCGCCCGCATGTGCTCGGCCGGTTCCAGGACATGCTGGACGCGGTGTCCAAGCACCCGGCCATGCTGCTCTATCTCGACAACAACGTTTCCGCCGGACCGAAATCGGCGTTCGGCCAACGTTCCGGCCGCGGCCTGAACGAGAATCTCGCCCGCGAGATCCTGGAACTGCACACGCTCGGCGTCGATGGCGGCTATGGCCAGGCGGATGTGACTGCCTTCGCCAACATCCTCACCGGCTGGACCGTGCGCTCCGGTGACAAGGCGCCGGACGAGGCGCTGGGGCGCTTCGCGTTCGAGGCGGGCCGGCACGAGCCGGGCGACCACGAGGTGCTGGGCCGCCGCTACGGGCAGGCTGGGCTGGCGCAGGGCGAGGGCGTGCTCGCCGACATCGCCCGCCACCCCGCCACCGCCCGCCACATCGCCCGCAAGCTCGCCGCGCACATGGTGTCCGACACGCCGCCGCCCGATCTGGTGGCGCGGCTGGAGACCCGCTTCCGCGAGACCGACGGCGATCTGCGCGCGCTGGCGCAGGTGCTGATCGAGGCGCCGGACTGCTGGCAGATGAAGGCGCAGAAGATGCGCTCGCCCTGGGATTGGATGGTGGCGATGGCGCGCGGTGCCGGCACGCGCCCGCCGACGCAGCTGCTGCTGCGTTCGCTGCGCGCGCTGGGCCACGGCCCGTGGGAGGTGCCGGCGCCCAAGGGCTATCCCGACGACACCGCGAACTGGCTGTCGCCGGACGGGCTGGATACCCGGCTCGACATCGCCAATGAATTCGGCCGCGGGCTCGTTCTCGACGACCCGCCCGCCCGTGCGCTCGACCTGCTGGGGCCGCGGCTCGACGCCCAGACCCGCCAGGCGGTGATGCGCGCGGAGAGCCGGCCGCAAGCCTTTGCGCTGCTCGTTCTGTCGCCCCCCTTCCTGTGGAGATGACGCCATGCCGCATTCGCCGTTCAGCCGCCGGCACATCCTGCTCGGCGCCGCCACCCTCACCGTCTGGGCCCGCCTGCCGCGCTTCGCCCATGCCGCCGAGCGTGATCCGCGTCTCATCGTCCTGGTGCTGCGCGGCGCGCTCGACGGGCTCGCCGTGGTGCCGCCGGTGGGCGACCCGACCTATGCCGCGCTGCGCGGCCCGCTCGCGGTGCCGACCGAGGGCGCCGGCGCGGCGCTGCCGCTCGACGGGCATTTCGCGCTGAACGCCGCCATGCCGAAATTTCACGGCCTCTACCATTCCGGCGAGGCGATGCTGGTGCATGCGGTGGCGACCCCCTATCGCGACCGCTCGCATTTCGACGGCCAGGACGTGCTGGAGAGCGGCCATGCCGGCCCCGGTGCCACGCTGGACGGCTGGCTGAACCGTGCCGCCGCCGCGCTGCCGGCCGGCGACCGGGTGGCGGCGCAGGGTGGGCTGGCGGTGGGGCCGATGGTGCCGCTGATCCTGCGCGGGCCCGCCCCGGTGATGAACTGGTCGCCCGCCGTGCTGCCCGAAGTGGCGCCCGACACCGTGGCGCGCTTGCAGGAGCTGTACGACCACAGCGACGAGCAGCTCGCCAGGGCGCTGCGCACCGCCGCCGCCGCCGACCGCATGACCATGGGCGACGCGCCGCCGAAGGGAAAAGGCGGCGGGCTGCCGCGCGCCTTCATCGCCGCCGCCGAGGGCGCCGGGCGGCTGCTGGCGCGGCCGGACGGGCCGCGGCTGGCCGCGCTGTCGTTCGACGGCTGGGACACCCATGCCGGCGAAGGCCCGAACGGCGGCCGGCTGTCCAGCCTGCTCGGCGGGCTGGACGTTGCGGTGGACGCGCTGCGCACCACGCTTGGCCCGGCGTGGCGCGACACCGTGGTGGTGGCCGCCACCGAATTCGGCCGCACCGCCGCCGCCAACGGCACCGAGGGCACCGATCACGGCACCGGCACGGTCGCCTTTCTGGCCGGCGGCGCGGTGAAGGGCGGCCGGGTGATCGCCGACTGGCCGGGGCTCGGCCCCGCCGCGCTGTACCAGCAGCGCGACCTCGCCCCGACGACGGATTTGCGCAGCATTCTCAAGGGCGTGCTGGCGGACCATCTCGGCCTCTCGGAAAAGGTGCTGGCGGAGACGGTGTTCCCGGAAAGCGCCCCGACAAAGCCGGTGAAGGATTTGCTGGCGTGAGCGGCTCCTCTTCCGGCGTCATCCCGGACGGCCGAAGGCCGAGCCGGGATCGTCCGGGAGGTTCGCTCGGATAACGATCCCGGCTCTGCGCTGCGCTCCGGCCGGGATGACGGCTTACGAGGGGCTGCCCCTTAGGATGACGGCTCAAAGCTTGGAGACCGCGCGCAGATCGGGCACCGCCGCGATCAGCGCCCTTGCCGCCACGGATTGCGGTGCCGCCAGCACGCTCTCCACCGGCCCCTCTTCGACGATGCGGCCGCGGTCCATCACCGCCAGCCGGTGCGCCAGCGCCCGCGCCACGCCGAGATCGTGCGTCACCAGCAGATAGGCGACGTTGCGCCGCTGCTGGAGCGCGGCGAGCAGAGCGAGAATTTCGGCGCGCACCAGCGTGTCCAGCGCCGATACCGGCTCGTCTAGCACGATGAGCTCCGGCCCGGTGGCTAGCGCGCGGGCGATGGCGACGCGCTGACGCTGGCCGCCGGAGATCGCCCGCACCGGGCGCGCCGCCAGCGCCGCCGGCAGGCCGACCTCGGCCAGCAGGCCGGCCACCGCCGCCGGGATCGCGCGGGCCGGCACCAGAGCGTTCACCCGGAGCGGATCGGCCAGCACGCGGCCGACGGTGGCGCGCGGGTTGAACGCCGCCAGCGGGTCCTGAAACACCATTTGCACGCGCGGGCGCGCCGCCCGCAGCGCCCGGCCACGCAGTGCCCGCAGATCGAGCCCGCCGAGGTGAAGCGTGCCGGCGTCGGGCTCGGTAAGGCGCAGCAGCACCCGGCACAGCGTGGACTTGCCGCTGCCGGAAGCGCCGGCCAGCGCCAGCGTCTCGCCGGCGGCCAGTTCGATACTGACCCCGTCCAGCGCCGCCACCGGCTCTCCGCCGCGGCGATAGCGCTTGTGCAGCCCGGTGGCGCACAACAGCGGGCGCGGTGCGGCGGGGCGCGAAGGACCGGGGGTATCGAGGCCGAGATGGGCGGCGATCAGGCGGCGCGTATAGTCCGCCTTCGGCGCCCGCAGCACGGCGCGAGCCGGCCCGCTCTCCACCGTGCGGCCGTCCTTGAGCACCAGAATGTGGGCGGCAAGGCCGGCGGCGAGCGCGATGTCGTGGGTGACGAACAGCAGCGCCATGCCCTGCGCGGCGCACAGCTCCGCGATGAGGGCGAGGATGGCGGCCTGCACCACGGCATCCAGCGCGCTGGTCGGCTCGTCGGCGATCAGCAGGCGCGGGCGGGCGGCGATGGCGAGCGCAAGGGCGGCGCGCTGGCGCTGGCCGCCGGAGAGCTGGTGCGGATAGGCCTGCAGCAGGCCGGAATCGAGCTGCACCCGCGCCAGCAGCTCTTGGGCCCGCGCCCGCGCCGCGGCGCCCTTCAGGCCGAGATGGGCGGCCAGCACCTCGCCGATCTGGTGGCCGATGCTCAGCACCGGATCGAGGCTCGACCACGGGTCCTGGAACACCAGGCCGATATCGCGCCCCGGCCGCAGCGCCCCTGCTGGCCACAGCAGGCGCCCCTCGGTCTGCGCATCGCCCGGCAGCAGGCCGGCGAGCGCCAAAGCGAGCGTGCTCTTGCCGGAGCCGCTTTCCCCGATCACCGCCAGCGGCGCGCCGGGCCGCAGCGTCAGGTCGACGCCGTCGAGCGCCGCGCTCAGTGCCCCGGCATAGCGCACGCGCAAGCCCTCGACGACGCAGAGCGGGGTCACGGCACGGTCCGGCGCTGTGCCACGCCCTCGCCCACCAGGTGCACGCCGATGACAGTGGCGACCAGCGCGGCGCCGGGAATGAGCGAGAGGAAGGGCGCGGTGCGCAGCACGGTGCGCCCTTCCGCGATCATTCCGCCCCAGCTCGCCTGGTTGGGATCGCCGAGGCCGAGAAACGCCAGGGCGGCCTCGGTGAGGATGGCTCCGGCGACGATGGTGGCGCCTAGCGCCAGCGCCGGTGGCAGCGCATTCGGCAGCACCTCGCGCAGCGCGATGGCGAGCGGGTGCATGCCGATGACGCGGGCGCTGGCGACGAAATCGCGCTCCCGCAGGCTCAGCACCTCGCCCCTCACCAGCCGCGCCGGTGCCGGCCAGGCGGCGAGCGCGATAGCGGCGACCACGACGCCGAGCGAAGGGCCGGCGACGCTGACGAAGGCGAGCGCCAGCAGAAAGCCCGGCACGGTCTGGAACGCATCGACGATGCGCATCAGCGCCTCGTCGATGAGCCCTCCGGCAAAGCCCGCCGCGGTGCCGACCGCCGCACCGACCACCAGCGCCGCCGCGGCCGCGCTGAGCCCGACCAGCAGCGAGACGCGGGCGCCGTAGAGCAGGCCGGCCAGCACGTCGCGGCCGAGCCGGTCGGTGCCGAGCGGCACCGACCAATCCGCGAAGGGCGGCAGCAGCGGGCCGGCGACGATGGCGAGCGGATCGTGCGGCACCAGCACCGGCGCCAGCAGCGCCCCAGTTGCCAGCATCAGCAGCAAGGCGGTGCCCAGCACGCCCTCAAGGCTGCGCAGCCGGCCGATCATGCCCGCTCCGCCGCGCCGACGCGCGGGTCCAGCGCGGCATAGATGAGATCGACCGCCAGATTGACCGCAAGCACCAGCACGGCGCTCGCCAGAATGATGCCGAGCAGCAGCGGGGTGTCCCGTGCCGCCACCGCCTCATGCGCCAGCCGGCCGAGACCCGGCACCGCGAACACGCTTTCCACCACCACGCTGCCGCCGAACATGGCGGCGGCCTGCAGGCCGAGCAGCGTGACCACCGGGAGCAGCGCATTGCGCGCCACATGGCCGAGCACGATGGCCCGGCGCGACAGCCCGCGTGCCCGCGCGGCGCGGATGAAATCCTGCGGCCACACCTCCACCATGCCCGCGCGCATCACCCGCAGATACAAAGCCAGATAGATCAGCCCCAGCGCCGCCACCGGCAGCACCAGATGGCGGGCGATGTCGAGTGCGCGGGCGGTGCCCGTGAGGCCGGAGGCCACGGTCTCGATGCCGGAGCCCGGCAGCCAGCGCAGCTGCACCGAGAACAGCAGGATGAGGACGAGGCCGAGCCAGAAGCCCGGCACCGCATGGAGAGCGAGCGCACTGATGGAGAGGGCACGGTCGCGCACGCTGCCGGGCCGGGCGCCGGCGAGGATGCCGAGGCCGGTGCCGAGCCCGAAGGCGAGCGCGGTGGCCGCGCCCATCAGCAGCAGCGTGTTCGGCAGCCGCTCCAGCACGATATCGCGCACCGGCCGGGCGAAGGCAACGGAGTGGCCGAGATCGAGGTGGGCCAGCGACCACAGATAGTGCCCGAGCCGCGGCAGCGGGCCGCCCTCCAGCCCCCAGCGCTCGCGCAGCGCCTGCATCAGCCCGGCATCGCCGCCGGTGGCGCCGACATAGGCATCCACCGCATCGCCGGGCGCCGCCTCCAGCAGCGCGAAGCAGCCGATGGCGACGATGAGCAGCACCGGCACCGCGGCGACGAGCCGGCGGCCGGCGAGGGCAAGCGCGCGAGTCATTCAGCTCCGTCTGCGGGTCCGCATGGCGTGAGGGGACGCGATGGTCGCAGAAGCGCGGGGCGCCGTCGAGCGGCGGGGGCCGGCGGCCTCAGGCATCCCCGGCTTCTCGATGAGATCGCCCAGATCAGGTCGCGCCTCGACTTTGCGGATCAGGCCGAGCGGGGAAGGCCGGGAATGCGCCCCAGGCTGGATTCGGTGTAGCCGCCGTCCATGCACAGGTTCTGGCCGACGATGAAACCGGCGTCCGGACCAAGCAGGAACGTCACGGCGCCCGCGACATCGTCCGCCTGGCCGACGCGGCCCAGCGGCACGATACGGTTGCGCTCGGCGGCGACATCCGTGTTGCGGTAGATCGCCTCGGTAAGGGTGGTGCGGATCATGCCGGGAGAGACGCTGTTCACCCGAATGCCCTCGGGGGCCCATTCCTGCGCCAACTGGCGGCACAGCATGATCAGCGCCGCCTTGGTGGAGGAATAGGCGCCCATGCCGGGGTGCGGCGCCATGCCGGATGCCGAGGCGACGGCGACGAAGGCGCCGCCGCTGGCCGCAAGATCGTCATGCGCCGCCCTGGCCAGCAGCCAGGCCGACCGTACATTGACCGCGAACAACTGCTCCCAATCCGCGAGGCCAAGGCTGGCGAGCGGACCGGGGGCGGTGATGCCGGCATTTGCGACCACGCCATCGAGCCCGCCGCAGAAGGCGCGGGCCTGGGCCACCAGCCGGGGCGGGACGTCGATGTCGGCGAGATCGCCGGCCAGGGTGGTGACGCTCGCGCCAAGCCGGCGCAGCATCTGCGACGCGGCCTCCAGCGCCGGGCTCTCGCGATGGCCGGCAATGGCGATGACCAGCCTTTCGCCATGCTGGCGGGCGAGCTTTGCCGCGATGGCGGCACCGATGCCGCGGCTGGCCCCGGTGACCAGGACGCGAAACCGTCGCTCGGCGGTGCTCATCCCTTGAAGCCCGACCGGGCGAGGTCGCGGGCGGCGGCTTCCAGTGCCCGGCGCGTGCGTTCCATTTCAGCGTCGCCATGGGCGAAGGAGATGAAGAAGCGCCCCCAGGGCGAGGGCAATGCTACCACGCCATGACGCCGGAGCGTCTCGTAGACCTGCGCCGTTGCCTCGGGACGCAGCTTGGCCTTGGCCTCGTCATAGGTCTTTGGCGCGATGTCGGTGAACCAGATGGAAAACACCGAATCGAAGCCCGAGGTGGTGACGGAAATGCCCTGTCCGGCGAAAATCTCGACCATGGCGGCCCGCAACGTGGCGCCGTAGGCGTCCAGCCGGGCGTAGGATTGGGGTTCGAGCAGCTTCATCGTCGCCGTGACGGCCGCGGTAACCAGCGGGTTGCCGTGATAGGTGCCGAAACGCATGACCTCGCCGCTCTCGACCACCTCGAACGCCTTGGGGGTGCCGAGTACGGCCGCCACCGGAACGCCGCTGCCGATGGCCTTGCCCATCGTTACCAGGTCTGGCACGAGGCCGAGGGATTCGGACACCAGCGTCACGCCACGACGCAGGCCCACCATCACCTCGTCGGCGATGATCATCGTGCCATTGGCCCGCGCGAGTTCGGTAAGCCGTTCGAAGAAAGCGCGCTCGGGGACCACGCATCCGGTGTTGCCGAGCATCGGTTCGACCAGGATGGCGGCGAGATCGGGTCCGAGCTCGTCGAACATCTGCTCGATGTCGGCGATCTCGTTGACGCGAAACAGCGTCATCTCTTCCCGGACGATTCGGTTGTTGGAGCGTTCGGCTTCCGGCGAGCCGACGAGCCCGAGCCGCAGCGCATCGAGCCAGCCATCATAGCCGCCCACCGCCTTGGCCACGATGCGCCGGCCGGTGGTGCCCCGCGCGATGCGACAGGCCAGATGCACGGCTTCGGTGCCAGTGGTGACGAAGGTGACTTTCGACACGCGTTCACCGCCGACGCGGGCCAAGGCGATGCCGGCCTCCTCCTCGCGCGGATGACGGAAGCCCGGCATCGGGCCGTCCTCGAACGCCGCCATGCAGGCGTCGCGCACCGCAGGGTGACCATGGCCGACCAGCGTGGCGCCCATCGCCATGCCGTAGTCGACGAAGCTGCGTCCCTTGGCATCGATCAGGCGGGCGCCCTGGCTGCGCGCGACGATGAAGGCCTCGCCATCGACATCGGGCAGGCTCCGCGGCTGGCTGGATATGCCGAGAGGCACGGTCATCGCGCTCATCCACTCACTCCGTACGTTCAGATATCGAGGCTGTTCAGAAGCCGAAATACTTCGGCAGCCACTCGGTGGTGGCCGGCACGAAGGCGATGATCAGCAGGCAGATATTGCTGCTGATGAAGAACGGGATCAGGCGCCGGGTGACGGGGTTCACGCCGATCTTCGCGATGTTGCAGACCACGAAGATGTTGGTTCCGACCGGCGGGGTGAACAGGCCGATGCCGCCGGAGACCACGAAGATGAGGCCGAGCTGATAAGGCTGCAGGCCGGCCTCCAGGCCGATCGGATGCACGATGGGCGCGAGGATGATCAGCGAGGGGCCGAGGTCCGCCCATGTGCCCACAAAGGTCAGCAGCAGGATGATCAGCAGCACGGTGACGGTCGGCCCCGCGCCGAGATCGGTCAGCAGGTGTGCGGTCCAGGACGGCACTTCCTCGACGGTGAGGATCCACGAGAACGGGACGGATGCCGCCAAGATGATCATGATGGCGCCGGTCATCTTCACGGTCTCGTCGCCGACCTTCCAGAACGAGGCCCAGTTCATCTCGCGATAGAGCAGCCCGCCGACGACCAGCGCCCAGACCACGGCGATGAAGGCTGCTTCGGTGGGCGTGGCGACGCCGGTCAGCATCGATCCGAGCACGCCGACGGGCATCAGCACGGCGGGCAAGGCGCGCACCAGATGCTTGCTGAAGCTGACCACGGTGGGGCGCGTTTGCGACTTGGGAAAGTTCTCTTTCACGCCGACCCAGTAGGCGGTGATCATGAAGGTCACGGTCAGCATCAGGCCGGGAATGATGCCGGCGGCGAACAGGCCGCCGATCGAGGTGTTGGTGATGACGCCATACATGATCATCACCACGCTGGGCGGGATGATGATCCCGAGCGTACCGGCCGCGGCGGTGACGGCGGCGGCGAAATCCTTGGGGTAGCCGCGCTCGACCATGGCCGGGATCATGATCGACCCGACCGCTCCGGTGTCGGCGGTCGCAGAGCCGGTAATGCCGCCATAGATCATGCAGGTCGCGACATTGACCAGGCCGAGGCCGCCGCGAATCCAGCCGAACAGGTCATCGGCCAGATTGATGATGCGACGTGTCAGCCCGCCCTCGTTCATGATGCCGCCCGCCACCAGGAACAGCGGGATCGAGGCCAGCGCGATCGAGTTGGCGCCGTTGAAAATCTGTTGCGCGAACCAGGCCGGCGGCAACGGCACGAAGCCGAGCATGATGACCGCCAGCGTGGAGAAGGCGATCGACCAGGCGACAGGCACGCCGGTGTAGAGCGTCAGTGCGAAGACGCCGAAAAGCACGAGCAATGTCATGGCGATCTACCGGATTATGCGGAGCAGGCGCAGCAACGCGATGACACCCAGGGACACCCCCATGAAGATCACGATGCCCTGCATGGTCCATGACGGGATGCGCATGACAGGGGTCGGCATAAAGCCGGTGCGCTTCAGCATGGCGTAGCCGCTCCAGACCAGCGCCATCGACACCAGCAGCAGGACCACAGCGTGATAGGTGCGGAAGACGATGCCGCGATCCGCCGTGGTGCCGTCCACCGAGACGTTCTCCCCGACGATCTCGGAGATCACCGTTCCGATCGCCGTCACCCAGAGGAACATCATCCCCAGCAGTTCGAAGGACCAGGTGACGCTGTTGATATGAAAATAGCGGCCGACCACGCCGAGGCCGGTTGCGAAGAGCAACACCACCAAGCTCGCCATCCCGGCCCATGACAGGCCGAGATGGATGCCGCGGCCGATGCGCGCGAGCGAATCGGCGCCGTGCGAGCCTGTGTCGCTCACGCCTTGGACGCCGCGTCGCGCACCGACTTCACGAGATCGGCGCCATATTCCTTCGAGAAGGTCTCGTAGACCGGCCCGACCATGGCGGCGAACGGCGCGGTGTCGACGTCGTTGACCTTGAGGCCCTTCTCCTTGAGCTTGGCGATGACGCCGGCATAGGAGTCCATGATGGCGGTGCGATACCAGCCCTGCGTGCGGGTGGCCGCATCGGTCACGGCCTTGCGCTCGGCGGGGGTCAGGCTGTCGAGCTTGGCCTTGTTGGCGTACCACCAGTTCGCCATCCACATATAGTTGGAAAGCGACAGGAATTTCTGCGCCTCGTACCATTTGGCGTCGTAGAAATCACGAAGCTCCGGCTCGGCGCCATCGACCACGCCGCTTTGCAACGACGTGTAGACCTCGCCATAGGGAATGGCTTGCGGCAGCGCGCCGAGCGCCTTGATGGTTTCGATCGCGACCGGAATCGGCGGCACCCGCATCTTGAGATTGGCCATGTCGGCCGGCTTGGTGATCGGCAGCTTGCTGTTGGTGAAGCTGCGGAAGCCGGAATCCAGTATCCCGATGATCTCGTAGCCCTTGGCAGGCGCCATCGCCTTGAGCTGCGAACCGATCGGGCCATCGAGGACGGCGTGAACCTTGGGGAAGCTGTCGAACAGGAAGGGAAGCGAGATCACGCTCATGCGCGGGTCGATCGCGTCCACCACGCCGCCGAGGCCCATGTCGATGGAGCCGTCGCCGACCGCCTCATTGACCGGGCCTTCGTCGCCCAGCAGGCCGTTTGCGAAGATCGTGACCTTGATGCTGCCGCCGGTCTGCTTTTCGACATCGGCCTTGAACATGACCAGCGCCTTCTGCACCAGGCTGTCCTCGGGAGATGAATGAGCGACCTTGAGGGTCGTCGCGGCCAGCGCACGCCCCGTAATCGCAAAAGTGGAAAGCGCTGCTGCACCAGCAACGAAGGTCCTGCGGTCGAGACGCATTTCAATCTCCAGATCCAATATTACTCACGGCTGCGAGCTGAAGCCTTGGACATTCGACCCTGGGAATTTCTTTGGCGAGAAGAATCCACGCGCGGCACCCGATGGCACAGCGCAAGCCCGTCCAGGCCGGCCCCTCGATGACTTATTGACGACAGTGTGACGAGCTTTGCTGCAGTGCGTCAATTGCCAATGGGGCAGCCTGCTTCAACAAGTTCTTATTGCTTCATAAGCGAGTGTTATCCGTGCCGCGGCGCCAGGCGCGGGGTTTGGGAGGCGTGAACCCACAGTTCCTCGCCTTCCGCCGGCTGATAGGCGCGACGGAACTCGCGCTGCAGGAAGGCCGCAACCTTGCGGGCGGGCAACCGCTCGGTCTTGCTGACAAGAAGCGCGAGCGGCAGAGCCGGCAGTTCCGGCAATCCGTCGGCGACGCCGAGCCGCCGCCAGCCGGCCGGCACGGCGCTCTCCGGCAACACGGTGAGCATGTTGCCGGACGCCACGGCCAGGTGGATGCCGGTCACATGGGACGACGAGTGGACGAGACGCCACGGCCGGTTCGAGCGCTCGAGAATGGCGAAGACGCGCGGTCGTGCGCAGCAGTCTTCCGAAAACATCGCCAGCCGGAGGCATTCCTCGCGCTCTGGATAGCCGTTCGGGCCGGTGCACCAGATCTGCTTTTCATAGCAGAGCAGTTCGCCCTTGGGGTCGTCCGCATGCTGGGTGACGACGGCGACGTCGAGTTCGCCATTGTCCATCATCAACCGCAGCTTGCGGGAGAAGTCGCAGGTGAGGTCAATGAAGATGTTGCGATTCTGCGGGCCGAACCGATGCAGCAGCGCGTCGCCGAATGTACCGACGAAGTCATCGGGCATACCCAGCCGCACGCGGCTCTCGGTGCCGCGATCCATCATCGCCGACAGCGCCTCGGCTTCGATGGTCTGCATCTTGCGGGCGTAGCCGATGAGGCATTCGCCGGCGACGGTGGCGGTGACGCGCCGGTGCGAGCGTTCAAACAGGCGCTTGCCCAGCCGCTCCTCCAAGCGCGCGACGCTCATGCTGACGGCTGCCTGCGTCTTGCCGAGATGCTCGGCGGCGGCGGTGAAGCTGCCGAAATCGGCCACTGCCACCAGCGCCGCCAATGCGTCGCTATCGAGATGTCTCATGCCGTACCGCCTGTTTGACATAACAGTACATGCGGGAGCGGCGCCGTTTAAGAATAAACAATTCGCAGGCCAGCGGCCTATAGCCTCAAAATTCAGCAGCCTGGCGACAGTGGCGCCGGCACCCTCCGCCTCACGGCGCCAGGCCGGTGTCCGCCCAATTGGCCACGGCCCAGCGCGGATTGTTCGCGATGTCGCTCACCTTGGTGCTGGCGACCGAGACGAAGCTCCAGTCGGCGACGTTGATCAGCGGCAGTTCGCGCGTCACCGCCTGCTGGAACGTCTTGTAGAGCGCGATGCGCGCGGCCGGGTCGATGGTGCGGGCGGCCTGGTCGATCAGCGCGTCGAGCTCGGCATTGGCGAAGCCGCCCTGGTTGGAGAACGGCACCCCGGCCGGCGTGCCGCTGCGCACCAAGATGGTGGTCGAGATCGCCGGGTCGCCGCGATACACCGGCGGGCCGACCGCGAGGTCGAAATCATGGTCGGCATAGACCGCCTTCTGGTGCGCCGCCGCGTCGTTGTTGACGATGGCGGCGTCGATGCCCACCGTGGCCAGCGCCTGGCGCAGATAGTCGCCGAACTGCCGGGTCTCGTTGAAATAGGGCGCTGGCAGCAGCCGCAGCCGGAAGCGAACGCCGTCCGCGCCGCGGGTGAAGCCGGCCTCCTCCAGCAGCGCCTCGGCGCGCTTGGGGTCGAACGGGTAGCTGTCGACATCGGGGGTGTAGAATTGCAGGTCGTTGGTCGGCACCGGCCCGGTGGCCGGGCGGGCATAGCCGAGGAAGATGGTGCGGACCACGAACTCCTTGTCGATGGCATGGGCGATGGCGCGGCGCACCCGCACATCCGCCAGCTCGGTGCGGCGGTGGTTGATCTCCACCACGAGCTGGTAGGTCAGCGCCTCATAGCCCTTGGTGACGACGGCAAGGCCCGGCACCTTGCCGATGCGGGCAAGGTCGGCCAGCGGCACCGCGGAGAAGGCGGCGAGCTGGATCTCCTGCGCCTCCAGCGCCCCCGCCGCCGCGGCGCGGTCCGGCAGCACGCGGTAGACGATCTCGTTCAGCCGCGGCAGGCCCTCGCCCCAATAGGCGGGGTTGCGGGTCAGGCGGTAATATTCGCCCGGCCTGTGCTCGGCGAAGACGAAGGGACCGGTGCCCACCGGCTTGAGATTGGCCGGATTGGCCAGGATGTCGCCGCCCTCGTAAAGGTGCTTCGGCACCACCGAGGTGAGCGCGGGCAAGGCGTTGCGGATGAGCTGGAACGGCGTCGGCTGGCTGAAGCGGAAGACGGCGGTGAGCGGGTCCGGCGTGTCCACCGTCTCCAGATCCTTGAACACCACGCGGCCGAAATTCTGCAGCGGCTTCCAGATCGCGAGCGCGCTGAAGGCGACGTCGGCCGAGGTGAAGGGCTGCCCGTCGTGCCAGCGCACCCCGGGCCGCAGCGCGAAGGTGGCGGAAAGCCCGTCCGGCGCGCCCTCCCAGCTCAGCGCCAGGCGCGGCACCAGCCCGTCGCGGCCGGCAAAGGAGGCCTCGGCCAGCGGCTCCACCACCTTGCTGGCGATGAAGAACACGCCGTTGGACGCGACGATGGCGGGGTTGAGATTGCGCGGTTCGGAATCGGCGGCGACGGTGAGCCGGCCCGCCGGGCTCTGTGCGAAGCCGTGGCGCGGCAGCAGGCCGGCACCGAGGACGAGCGCCGGGCCCATCATCAGGCTGCGGCGCGTCAGTGCGAAGGTGGGATGGGGCATGCGTGATGTCCTTCAGCCGGCGGCGAGGGCTTCCTCGACCGTGCCGAAGAGCGGGAACAGCGCGACGAAGCCGCTGATCTCGAACACCTCCAGGCAATTGTCCTTGAGGCCGGCCAGGGCGAGCGTGCCGCCGGCCGCCTTCAGCTTCTTGCCGGTGACCAGCACCACCCGCAGGCCGGCGCTGGAGATGTAGGCGACCTGCGAGAAGTCCAGCACCACGCGCGTGACGCCTTCCGCCACGCGCGCGGCCAGTTCCTGCTCGAAGGCGGGGGAGGAGGCGCTGTCCAGGCGACTTGCCGGGGTCACCACCAGCGGGGATCGGGTTGCATCGTCAGCCACGGGCTCGGTCCTTGTCGGCAAATTTGTGAAGGATGGAATGGTTGCGCGCCTGGCGATGCTCATAGCGGACATCGTCCATCAGCGTGCGGGCGAAATGCACGCCGAGGCCGCCGACCTGGCGGTCTTCCACCGAGGCGTCGAGGTCCGGCGTCTCCAGCGTCAGCGGGTTGAACGGCACGCCGTCGTCCTCCAGCTCGGCCACCAGCAGCCCGGAGGAATAGGTCAGGGTCAGCGTCAAGGCATGGTCGCCGCCGGCCGGCCAGGCATAGGAGATGATGTTGGTGGCCAACTCGTCCAGCGCCAGCGTGACGTGCTGGATGGCACGCATCGGCACGCCGTTCTCCGCGCAGAACTCCTCGATCTGCTCCAGCGCCGGGGCCAGTGCCTCCAGCCGGTTGGCGACGCGCAGTTCCAGCCGGTTGGTCGGCGCCTCCTCGCGGCCCGCGGCCGCGCCGTGGTAGCGCAGAGCGAGGCAGGTGATGTCGTCGGCCTGGGGCGCGCCGCGCTCGAAGGCGTGCACGCCGTCCAGCACGTTTTCGGTCAGCCCGCGCGCATCGGCACCGGCGCCGGCTTCGAGCAGGGCCACCAGCCGCTCATTGCCGAACGGCTGGTCGTCGATGTCGAAGGATTCGGTGATGCCGTCGGTGTACAGGAACAGCGTTTCGCCGGGGGTGAGCGTGAAGGTCTGCTCGGTGTAGTTGAACCCCTCCACCACGGCGATCGCCATGCCGCCATAGGCCGGCAGCGGGGTGACGCGGTCGCCTTCGCCGGTGCCGACGCGATAGGGCGGGTTGTGCCCGGCATTGACATAGGTCACGCGGCCGCTCGGCAGGTCGAGAATGCCGTAGACCAGCGTCACGAACAGCATCTGCTCGTTTTCCGCCGCCAGCAGATCGTTCAGCCGGCGCACGCAGCCGGAGGGCGAGCGCTCGAACAGCGCCGTGGTCTTCAACAGCGTGCGGGTGATCGCCATGAACAGCGCCGCCGGCACGCCCTTGCCGGAAACGTCGGCGATGACGAAGCCGAGCGTGTCCGGGTCGATCATGAAGTAGTCGTAGAAATCGCCGCCCACTTCCTGCGCCGGCGTCATATGGCCGTGCACGCCGATGCGGGCGTCGTCCGGCACCCCCTTGGGCAGAATGGCGCGCTGCACCTGCCGGGCGATCTCCAGCTCCTGCTGGATGCCGATCAGCTTGGTCTTGTTGACCAAAGCGTCGCGCAGCTCCACCACCATGGTCGAGAGCTTGGCGTGCTGCTCGGCGATGCGGCGGGAGAGGTCGCGCATCACCCGCGCCAGCCGCCGGAGCTGGTCGTCGGCCACGGTGCGGTCGGCGGCCTCGGTGGGGCCGAGCAGCGCCAGCACCTCGTCGCGGTCGTCGCGGTCGATGGAATCGGCCAGGCCCTCCAGCTCGCGGCGGATCACCTCCTCCTGCCGCAGCCGTACCCGCACCCGCTGCCGGCGGGTCTCGGCCAGCTCCTGGGCGTTGGAGCGGAAGGCGGCGATGGCGTCGATGACGCGACCGATCTCATCGCGCCGGGTTTCTTCCGGCGCCGCCGTGCCGTCGCGCCGCGCCAGCCCCTGCAGCACGTCGAGCGCCGCCTCCAGCGGGCGGAAGCTGCGCCACAGATAGAGATTGAGCCCGAGCACCCCGGCAAGCGACAGCAGCAGGGCGCTGGCCGCCGCGGTCTGCCGCAGCCGGCGGGTGGCGCTGGCGCTCTCGGTGGCGTCCTTCAGGGCGGTGAGCGCGCCGACCGTGCCGCCGGTGACATCGCGGATCGGCACGCTGACCACGCTGTAGGTGCGGTCGTCGATCTCGACATTCTCCACCACCGGCCGGCGCGGCGACAGCGTCAGCGCCGCCGCCTTCCACAGTTGCTCATTGGTCACCGCGGCCAGCCGGCCGCGCAGCGTGACCAGGGCGGCGGAACCGCCGACGCGGCTGGCGAAGCGCTCCAGCGCCAGCCGGGCGTCGCGGGCCACCACCAGCACCGCCCGGCCGCCGCCATTGTCGAGCTCGAACGGGCGCGCCTCCACCAGCAGCAGCGCGCCGGCCTCGGCCTGGCGCAGGCCGCGCACCTCCTCGCCGGCAAAGGCGCGGTCCAGAGTGCCGGCGTCGAGGATCATGCCCGGCACGGTGCGGTTGGCGATGTGCAGCATGTCGCGGTCCGGGCCGAGGATTTCGATCATCTGCGCCTGCGGGCCGTCCTCCAGCCCCAGCGACACCTCGTCGACGATGCGCCCCAGCGCCTCGCGGTCGCCGCGCGCCACCGCCTGGCGCAGCGCCGGCACGCGCACGAAAATCTCCGCGATGTTGCCGAGCCCGGCGGTGCGCACCGCCACGATCTCTCGCCAGAGGTTGGTCTGGCCGGAAATCGCGATCTCGGCGATGCGCGCCTCCGCCACGCGGTCGTGCAGATAGGCGGTGCCGCCGATGCAGGCCGCCACCAGCGCGAAGCCGGCGCCGACGATGAGGCTGATACGGGTGCGCAGCAGCATTATTCGGCCTCCGCGCCCGGCGCCGGCGCCAGCCGTTCGAGGCCGAGTTCGGCGCGGATGCCGGCGATCTCGGGGCGCTGGCGCTCGTCGAAATCGACCGCGAGCAGTTCGTCGGCATAGGCGTCGAAGGCGAGGCGCCGCTCGCGCAAGGCGCGCTGGGCATCCTCGAAACGGTGGAAGGCCAGCGCCACCGGGCCGTGGCTGGGCAAGGCCGGCACCGGCGCGGCAAAGCGCGTGGTGGCAAGCAAAGTCAACGTGTCGGCGAACGCCGCCTCGCGCCGGGCGAGGTGGCGGCCGACGAACAGGCCGGCGAGGGCCGCAGCCAGGCTCGCCGCCGCCACCGCCGCCACCGCGGTCAGCCGGAACGCGTCGAAGGCGCCGGTGAGCGCCGCCGGGCTGGTGACCACCTCGATGCGCGCGACGGCGGTGCCATTGGCCTCGATGGCGGCGACTGCGGTGTCGCCGTCCGCGGCGTTGCGCTCGGCGACGCCGAGCCGGCGGCCGTCGGCGCCGATCAGGGCGATGCGGGTCAGGCCGTCGGCGGCATCGAGCGTGGCGGCGAGGTGGTCGCCAATACCGGGCAGCGCCTCCAGCGGGATGCCGTAGCGCACCGCCTTGTCATATTGCTGCGCCAGCGACCGGGCCACCGAGGCGCCGATGATGCCGAGCTCGCGCCGGGCGCCGTCCTGCACCTCGCGCTCGAAATGCGCCACCAGCAGGAAGGCGGCGGCGCCGGACAGCACGGCGACGGAGAGAAAGGCGAACGCCATGCAGGCCAGCACGGTGCGGCCCGGCCCGCGCCAGCCGGTGGCGGCGGTCACGGCAGGTTCGGCCGGCGCCATCGCGGCCTGCGACGCTTCAGGCGACATTGTCGAGCGCCTCCAGCCGCGCCAGGCCGACCTCCACCGCCTGGTCCGCCTGCTGCCAGGCCGTGCGTGCCGCCCGCGCCGCGGCGTCGAACGCGCCTTCGCGCCCCGCCGGCGGGGCGGGGGCGGTGAGGATATCGGCGGCGCGGCTGAACGGCCGGGTCATACGGCGCGCGAAGCGGAAGGCAAGGAGCGCGCCGACGAGCCCGACCAGAATGGCGGCGAGGCCGGCATGGCTGGCGATGAGCAGCGCCCAGCCCAGCGAGCGGTCGGCCCGCTCCGCATCCGCCACCGTGACGGCGATGCCGCCGGCGGGCTTGCCGAGATCGTTCTCCAGCCGCACGCCGAAGGTGGCGTCGCCGCCGGCATTGATGCGCCACAGATCGGAATCGGCGATGCGGGCGACCCAGTCCTCGCCCACCGGCTCGCCCAGCGCGCCGCGATCGGTGCTGTAGATCGCACGGCCATTGGCGCCGAACACGTCGATGGCGACGATGGCCTGGTCCGCCGCCTTTTCGCGCTCGATGCGCGCCTGCATCAGGCCGATCTGGTCCAGAGCCAGGCCGATCGACAGGTTCGCCTGGCCGGTGGCCTGCAACATGCCCAGCAGATGGGCGACGCGGGTCTCCTCCACCGCGGCGTCGATGCGGTCGCGGGTTTCGAAGGCGGCAATGCCGACGATGCCGAGCGCCGCCAGGATCGGCAGCACGGTCACCAGCATCAGGCGGCTCGCGAGGGTCATGAACTGCTTTGGCGGATGCGGTGCCGGACGGAGCGCGGAGCGTAATGGCGAGGCCGCCTGCTGCCAATCGAAACTTGCGGAACCCATGTCATCCCGGCACGGCCCTCGACCCAGCGTCACCGGAAAGCCCTCCACCCGGCGTTATCAAGTCAGTTGAATGCGAACCAGCGCCGGGGTGGGGCGGCTCCTCCACCCTCCACCGTCATCCCCCGGCTTGTCCGGGGGATCCACGGTCGGGTCCGGCGCCCGGTCGGACCATGGTTGGCCCGGACAAGCCGGGCCATGACGGCCGGGTGAGGAATTCAGGCGATTGGGAGGATAGTCCAGGACGGCCGAAGGCCGAGCCGGGATCGTTCGGGAGGTTCACTCGGGACACGGTCCCGGCTCTCGCTGCGCTCGGCCGGAATGACAGCATTGCACTCTTACGGTTTCCGCGCAAAACCCCGCCGGCGGGGGGATGACCGCGCGCCGTCGCCCGCGTAAGAAGTGAAGCGCTGCGCGCCGTCGCCGGGCCGCAGCGCTCCCGCCCTTCCGGCCCGTGCTGCCGCCCATGACGCGCACCGCCTTGTCGCTGATTCTGGTGTTTGCGCTGGTGGTCGGCGCCTGCGTCGCCTGCGGCAGCTATTTCGCCTATGTCGGGTTGATCGCGGCGCACCGGCAGGTGCTGCAATCGCGCTTCGACATCTCCATGGAGCGCGTCGCCACCGCCGCCGAGCGCGCCGCCTCGTTCGGCATCGCGCTGCGCGCCCAGACCACGCTGCCGACGCTGCTCGCTGATGAGGCCCGGCTCGATCCGCTGGTGCGCGGCATCGCGGTGCGCGACGAGCGCGGCGAGACGCTGTTCGCCAACGCTGCCACCGAGGCGACCGGCGTGGCGCTTCGCCGGCCGATCCGCAACGATCTCGGCAAGGCGATCGGCGAGGTGTCGCTGGTCTATGACGCGGCGGCGCTGGAGCAGGGCGCGGCCGAACTGCGCGCCAGCCTGTCCGGCGCGGCGATGGCGGCGACCGGCTTCGGCGCGCTGTGCACGCTTATCGTCGGCGCGGTGATGGCGCTGCTGCTGCGCCGCGCGCTGCACCGCGCGGCCGACCCCGCGACCTGGCCGGAGCCGGCGCGCCGGGCGCTGGCCGACGCCGAGGCGGTGCACGCTAAGGTGGCGCACACGCTGGAAGGCCCGGCGGCGGGAGGGGCGGCATGATCGGCGTGACCATCGGCCTGCGGGCGGCGATCACCATCGGCATCACCGCCATATTGCTGCTGGCGCTGGCGGTGGTCGGCTGGGGGGTCGACCACGCGGTGGACCGCGTGGTGGCGCCGCAGATCGCGCTGAAGGCCGAATCGGTCGGCCGCTCGGCCGCCGGCCTGGTGTCGCGGGCGCTGGAGGCCGGCGTGCCGCTGGACGGGCTGGTGGGCGTCGAGGACTATCTCGGCGGGCTGCGCCGCGCCCATGGCGAACTTGCCGGCATCGCGCTGCTCGGCCCGGACGGCGCGAGCCTGGTGACCGAGGGCGCGCTCCCGCCGGGGGCCCGGCTGGTCGACACCCCGGTGGTGGCGCAGGGCGCCGGCCGCGCCACGTTGCGCATCGCCATCGACCCGCAGGCGGTGGCGGCGCGCACCGATGCGGTGCTGATCGATGTCGGCTTCATCGGCCTCGTCGCGCTGCTGATGGCGCTGGAGCTGGTGGCGCTGGTGATCGGCACCCGCGGCGCGGCGGCGCTGCACGCCATCGAGGAGCGGCTGCGCCGGCTCGGCCGCGGCCGGCTCGGCCGACAGGCCGGCGAGAGCGCGCTGGCGCCGGCGCTCGATGCGCTGCACGCCCGGCACGACGCGCTGAAGGCGCGGGCCAAGGCGATCCGCGAGCGCCGCGCGCTGCACGAATTGCAGGCGCTGGAGCAGCGGACCGGGGTCGCCGCGCAGCATTCCGGCGAGAGCCTGGCCGCCGAGGCGGTGCGCCCGGCGCTGTTCCTGTTCATGCTGGCCGAGGAACTGACGCGGCCGTTTCTGCCGCGCCTGGTGCAGAGCCTGGCGCCGCGCGACGGGCTGCTGGGCATCGATGTCGCCATCAGCCTGCCCATCGTCATCTTCATGGGCATCGTCGCGCTGTGCCAATTGCCGTTCTCCGCCTGGTCCGAGCGGCTCGGCCGGCGGCGCGGCTTCGTGATCGGCGCGGCGCTCGCCGCTGCCGGCCATGTCGGTGCGGCGAGCGTGGACAGCTATGTACTCTTCGTCGCCGCCCGGAGCCTGGCCGCCTTCGGCTTCGCGCTGGTGTTCGTCTCGGCGCAGGGCCACGTCATCGAGCGCTCGCGACCGCAGCAGCGGGCGCAGGGCCTTGCCGGCTTCGTGCGGGCGATCATGGTGGCGGCGGTGTGCGGCCCGCCGATCGGCGGCGTGATCGCCGACCGGCTGGGCGACCAGACCGCCTTCTTCGCCTCGGCCGGCCTTGCCGTCGCCGCGCTGCTGCTGGCCTTCGTGTTCCTGCCGGCCGATCCCGGCCACGCCCCGCGCGAGGGCGGCGCGTTCGCCGGGCTGGCCGGTGCAGTGCGCGCGCCGCGGCTGGCGCCGCTGCTGTTCGGCTGCGCCTTTCCGGCCAAGTTCCTGCTGGCGGCTCTGAGCTTCTATCTGCTGCCGGTGGCGCTGGAACGCCAAGGCTACAGCGCCGCCGATATCGGCCGGCTGCAGATGATCTACCCCATCATCATGGTGGCCTGCGTGCCGCTGTTCGCCGCACTGGCCGATCGGCTGAAGGCGCGCGCCGCCTTCGTCGCGCTGGGCGGTCTGGTGGCCGGCGGCGGGGTTCTCGCTCTGGCGCCGTTCTCCGCCGGGCTGTGGCCGCTGGCGCTGATCCTGGTGCTGCTGGGGCTCGGCCAGGCCGCCTCCATCGCCCCGCAATCGGCACTGGTGGCGGAAATCGCCCTGGCCGTGCCGGGCAGTTCGGCCGGCGTGCTCGGCCTGTTCCGGCTGGTGGAGCGGCTGGGCAATGCCGCGGGTCCGGCGGTAGCGAGCGTGATGCTGGCGGGCGTCGGCTTCACCATGGCGCTGGGCGGCATCGGCGCCATGGTCGCCGCCGGTGCGGCGGCGTTCGCGCTGGCGCAGCGTCAGCGTCCGGCGACTGCGAGCGACCCCGAAGACGAGCCGGAGGATTCCGCCGCGGTGGCCTGAGCGGGCTCGTCGCGATAGAGCCGCGCCACATGCAGACCGGTGGCGGTGAGCAGCGCGTTTGGCGTGAGCCCGGCCAGCGCCGCCACGCTCTCCAGCGGCTGGCCGGCGCCGTACAGCCCGGCGCGCGCGCCGGGCACGGCGAGGCTCTCCGGCACATGGCTGACATCGATGCTCATCAGCCCCATGGCGATGCCGCCGACAATGGGGGCGGCGTGCCCGGCCACCAGCAGCGTGCCGCGCCCGCCCAGCGCCTGCGGCACGCCGTCGGCATAGCCGAGCCCGACGGTGGCGAGCCGGCGGCGCGCCGGTGCGCGGTACAGCCCGTGATAGCCCACCCCGGCGCCGGCGCGCACCTCCGCTACCCGCAGGATCGGCCCGGACAGGCTGGCGACCGGCGCCAGCCCGACGTCGCGCTCGCGCAGCGTGTTGACGCCGTAGAGCGCGCTGCCGATGCGGGCATGGTCGAAATGCCAGTCCGGCCGGTCGAACACTCCCGATGATGAGGCGAGGCTCACCGGGGCTGCCGGCAGCCGGGCGAGCCAGGCTTTGAGCCGCCGGCGCTGGCGCAGATTGGCCGGGTGGCCGGGGTCGGCGAAGAAGCCGAGATGGCTGACCCAGAGCTTCAGGTCCAGCCCGTCCAGCAGGCCGGGCTCCACGATCAGCCGCCGCACCTCGTCGAGCCCCAGCCCCAGCCGGCCGAGCCCGGTGTCGAGCTGGATGGCGACCGGCAGGCCGCCCAGGCGGGCCGCCTCGGCGCGCGCCACTATGACCTCGTCGAGGCTCGCCAGCACCGGAATCCAACCCGCGCGGCGGAATTCGGCCGGGTGCGCGCCGGCAAGGCCGTTGAGCACGAAAATCCGGGCGGCCTCGGCCGGCAGCTGCGCCGCTTCCGCGACAGTGGCCACCCAGAAGTCGCGGCAGCCGAGCTGGGCCAGCAGCGGCACCAGATGCGCGGCGCCGAGGCCGTAGGCGTCGCATTTCACCACGGCGCCGAGCGTGCCGCCGGTGAAGCTCGCCGCGGCCCGCGCCCAGTTGCGCCGCACGGCGCCGACATCGATATCGAGCCGGGCACCCTCGCCCGGCAGGGCGCTCATGGACCGCCCCAGGCGTCGACGGCCGGCGGCGCGTAACCGATCGCCGGTGCGCCGTCGAGCTCGGCGATGCCGACGCCGCGCCAGCCGGCGGCGAGCAGTGCCCGCTGGCCCTCATGGTCGCCCGGCGCCAGCACCCGCGTGGCAATGGTCGGCACCGGCGCGCGCTCGCGGGTCAGCAGATAGCGCGTCAGCCCGCCATAGCGGGTGACCAAAGCGCGGATGGCGAACCCCTCATGGATCAGGTTGCACCAGCTCGGCGCATTGAGCGGGGCGGCGGTGGAGAACAGCAGTTCGGCCGCGCCGGCTTCCGCGATGCGCCGCGCGATCAGCAGGCGCTGCAGGCCGCGGCCGCGCCAGCCGGGCGCGACGCCGGCGCCGGCCAGCTTGGCGAGGCGGACGGTGGGCGCGACACCGAGGGACGAACGCGGATCGTCGTCGGGCAATATGGCGTGCTGAAGAATGCCGTAGGCGACCAGTTCCTCGCCCGTCTCCTCGCCGTCGAACACGCCCCAGGCCCGGCCGCGGCCGCCAAGTATGCCGACGAAGAAATCGCGCCGTTCCGGCTTCACAACCTCCGGCCGCGGCACCGGCCCCATGGAGAGCCGATGCAGCGCCTCCAGCCGGTCGAGGTCCTGCGGCCCCAGCGCATGCAGTCTCACACTGTCCCGGTCGCTGCCGGGCGCCGCGGCGAACATGGTGGTCACGTAATCACTTCGGCATAATCGAGCATGGCGATCGGCGGATAGGCGCCGAGCGCGCGCGCGACGCGCATATTGATGATCAGCGAGAAGCGCTTCAGCGTCTCGATCGGCACGGTGGCGGGCGGCCGGCGGTCGACCAAAATGTCGATGGCCTTCTGCGCGGCGAGCTGGCCGACCGAATAATAGCGGCTCACCAGCCCGACCAGCGCGCCGCCCTCGCGCACCGCCAGCTCGGCGGCGCCGAAGGTGGGGAGCTTCGCCTCAAGCGCCACCGGCGTCACCGTCTTGTAGATGGTGCCGAGGAAGGTGTCGGGCAGCAGATACAGCCAGTCCGCCCCATTGGCGCGCATGTCGCGCACCATGTCCTCGACTCCGGCCGCGGTGGGCTGGCCGGCGGCGTTCAGCGCGAAGGTGCGCTCCACCAGGCCGACGCCGCTGGTCTTGAACTGCGTGCGCATCTCCTCGACGATCGCCACCGAGTTCGGCTCGGAGGGGGAATACAGCACGCCGACCTTGGCGAACGGCCGGTAGGACTGCATGGCGCGCATCTGCACGTCGGTCGGCACCACATGCACCGCGCCGGTGACGTTGCGGCCGGAGGAGGCGAAATTGGGCGCGATGCGCGCCTTGACCGGCGCCGCCACCAGCGCGAACACCACCGGTATGTCCGTGATGTAGCGGGATTTGTCCGGCGCGTCGTAGGGACCGACCACCTCCAGCGTCACCGGCGTGCCCCAGGTGTAGATCAGGTCGGGGGCGAGCGCGGGCACCTCTTTCAGGAAGCCCTGCACCTTGCTCATGTCGCGGGCAGCGTCGCGCGAGACGATGTCCACCTTGATTCCCGCGGCGGCGAGGTAGTCGCGGAAGCCGCGCTCCACCTCGGTCTCGCCGCGAAAGGTGAGCATCAAGATGCGGTAGGTGCGCCCGTCGCCGGCGGCTCGCGCCGGGCCAGGTGCGATGAGGCCGGCGCCGATTGCGCCGGCGAGGAGGTCGCGACGATTGAGAGGCATGGCAGCTACGCGTGAGTCTCGAAAGAACAGCCCGTTTCGATGCTGCGATATGTACAGGAAATCGTGGCGGAGCGGGAGGATTTTAGGGAAGCTGCGGCGTCGTGCCGAGCGCCAGCAGGCGCCGGCTCGGCCCGTCCTGCGGGACGAGCGCGAGGGCGTCGAGGGCGTAGCGGCCGGCCGAGCCGAGGTCGCCGGCACGCAGCGCGGCGAGCCCCGCCGCATAGGCCGCGCACAAGGCGCGTTCCACCGCGCCGGCGCTCTCGGTCCGGCACATCAGCTCGTAGACACGCTGCGGCCGCGACAGGCCCCTCAGCACGATGGAATCGATCTCGCGGAACAGGAATCCCGGTCCGGCGAGCCGCATGGTCTGCTCGTCGGTGAGAATGCGGGTGCCGAATATCTTGTTGTCGGCCTCCAGCCGGGCGGCGACATTGACGCTGTCGCCGATGAGCGTGAAGTTGCGGGCGTTTTCCGGCCCAATGTCGCCGGCGATCACCGGCCCGGTAGCGATGCCGATGCGCAGATCGAGCCGCTCGGGCGGGATGGTGCCGAGCAGCGGGCCGGCGAGCGTGCGCAGCGCGGCGAGCCTCTCCACCTGGGCGAGCGCGGCGGTGCAGGCAAGCGCGGCCTGCTCGGCCTCCGGGTTGAAGGGCGGCCCCCAATAGGCCATCACCGCATCGCCGATATATTTGTCGGTGATGCCCTGCGCGGCGCCGATCGCCACCGACATCAGCCCCAGATAGGTGTTGAGCAGCTCCAGCAGACGCTCGGCCGGCAGCGTTTCGGTGAGGCTCGTGAAGTTGGCGAGGTCGCAGAAGCTCACCGTCATCACCCGGCGCGCCTCGGGCTGGGTGCCGGCGCCGTCCTCGGGCCGGGCCAGCAGCAGGCCGACGATGCGGGTGTCGATATATTGGCCCATCAGCCGGCGCATCTTGCGGCGGCGGTGGCGTTCCGACAGATCGGTCAGCACCACGATGATGCCGAGCGTGCGCCCGTCTTCGCCGCGCATATAGGTGGTGGAGACGTTGAGCGGCACGCGGCGTCCGTCCGGCCAGGCGAGGGTGATCTCCTCGCTGTGGGTGCTGGCGGAATCGTAGATCGCTTTGAGAACCAGCTCGACCAGCGGCTCGAACGCCTCCTCTGCGATGAAGGTCTCGGCGAAACTCCGTCCCGCCGTCTCGTCCGGCGCGACGCCGAGCAGCTTGGCGGCGGCGGGATTGAGCGTGGTGATGCGCCCGGCCATGTCCAGCGTCAGCACGCCGTCCGCCATGTTGGCCAGGATGTTCTGATGGATGATGGAGTCGGCGGAGCTCATGACCTGCCCGGTTGGGTGCCGCGGCGCACCATAGTCCGAAAGCCGCCCGGCGTGGAATAGGCGGGGGCGACGCTTGGCGGCGCATCCGCCGCGGTCTTTACGGCTCCCTTATGCGCACGCCTCCATCCTCATATCGAGCCCTTATGCGCATCGGCCTACATGGCTGGCACCCCGATGTTGGAGTGCCCCATGTTCGATCTTCTCTATCTCGGCCTCGGCGTCAGCGGCTTCGCGCTGATGGCGGCCTATGTCCGCTTCGTCGAGAGGGCCTGACTATGCTCGATCTCATTCTCGGTGCCGGCGTCGCGCTCGGCCTCGGCGTCTATCTGCTCGCCGCGCTGCTCTACCCCGAGCGGTTCTGAACCGGCCGCCCCATTCCCATTGAAAGACACCGCCATGACCGCCATTGGCTGGCTTCAGATCGCTTTCACCTTTGCCCTCGTCCTCGCCTGCGCCGTGCCGCTCGGCCGCTACATGGCGGCGGTGTTCGCCGGCGAGCGCACCTTGCTATCGCCGCTGCTCGGGCCGCTGGAGCGTGGCTTCTACCGGCTGGCCGGCATCGACCCGCAGCGCGGGCAGGGCTGGGCCGGGTTTACCCTTGCCATGCTGGCGTTCAACGCCGCCGGATTTCTGGCGCTGTATGCGCTGCTGCGCCTGCAGGGCGTGCTGCCGCTCAATCCGCTGGGCTTTGCCGGACTTTCGCCGGACCTCGCCTTCAACACCGCCGCCAGCTTCGTGACCAACACCAACTGGCAGTCCTATGGCGGCGAGACCACCATGAGCCTGTTGAGCCAGATGGCCGGGCTCACGGTGCAGAACTTCCTCTCCGCCGCCACCGGCATCGCGCTGGCGCTGGCCTTGGTGCGCGGCTTCGCCCGTTCCGGCGCGGCGGAGGTGGGCAATTTCTTCGTCGATGCGACGCGGGCCGTGCTCTATGTGCTGCTGCCGCTGGCGCTGGTGACCGCGCTGGTGCAGGTGATGATGGGCGTGCCGCAGACGCTGGACGCCGCCGTGAGCCTGACCACGGTGGAAGGCGCCAGGCAGACGCTGGCGCTGGGGCCGGTGGCCTCGCAGATCGCCATCAAGCAGATCGGCACCAATGGCGGCGGCTTCTTCAACGCCAATGCCGCGCACCCCTTTGAGAACCCGACAGCGCTCTCCAATCTGCTGGAAATCTGGCAGATGCTGGTGGTGGCGACCGCCCTGGTGATCGCCGCCGGCCGCATGCTGGGCGACGGCCGGCAGGCGCGGGCGCTGCTCGCCGCCATCGGGCTGCTGCTGATCGCCGGCACCGCGGTGATCTATCTGAGCGAGAGCGCCGGCACGCCGATGCTGCAGGCCGCCGGCATCGATCCGGCCGGCGGCAATATGGAGGGCAAGGAGGTGCGCTTCGGGCTCGCCGCCACCTCGCTGTTCGCCGCCGTGACCACCGGGCTGTCGGACGGTGCGGTGAACGGCATGCACGGCTCCTTCACCCCCATTGGCGGGCTGATCCCGCTGTTCCTGATCCAGCTCGGCGAGATCCTGCCGGGCGGGGTCGGCTCCGGGCTCTACGGGCTGTTGGTGATGGCGGTGGTGGCGGTGTTCGTCGCCGGGCTGATGGTGGGGCGCACGCCGGAATATCTCGGCAAGAAGATCGAGGTGCGGGAGATGAAGATGGCGGTGCTCGCCATTCTCATTCTGCCCACCCTCATTCTCGGCTTCTCGGCGGTGGCCGCGGTGCTGCCGGCGGCGCTGGCGGGGCTCGGCAATGCCGGCCCGCACGGCCTGTCGGAAATCCTCTACGCCTATACCTCGGCGGTGGGGAACAACGGCTCGGCGTTCGGCGGGCTTTCCGCCAACAGCCCGTGGTGGAACACCACGCTGGGCATCGCCATGCTGCTGGGCCGCTTCGCCTATGTTGTGCCGATGATGGCGATTGCCGGCGCGCTGGCCGCCAAGACCCGCCTCGCGCCCTCGGTCGGCAGCTTTCCCACCCACGGGCCGCTGTTCGTCGGCCTGCTGGTAGGCACCATCCTCATTCTCGGCGGCCTGCAATTCTTCCCGGCGCTGGCCCTCGGCCCGATTGCCGAGCAGGTGCAGATGCTGGCCGGCAAGACCTTCTGAATTGGTACGACCTTCTGATCCCCTTTCGGAGTAGAACATCATGGCCGCTCGCACAGCGTCCGCCTTCGCCTCGCCTGCACTGGTCGGGCGCGCCGCGCTCGACGCGCTGGGCAAGCTCAACCCCGTCGCGCTCGCCCGCAATCCGGTGATCTTCGTCACCGAGATCGTCGCGATGCTGGTGAGCTTCATCTTCGTCCGCGACGCCGTCTCCGGCGCGCCGTCCGCCTTCACCGGCCAGATCATGGGCTGGCTGTGGTTCACCGTGCTGTTCGCCAATTTCGCCGAGGCGATCGCCGAAGGGCGCGGCCGGGCGCAGGCCGACACGCTGCGCCGCGCCCGCACCGACACCCGCGCCAAGCGCCTGCGCAGCGCGGCCGAGCGCACCGCCTATGAGGAGGTGTCGGCGCTTGACCTCAAGGTCGGCGACCTGGTGCTGGTGCAAGCCGGCGACCTGGTGCCGGGCGACGGCGAGGTGGTGGAGGGCATTGCCTCGGTGAACGAGGCGGCGATCACCGGCGAATCCGCGCCCGTCATCCGCGAATCCGGCGGCGACCGCTCGGCGGTCACCGGCGGCACCACGGTGGCGTCTGACTGGCTGGTGGTGCGCATCACCGCCGCCGCCGGCTCCTCCTTCCTCGACCGCATGATCGCGCTGGTGGAAGGCGCGCAGCGGCAGAAGACGCCCAACGAGATGGCGCTCGCCGTGCTGCTGGCCGGCATGACGCTGATCTTCCTGGTGGCGGTGGTCTCGCTCACCGGTCTCGGGGCCTATTCCGGCACCGTGATCGCGGTGCCGGTGCTGGCGGCGCTGCTGGTGACGCTGATCCCCACCACAATTGGCGGCCTGCTCTCGGCCATCGGCATTGCCGGCATGAACCGGCTGGTGCGCCACAATGTGCTCGCCATGTCCGGCCGCGCGGTGGAGGCGGCGGGCGATGTCGACACGCTGCTGCTCGACAAGACCGGCACCATTACCTACGGCAACCGCATGGCCACCGAGGTAATCCCGGTGCCGGGGGTGAGCGAGCGCGAGGCGGCGTTTGTCGCGTTGCGGGCGAGCCTTGCCGACGAGACGCCGGAGGGCCGCTCCATCGTCGCCCTGGCGCGCGAGACCTATGGCGTCAGCCTGCCGGACGCGGTGCCGGAAGGCGCCGTGTTCGTGCCGTTCTCGGCGGCGACCCGGCTCTCCGGCGTCGATCTGCCGGGCACGCGCATCCGCAAGGGCGCCATCGACGCCGTGCGCGGCTTCCTTCGGCTGGAAGGTGCGCAGGCGCCGGAGCCGCAGGCCTATCTTGCGGCGGTGGACCGCATCTCGCGCTCCGGCGGCACGCCGCTGGGGCTGGCGGAGAACGGCCGGCTGGTCGGCGTGGTGCATCTCAAGGACGTGGTGAAGCCGGACATCAAGGACCGCTTCGCGCAGCTTCGCCGCATGGGCATCCGCACCGTGATGGTCACCGGCGACAACCCGGTGACGGCGGCGGCGATCGCCTCCGAGGCCGGCGTCGACGATTTCATCGCCGAGGCGACGCCGCAGGACAAGCTCGCCTACATCCGCAACGAGCAGCGCCAGGGCCGGCTGGTGGCGATGTGCGGCGACGGCACCAATGACGCGCCGGCGCTGGCGCAGTCCGATGTCGGGGTCGCCATGCAGTCCGGCACCCAGGCGGCGCGCGAGGCCGGCAATATGGTCGATCTCGACAGCGACCCCACCAAGCTCATCGAGATCGTCGGCATCGGCAAGCAATTGCTGATGACGCGCGGCGCGCTCACCACCTTCTCCATCGCCAACGATGTCGCCAAGTATTTCGCCATCCTGCCGGCGCTGTTCGTCGCCAGCATTCCCGAACTCGGCGTGCTGAACGTGATGGGGCTGGCCTCGCCGGAAAGCGCCATCCTGTCGGCGGTGATCTTCAATGCGCTGATCATCGTGGCGCTGATCCCGCTGGCTCTGAAGGGCGTCGCCGCCCGCGTCACCGACCCCGGCGCGTTGCTGCGCCGCAATCTGCTGGTCTATGGGCTCGGCGGCGTGCTGGTGCCGTTCGCCGGCATCAAGCTGATCGATCTCGCCGTCAATGCCCTCGGCCTGGCCTGAAGGAGGCCGTCATGAAAACCCATTTGCGTGCTGCGTTCGTGCTTGTCGCTCTTTTCACCGCGCTCACCGGACTTGTCTATCCGCTCGGCGTCACCGCGCTCGCCCAATTCGCCTTTCCGCTCGCGGCGAACGGCAGCCTGGTGCAGCGCGACGGCGTGCCGGTCGGCTCCCGGCTGATCGGGCAGGGCTTTGCCGGTGCAGGGTATCTGCACCCGCGCCCCTCGGCGGTTTCCTATGACGGGGCGACCTCCTCCGGCACCAATCTCGGGCCGACCAGCGCCAAGCTGGCCGACCGGCTGGCCGCCGACGCAGCAGTGCTGCGCACCGAGGGACTTGCAGGCCCGATCCCGGCCGATGCGCTCACCGCGTCCGGCAGCGGGCTCGACCCGCACATCTCGCCGAACTGGGCGCTGGCCCAGGCGCCGCGCATCGCCGCGGCGCGGGGTGTGAGCGAGGACGTTGTGCGGCAGGTGATCTCGGCGCACATAGAGGGCCGCAGCTTCGGCCTAATCGGAGAACCGCGGGTGAACGTGCTGCTGGCCAATCTCGCGCTCGACCGTGAGGCGGGGAAATGAGGATGGACGCGCTCCGCGCTTCGCCCGACGCGCTGCTGGCGGCGGCCGAGCGCGAGGGGCGCGGCAAGCTGCGCATTTTTCTCGGCGCGGCGCCCGGCGTCGGCAAGACCTTCGCCATGCTCCAGGCCGCCCGCGCCGCCAGGGCCGCCGGCACCGATGTGGTGATCGGCATCGTGGAGACCCACGGCCGGGCCGAGACCGCGGCGCTGACCGAGGGGCTGGAGGTGCTGCCGCGCCATGCTCTGGCCTATCGCGGCACGCTGGTGCCGGAGTTCGATCTGGCCGCGGCCTTGCGCCGCCGCCCGGCGCTGCTGGTGCTGGACGAGTTCGCCCACTCCAACGCCCCCGGCAGCCTGCACCCCAAGCGCTGGCAGGACGCGCAGGACCTGATCGCCGCCGGCATCGACGTGTGGACCACGCTCAACATCCAGCATGTCGAGAGCCTAAACGAGGTGGTGCAGCGCATCACCGGCGTGCGGGTGCGCGAGACGGTGCCGGACACCGTGCTGAGCAAGGCCGACGAGATGATCCTGGTCGACCTGCCGCCGGACGAGCTGCTGAAGCGCCTCGCCGACGGCAAGGTCTATGTCGAGGACGCCGCCACCCGCGCGCTGCGGCACTTCTTCAAGCCCAGCAACCTCACGGCGCTGCGCGAGCTGGCGCTGCGCAGGGTCGCGGCGCAGGTCGACAGCGACCTGCTGGAGCGCATGCGCGGCGGCGCCATCGAGGGGCCGTGGGCGGCGGCGGAGCGGCTCTTGGTGTGCGTCGGGCCCGATGCCGCCGCCGAGCGCGTGGTGCGCGAGGGTCGCCGGCTGGCCGACCTGATGCAGGCCGAATGGTTCGCGGTGACGGTGGAGCGGCCCGGCGGCGGCTGGAGTGCGGCCGAGCGCTTGAGGCTCGACACCGCGCTGCGCCTCGCCGAGACGCTGGGCGCAACGTGCCGCTCGCTGGTCGGCAACAATCTCGCCGGCGAGATCCTGCGCTTTTCCCGCTTCGAGAACGTGACGCAGATCCTGATCGCCCGCGCCGCCGCGCCGGGCTTGCGGCGCTGGTTCGGCCGCACGCTGGCCGAGGCGCTGGTGCGCGGGTCCAACGGCATCAGCGTGCATGTGGTGACGGCGGAAGCCGGCCGGCCGGAGCCGCGCCGGCTGCGCCTGCCCGCCGCCGGGCCGTGGCGCGCCTATGCGGCGGCGATCGCCGGCGTGGCGGCGGCCACCGGCCTCGGCGAACTGCTGACCGAGCGGGTGGCACTGCCCAATGTCTCCATGCTGTTCCTGCTCGCCGTGCTGGTGCCGGCGATCCGCTCCGGGGTCTGGCCGGCGGTGTTCGCCTCCGTGCTCTCGGCGCTCGCCTATAATTTCTTTTTCATCAGTCCGTTCTACACGCTCACCATCGCCCGCCCGCACGAGGTGCTGGCGCTCGCCATCTTCCTCATCATCGCCGTGATCATCTCCGCGCTTGCCGGCCGTGCGCGCGAGCAGGAGCGGGCGGCGGCGGTGCGGATGCGGGCGACGCGGCGGCTGTACGAATTCACCCGCACGCTCTCCGCCTTGCCGGCCGAGCGCGACGTGGCGGAGGCGGTGGCGGCGGAGGCCCATGCCAGCGCCGGCCGCGCCAGCGTGGTGCTGGTCGCCCGCGCCGGCGAGCTGGAGCTGGCGGCGGCCTGGCCGCCGGACGACCGGCTGGACACCGCCTCGCGCATGGCGGCGCACTGGGCGCACGAGCATGGCGAGCCGGCCGGCAACGGCACCGGCACACTGCCCTCGGTGCCCTGGCTGTTCCTGCCGCTGGCGGCCGGCGAGCGGCATGTCGGCGTGCTCGGCATCGAGCGCGCCACTGATGGCGCGGGCATCGACGGCGAGACGCTGGCGCTGGTGGCGACCCTTGCCGAGCAGGCCACCGCCGCCCTGATCCGCGCCGGCCTTGCCGGCGAGGTGGCGCGCGCCAAGGCCGACGCCGAGACCGAACGGGTGCGCAACATCCTGCTGGCCTCGATCAGCCATGATTTCCGCACCCCGCTCGCCTCCGTGCTCGGCGCCGCGACCAGCCTGATCGAATATGGCCCACGCATGCCGCAGGCCGCCCGCGACGACCTGCTGGCGCAGATCCGCGAGGAGGCCGAGCGGCTGGACGCCATGGTGCGCAATTTGCTGTCCATGACGCGGCTGGAGGCCGGTGCGCTCGATTTGCGGCGCGGCTGGGTCGATCTTGCCGAGGTGGTGGAGCGCGTGGTCGCCATCGCCCGCCGGCGCGGCGCGCCGCAGCATTTCGAGGTGCGGCTGCCGGCCGAGCTGCCGCTGGTGCATGCCGACCAGGGGCTGCTCGACCAGGCGCTGGGCAATATCGTGCAGAACGCCGTGCGCTATGCCGGCCCTGCCGCGCACATCCTGTTCGAGGCCGCCGTGCAGGACGACGCCGTGCACCTGACCATCTCCGACGACGGGCCGGGCATCAAGCCGGACCTGCTGCCCGTGGTGTTCGATAAATTCGTGCGCGCTCCCAATGAGCGGGCCGATGGCGGGGAGGGCGCCGGGCTGGGGCTCGCCATCGCCCGCGGCGTCATCGAGGCCCATGGCGGGAGCATCAAGGCCTTCAGCCCGGTGCCGGGGGCCGAGCGCGGCACGCGCATCGGCATCACGCTGCCGGTGCGGCGGGAGGTGAAGGATGGCTGAGCGCATTCTGGTGGTGGACGACGAGCCGGCCATCCACCGCTTCATGGCGCCGGCCTTGGCCGCCAACGGCTACGAGGTGCTGCGCGCCGACACCGCGACCGACGGACTGCGGGCGGTGGCGCTGATGAAGCCGGACCTGATGGTGCTCGATCTCGGCCTGCCCGACTTCGACGGCAAGGAGGTGATCCGCCGGCTGCGGGCGGGCGGCTCCGACCTGCCGGTGATCGTGCTGTCCGCCCGCGAGCGCGAGGCGGAGAAGGTGGAGGCGCTGGACCTCGGCGCCGACGATTTCGTCAACAAGCCGTTCGGCATGGCCGAGCTGATGGCCCGCATCCGCGCCAGCCTGCGCCACCGCATCTATGCCAAGGGCGAAACCCCGGTGCTGAGCGTCGGCGGCATCGAGATCGACATTCCCCGCCACCGCGTGCTGCGCAACGGGGAAGAGGTGAAGCTGACCCCGCGGGAGTTCGATCTGCTCGCCTTCCTGGCGCGACATGGCGGCAAGGTGGTGACGCACCAGCAGATCCTGGCGGCGGTGTGGGGCCGCGCCCATGCCGACGACACGCAGTATCTGCGGGTCTATGTCCGGCAATTGCGCGCCAAGCTGGAGGACGACCCGGCGGCACCCAGCCTCATCGCCACCGAGCCGGGGATCGGCTATCGCGTTGGCTGAAAGGGTTTGCGGGTGGGGTGAGAGGGTTCTGCACATGGCTGTGACGATCTACGGAATCAAGAACTGCGACACCATGAAGAAGGCGCGGGCCTGGCTCGACGGCCATGGCGTCGCCTACGCCTTCCACGACTATAAAACGGCGGGGATCGATCGCGGGCGGCTGGACGCCTGGGCCGGCGAACTGGGCTGGGAGAGCCTCATAAACCGCGCCGGCACCACCTTCCGCAAGCTGGCCGATGCGGACAAGGAGGGGCTGAGCGCGGAGAAAGCGCTGTCGCTGATGCTGGCGCAGCCCTCGCTGATCAAGCGGCCGGTGCTCGATGCGGACGGGCGGCTGCTGGTCGGCTTCAAGCCGGAGGCGTATCAGGCAGTGCTGGGATGAGGGGCGTATGCTGCTGCATAAGCGTTGCGCGTCCTTCGAGGCCCGAGCTGCGCTCGTGCACCTCAGGATGACGTAAGTATTTGTCTTGCATAAACAATCGTCATGCTGAGGTGCCGGCCGCAGGCCGGCCTCGAAGCACGCACGACGTCTGCACCCCGTCTTCGGGGAACGAAAAGCGCTTCGGGCGCGGGCGCCCGAAGCGCGGCCCGGCTCAGTAGCAGGGCGGGTAGGGGTAGTAGCCGCAGGCCGGCGGCGGCGGATAGTAATAGCGCGGCGCTGCCGCGGCCGCGCCGACCGCCGCGCCGACCGCGACACCCGCCGCCACCGCGCCGGCACCGTACCAGGCGCCGTGATAGACCGGGGCGTGGTAATAGCCGCCATAGCCGCCGACATGGGCGACGCCGCCGCCATAGGGGCCGCGCACCGCCCAGGCGTCGATGAACACCGCGCTGGGGCCGGTGGCACCGTTGAGGCTGCCTTCCAGCACGTCGACCTCGAAGGTCAGCGTGGTGCCTTCGAGCTTGGGCTTCTTCAGCGTCACCACGGCGTCAGCGATCTCCGGCCCGCCGCCGCCGAGCACCGAGACGGTGGCGTTGGGCGGATCGACCGCGAAGCTGTTCTTGCCCTCGTCCCACTGCTGCAGGAACTGCGCCGTGGTGAGATGGCCGGCAGCGCGCACCGGGCGGTCGGCGAACACGATGGTGTTGAAGGCGACGCCGGTGAGCACCAGCTTGTTGCCTTCAAGCGTGGCGCCGCTCGCATTCAGCACCGCCAGCGAGGGAACCGGGCCGGTGGGGGTGGTCTGTCCGATGGTCTTCTGCAGCGGCACATGGGGGGTCTTGGTGGCCTGCTGGGCGCTCGCGCCGGCGCTCGCCAGCGCCAGCAGCCCTCCCGCGAGGAGGAAACGAGCGACGTATCGCTTGGTCATGGATGCCTTCCTTGAGCTTGGGCGCGTTCCCGGCGCGGTTCGCGAACAGGACGCGCGCCGGGAACGGAACAATGTCTACCGCCCGATGTCAAAGCCTCAGCGTGTCATCCATGCCAGCGGCCACAACACGATCTGCGGAAAGATCACCAGCAGGAACATCACGATGGTCTGCGCGATGAGAAACGGCATGACGCCGCGTATCACGCCGCTCATCGGCACCTTGGCGATGCCGCAGACCACGTTCAGCACGGTGCCGACCGGCGGGGTGACGAGGCCCAGCGCATTGTTCATGATGAACAGCACGCCGAAATAGACCGGATCGATGCCCGCCTGCTTCACCACCGGCATCAGCACCGGGGTCATGATCAGCACCGT
>JBGGNI010000194.1:0-5556 GCA_041287585.1 Xanthobacteraceae bacterium
AAGCTCATGGCGCGTCTCAGGCCGGCGAGGCGCTCCAGCAGCAGCACCATGAACAGCGAGAAGAAGATCATCAGCGAGGCGATGGCGGCGATGCCGGGATCGAACATGCGGCTGATGAGCGAGATCATCATCATCGGCAGCGGGACGTGCGAGGCGTCGAACAGCCACATCGAGACGGCGTAATTGTCGAACGAGGTCACGAAGGCGAACAGCGCACCGGCGACCAGCCCCGGCATGATCTGCGGCCTGGTAATGCGCCAGAAGGCGGTGAAGCGGCGGGCGCCCAGGGTGAGGGCGGCTTCCTCAAGAGCCGGATCGACCACGACGAGGCTCGCCGAGACCGTGCGCACCACATAGGGCGTCGTGACCAGCACATGGCCGATCCAGAGATTGAGGAACGCATCGTTCGAGCCGATCGACGAGAACAGCCGCAGCAGCGCGATGCCGGTGACCAGCGAGGGGAAGATCAGCGGGGAGAGCACCAGCGCCTGCACCAGCCCCTTGCCGGGAAAGGAGAGCCGCACCAGCCCCACCGCGGTCGGCGTGCCGAGCAGCACGGCGCCGCAGGCCGCCGTCGTGCTCAACAGCACGCTGAAGCCGAACGACGAAGTGAAGTCGGCATCCTGCAACACCTTGCCGTACCATTGCAGGGTAAAGCCCTTGGGCGGAAAGGTGACGAACGGCGTGTCGGAGATCGACAGCACGATGGGAAAGATCAGCGGCAGCAGAAGAAACAGAACGATGAAGCCGGTGAGAATGTAGATCAGCGGCGCGCCGCGCCCGAGACCGTTTTCCGACATCACGCGGCCTCCGTGGCACGGGTGCGGACGCGGCGTTCGATCAGCGCCATGTAGACGAGGTTGATCGCCATCACGATCAGCACCATCGCGGTGGCGATGGCGGCCCCGAACGGCCAGTCGAACACGGTGAGGATCTGTTCCTCCACCAGCGTGCCGAGCATCTTGGTGAAGCTGCCGCCGAGCAGCGCCGGCAGGATGAAGGACGAGGCGGTGAGCGAGAACACCAGCGTACAGCCGACGCCGAGCCCCGGCACGCTGAGCGGCAGCGTCACCCGGCGGAACACCGCCAGGCCCGACCCGCCGAGCGTGCGGGCGGCGTCTTCCACCGCGGGATCGATCCGCCCGATGGCGGCGGCCAGCGGCAGCACCATCATCGGCAGGAACACCTGCATCGAGCCGATGATGACGGCCCATTCGGTGTAGAGAATCTCGACCGGCCCGAGGCCGACATAGGACAGCGCCCAGTTGAGCACGCCGCCATTGCTGTTGCCGAGGATGATGCGCCAGCCATAGGCCCGCACCACGACATTCACCAGCAGCGGTGCGATCACCAGCACGGTGATGGCCCGGCCGACCAGCGCCGGCCCGCGTGCCACGACCAGCGCCAGCGGGTAAGCCAGCAGCATGGCGCCGACGGTGGTGAGCAGGCTGATGCGCAGGGTGGTGACGACGACGTTGCGATAGAGGTCCACCGCGCCGAGCCGGACATAATTGGCCAGCGTGAAATTGGCGGTGAGGGTGCCGTCGGGGAGCTGCTGCAGGAAGCTGTAGCGCACCATCAGCCCGACCGGGATGACGAACACGGCGATGAAGAACACCACCACCGGCCCGAGAAGGACCAGCGCGGGCAGCAGGTTCCTGCGGCGCGCGGCAACGCCGGACGGTGTCCTAACAGCGGGGATCGTCCCGGAACCCTCGGTCGACAGGTCGAGCGACACGGTGCACCTCCTCGGAGAGGATGCGGCGCCAGATCGCCGCTTTCATGTCGATGATCTTATATATTATTGTCGACAAAACAATTCTGTTCTGTGCATCAATTATTAGCTGATCATGCTACAAAAATGGGCGCGCCGCCCGACATCCGATCAGCCAGGCTGGGCCGGAGGTCCTCGACTACTCCGCGAAGACCTCCGCGCGATTGACCTGTACCGTCGGCAGGATGATGACGATCAGCAGCCCCGTTGCGGCGATCAGCAGCACCACGCTGATCGGCTCGCGCAGGAAAACGGTGGGATCGCCGCGCGAGAGCGTCAGCGCGCGGCGCAGGTTTTCTTCCATCATCGGCCCGAGCATGAAGCCGAGCAGCAGCGGCGCCGGCTCGAAGCGCAGCGCCACCAGCAGGAAGCGTGCGGGCGCGTCCGCCACGCGGTCGATCAGGTCGGAGGTGTGGAGGAACCGGGCCTGCGCCGCAGGGGCGCGGGTGGCGATCTTGCCGATGGCAAACTGACCGCGCGCGAGCGAGCCATCGCCGATTACGCCATAAAGATCTCCCGGGCGCCGGCCGAGACCGAGCTGTCCGATGTCGAGGGCCTGCGCAGCGTCGGTCTCCGCGAGCGTGAGATTCTGGAGGCGGCCGGTGTCGCCGCCTATTTCAATTTCAGCAACCGGGTGAACAGCGCGCTCGGCGTCCATCCGAACCCCGAGCCGTTCCACTTGTTCCGCTGAGCTCGAGCATAAGGGCACGGGGGTAATTCTTCTGTGCCGAGAGTCCTTACCGGCTCGGCCGATCGACGGGCGGCATTACGGGGCCAGTAACTTGTCGCCTGGGATGGGTCTTGTTATATGACCACTGTAGTCATATCAGGAGGTGGCAATGAGAGAGATCCAGCTCAAGGACGCGAAGGCGAGCCTGTCCGCCGTGGTTGACCAAGCCATGCAGGGCTATCCGGCCATCATCACGCGGCATGGCCGCAAGCAGGCCGTCGTCCTGTCGTTTCAGGACTATGAGAAGCTGGCGAACGTTCCGAGTTTTGGCAGGCTGCTGGCCTCTTTCCCGGGCGAAGAGGCGGATATCCCGCCGCGAAGCGCAAAGCCTGGCCGATCTGTCGTCGATCTCTGATGTTTCTGGTCGACACCAATGTCATCTCGGCACTGGCGCCTTCAAAGCACGCAGCGGTGCCACAGATCGTCGCCTGGCTGGATGAGGCCAGCCCGCATTTGTTCATGTCCGTCATCTCCGCTGCCGAGGTCGGCCGCGGGATCGCAAAGGCCGAACGGGAGGGAGCTACGACAAAGGCCAGAAGGCTGAGAGAGTGGTGGCACAGCCTCGAATACCTCTACGCCGACAAGTTGCTGCCGTTCGACCTCAAATGCGCGCGCGCCGCCGGGCTCATTCTCGACGGGGCGCGCGCGCATCAGCCGGGCTTCGAGGATATAGCCATCGCCGCCACCGCCCAGGTTCATGGTTTTACGGTGCTGACGCGGAATGTACGGCACTTCGAGCCCTTGGGCATTCGCGTCGCTGATCCCTTCCAGGATCTGCTATCCTTGCCTTGACAGGGCAGGGGGCATTTCCGCTACCGCCTTGCCGCCTTGGCGAGGTTCACCCGGAAACGATCGCGTCGGCGCTGGGCCCGCGGCGTCATGGCGCTGCGGGCGGTTCGGGCCGGCGCAACCCCAGCGCCTCGATGAATTCGGGCTTGAGGAAGCCCGAAGCGGGGTCATAGGCATAGCTGTCGACCCGCGGGAAGATCCAATAGGCATATTTGAAACCCTGCTTTTCGGCGGCGGAACGCACGTCGTGGATCCAGCGGACCTCGCTGGCCCGCACCTCCGGCGGGGTGCCGTCCAGGCTGAACCCGATGCTCGCCCCGAACTCGCCAAGGAAGATGCGGTCGGCGGGGATACCGTGGCCGCCAGCCCAGCCCGCCACCTGCGCGAAGCGCCTCTCTATATTGGCAGCGCCGTAGCCGGTCCTCAGATACTTCTCAACGTCGCGTGCGATCATCCGCTTCTTGTCGGCGTCGCCCGGCGCAGCCTCGATGCGCTCCATTGCCTCCTCCAGCGGGCCCGGCTTGAGCGTTCCCACCGAAGGGTACGGCAGATTGTCGATCTTCGTGTTGCCCCAGACGAACTGGTGCGTGAACACGAAGGGCTCGTAGAAGTGGAACGAATAGATCAGCCCCGGATCGTCGAAGAAAGGTTCGGCGTTCAACGCCAGAAGCCCGTCGACCTGGCCGATGCAAGCCGTCACCACGAGCGGAAGGTCCGGCGCCGTACGGCGCAGCTCGGCGACCAGTTCGCGCTGGACCGGCAGCCAGTCCGCTGGCGTCGTGCCGTCGCAGCGAGGCGGCTCGTTAAGCAATTCCAGCGCCACGGTGTCACGCGGACGGCGGGCCAGTTCCCCGGCCAGCAGCGTCAGAGCCGCACGAAACCGCCCACGGTGCGGCTCGCGCGTCAGAATGTCCATCTGCCGCTCTTCGCCGTCCGGCGACCAGAAATGCATGTCGAAAATGACCGCGATGCCATGCGCGCGGAGCCGGTCGCCACACTCCATGAGCGTGTCGACGGCGGCTAGTCGGGCATCCACCGCGGAGTCCATGAGGGGCAGCGGCGTCGCCACCAGGCGAACGAAATCGATGCCGGAGCGCTGCAGCTGACCGGCGAGGGTGTCGGAACACAAGGCCGGATTAGGGTTGTAGGTTGTCACCGTGCCGGCGGACCCCTCGCGCTCCTGGGAGCCCACGAACGCAATCAGGTTGACGCCGCGCCGTGCCGAGAAGACCGAAGGCGAATGCTGGGCCGCACCCGCGACCACGCACTGTGTCAGCAGCACCAAGCCAAGCAGCAGGCGACCGATCATATGCGCTCCTTCATGCGTGGCCGCGGCGACGATGCCGCGCGTGTGAGATACGCGCACGGAGCCCGCCCAACGATCCGAGTGCGAACTTCGCAACGAACTTGATTTTAGCGTACAGCATTTTCGTGGCTCGCTCCAACCGCCTTTTAAGCAAATAATATTGTGTAAATCAGTGTTAAAGTTGGAGACCAAAATCGATTTCAGACGAAAACAAGATTATCATAAGCTATGACGATAAGAAAACAGTGCGGCCAAGTTATGTATTCAGTTCCGGTATTTGATGTATTGGATCGATGTTGATTTGTCCGGGCTCGGAAGTCCGGCATTTGCAGATGAACTCGTAGGGTGTGGGCCCTCTGACGGTCTTCAGGCGCCGGTCGCCTTGGCGCCGGTCACCAAGTCGGCGGGTCGTCGCCTTGGTCAGGCGGTGCTCGATGCCGTTCTCGCGGCAACGCATGTCGAACATGCTGCCAGAGAACCGTTCACACTTTACGACGCCGGCCGATTCGGCCTGTGGGCACTTTGGGATGTTATCCGCGGCAGCCTTTTGCTAGAGTGCAACATAGCCGATGTTGCGGTGCATGATAGGGCGGGTTCCCTTGCGAGAAGGCTTGGGTGGAATCAGGGCAGTTTAATTGTCTCGGACGGTCAATGTGGGCCGGAAATGTTGAGGTATCGGCATTCGAGTGCTGAGTTGGAGTTCGAGAGCTCATCGGTTCTTTTCGGTTGCCAGTGCGTTTGCACTCACGTTGTGGTTGGGCAGCGCTGTACGCAATACCGTCGCGCGCGTTGCGACGTCTGGCAAGTTGGTGCGATCCAATAGGATGAGTGCATCGTGAACGAGCATAATTTTCACGGCGATCTGACGCGACCAGGTTCTGCGATACCGGTTCCGTCGGGCGGGTTCGCGCTGGCGCCGGGTCCTTTCGGCTACGCCACGAATTTTGACAGCGAGCG
>JBGGNI010000195.1:0-23478 GCA_041287585.1 Xanthobacteraceae bacterium
ACCTCGGCGCTGGACCCGGAGCTGGTCGGCGAAGTGCTGGGCGTGATCGGCGACCTGGCGAAGGAACGGCGCACCATGATCCTGGTAACGCACGAGATGAAATTCGCCCGCAACGTCGCCAGCCACATCGTGTTCCTCGCCAATGGCGTGATCGAGGAACAAGGGCCGCCGGAACAGATCTTCGGCGCTCCGAAATCGGAGCGGCTGAAGAAATTCATCCAGTCGATTCACTGAAAAACGCACAATCCAGAGGGAAGCCGTATGAAAAGCGCATTGAAAGCCGTCGCGTTTGCCGCCGTCCTCGCAGTGGCCGGGGTGGGTTCCGCCGCGGCCGAGCCGGTCAAGGTCGGCTTTGCCGCCGAGCCCTACCCGCCCTTCGCCTCGCCCGACGCCGCCGGCAAGTGGGCAGGCTGGGAGGTCGAGTTCATGCAGGCGATCTGCGCGCAGGCCAAGCTCGACTGCGTCATCACCCCGGTGGCCTGGGACGGCATCATTCCGGCGCTGACCGCCAAGAAGATCGACATGATCGTCGGCTCGATGTCGATCACGCCGGAGCGCCTGAAGACGATCGACTTCTCCGACAAGTACTACAACACCCCGACCGGGGTCATGGGACCCAAGAGCGAAAAGTTCGACGCCACGCCGGCCGGCCTGAAGGGCAAGACCATCGGCGTCCAGGTCGCCACCATCCACCAGGACTACGCCAACAAGTATTTCGGCAGCGCCGGGGCGACGGTCAAAGAATACCAGACGCAGGACGAGGCCAATAACGACCTCGCCGCCGGCCGTCTCGACGCCGTGCAGGCCGATGCCATCGCGCTCGATGCTTTCTTGAGCTCCGATCAGGGCAAGCAGTGCTGCGAGATGAAGGGCAATGTGAAGGACGATCCCGAAGTACTCGGCGCCGGCGTCGGCGTCGGCCTGCGCAAGGGCGAGACCGAGCTGAAGGGCAAGGTCAACGCCGCCATCAAGGCGATCCGCGCCAACGGCACCTATGACGCCTTCTCGAAGAAGTACTTCACCTTCGACATCTATGGCGGCTGACCCCACCCGGTGGCTTTGAGCCCATGGCCGCAGGTGGCGCATCCATGATCGACTGGAGCCTTCTGGCGCTCGACCCGCCCGGCTGGGGCGGCGTGCTGCTGGCTGGCCTGCTGAGTTCGGTCAAGATCGCGATCGGCGGCTATTCGCTCGGGCTGCTGCTCGGCACCGGCGGCGCCTATGGCAAGCTCTATGGCGGGCCGGTGACGAAGGACCTGCTGGCGATCTACACCACGCTGGTGCGCGCGGTGCCCGAGCTCGTGCTCATCCTGCTGCTGTATTATGCCGGCACGGACCTGCTCAACCGGCTGGCGGCAAGCGTGGGGTACGGCACCATCGACGTCAGCGGTCTGGCGGCGGGCATCTTCGTCATCGGCGTCGTCCAGGGCGCCTACGCCACCGAGGTGATGCGCGGCGCCATCCTCGCCGTGCCGGCCGGCCAGATCGAAGCCGCCCGCGCCTTCGGCATGACGCCGGTGCAGATCATGCGGCGCATCACTTTGCCCGCCATGCTGCCGCACGCTCTGCCGGGGCTGTCCAATCTCTGGCTGATCGCCACCAAGGATACCGCGCTGCTGGCGGTGGTCGGGTTCAGCGAACTCACGCTGGTGACCCGGCAGGCCGCAGGCAGCACCAAGGCCTATATGCTGTTCTTCTGCGCCGCCGGCGCGCTCTATCTGGCGCTCACGCTGGTCTCGAACCTGGTCATCCGCCTCATCGAGGCCCGCGCCCGCCGCGGCTGGGCGGCATCGTCCCGATGAGCGAGGACACCATCGTCGCCGCCACCGCGCTGACGCGGCTGCCCAGCGGAACGGGACTGTTCAAGCCGCACCGCATCGTGCTGATGGCGATCGCCGCGGCCATCGTGTTCTGCGCGGTCTGGTTCATGCGGTGGGACTGGTTGCCGGCCTATGCCGGCCGCCTCGCGAGCGGCGTCGGCGTCACGCTGCTGATGCTGGCCGGCACCTGTGTTCTCGGCTTCGTCCTGGCGGTTCCCATCGGGCTGGTGCAGGTCACCGGCCCCTGGCCGCTTAAGCTGCTCGCCGGCGGCTTCTGCACCGTCATCCGCGGCACGCCGCTTCTGCTGCAGCTCTGGCTGCTCTATTACGGGCTCGGCTCGCTGTTCCCGCAGTTTCCCGCCATTCGGCAGTCCTTTCTCTGGCCCTGGCTGCGCGAAGCCTGGCCTTATGGGGTCGCGGCTTTGACGCTGTCGTTTGCCGCCTATGAGGGCGAGGTGATGCGCGGCGCCTTTGCCGGCGTGCCCCGCGGCGAGCTGGAGGCCGCCCGCGCCTTCGGCATGAGCCGGTGGAAGCTGTTCTGGCGCATCTGGCTGCCACGCGCGGTCCACCGCGCGCTGCCGACACTGAACGGCGAGACCGTGCTTCAGCTCAAATCGACACCGCTGGTCGCCACCATCACAGTGATCGACGTCTATGCCGTGATCTCGAAGATCCGCCAGGTGACCTATCTCACCTATGAGCCGCTGCTGCTGCTCGCGCTGATCTATATGTGCCTCACCGCCATACTGGTCGTCGGCTTCCGCTATTTCGAGACCAGGATACCAACGAGATGAACGTCCGCGCGTCGCTTTCCAATGCCCTTCCGGCCCTGGTCGCCCTGCGCCGGGACCTGCACGCCCACCCGGAACTCGGGCTTGAGGAAGTGCGCACCTCGGACATCGTGGCCCGCGAACTGGCCGGCCTCGGCTACACGGTGTCGCGCGGCCTCGCCGGCACCGGTCTGGTCGGCACATTGAGCCAGGGCACCGGCCGCCGATCGGTCGGCCTCCGCGCCGATATGGACGCCCTGCCGATCCTTGAGGAGACCGGCCTCGCCTATGCCAGCACCACGCCGGGCCTGATGCATGCCTGCGGCCATGACGGCCACACCGCCATGCTGCTGGGCGCCGCGCGCGCCATCGCGGAGCGGCGCAATTTCGACGGCACCGTCCACCTCATCTTCCAGCCGGCGGAGGAGAATTTCGGCGGCGCCCGCATCATGGTCGAAGAGGGGCTGTTCGACCGCTTCCCGTGCGATGCCGTCTTCGCGCTCCACAACGACCCGGCCTTGCCGTTCGGCCGGTTCGCCTTCAAGGACGGCCCGGTCATGGCGGCGGTGGACGAGGCGTACATTACGATAAACGGCCTCGGCGGCCATGGCGCGGAGCCGCAGGAGACGGCGGACCCCATCGTCGCCGGCGCCTCCCTCGTCATGGCGTTGCAGACCATCGTGTCCCGCAACATCCACCCGCTGGACCCCACGGTGGTGACGGTCGGCGCCTTTCATGCCGGATCGGCCAGCAACATCATTCCCGAGCGCGCCGAACTCGTGGTCGGCGTGCGCTCGTTCGACCCGCAGGTGCGCGACGAACTGGAGCGGCGCATCCGGCTGATCGCCCAAGGGCAGGCGGAAAGCTACGGCATGAGCGCCACGGTCGATTATCGGCGCAGCTACGACGCCACCATCAACCACACGGCGGAAACCGATTTCCTGCGGAACCTCGCCGTGCGCTTCGCCGGCGCCGGCGAGGTGTCCGACCTGCCCCGCCCGAGCATGGGCAGCGAAGATTTCGCCTATATGCTCAAGGCGCGGCCCGGCAGCTATTTCTTCCTCGGCGCCCGCGCCTCCGAAAAGGACCGGCCGCTCCATCACCCCGGCTATAATTTCAACGACGATCTGCTGCCGATCGGCGCCGCCTTCTGGACGGAGGTGGTCGAAGCCTATCTTCCGGCGTCATAGAGCCTGTTTGAAAATTCGATCGGGCGTGGTGCGTGCTTCGAGGGCGGCCTGCGGCCGCCACCTCAGCATGACGAATGTTTTTGTAAGACAATATCCTACGTCATCCTGAGGTGACCGGGCGCAGCTCGGGCCTCGAAGGACGCACACGGCGGATACAACCGACCACCAGCCTTTCGCGCCGGTCAGGCCCGCTCCAGCGCAATCGCAATGCCCTGCCCGACGCCGATGCACATGGTGGCGAGCGCCAGCCGGGCGCCGGTTTCCTTCAGCTCCAGCGCGGCGGTGCCGGTGATGCGGGCGCCCGACATGCCGAGCGGGTGGCCGAGCGCGATGGCGCCGCCATTGCGGTTGACGCGCGCATCGTCGTCGGCGAAGCCGAGATCGCGCAGCACCGCGAGCCCCTGGCTGGCAAACGCCTCGTTGAGCTCCACCACCTCGAAGGCATCCGGCGCAATGCCCAGCCGGGCGCACAGCTTGCGCGTCGCCGGTATCGGGCCGATTCCCATGATGCGCGGCGGCACCCCGGCGGTGGCACCGCCGAGAATGCGGGCGATCGGCAGCAGACCATGCTTTTCAACCGCGGCCCGCGACGCGACGATCAGCGCCGCCGCGCCGTCATTGACGCCCGACGCATTGCCCGCCGTTACCGAACCGCCAGGGCGGAACGGCGTGCCGAGCCGGGCCAATGCCTCGATGGTGGTGGCGCGCGGGTGCTCGTCCGCGGTCACCACGATCGGCTCGCCCTTGCGCTGGGCGATGGTCACCGGGACGATTTCCCGGCCGAGCCGCCCATTGGCCTGCGCGGCCGCCGCCTTGGCCTGGCTCCGCACCGCGAAGGCGTCCTGGTCCACCCGCGAAATGTGAAAATCGGCGGCGACATTCTCGCCGGTCTCCGGCATCGAATCGACGCCATATTGCTTTTTCATCAAGGGGTTGACGAAGCGCCAGCCGATCGTGGTGTCGTGAATCTCAGCGTGCCGGGCAAACGCCGCCTCCGCCTTCGGCATCACGAAGGGCGCCCGGCTCATGCTCTCGACGCCGCCGGCGATCACCAGCTCCGCCTCTCCGGCCTTGATGGCGCGGGCCGCCGCGATCACCGCATCCATGCCCGAGCCGCACAGCCGGTTGATGGTGGTGCCCGGCACGCTTTCCGGCAGTCCGGCGAGCAGCGCCGACATGCGGGCGACGTTGCGGTTGTCCTCGCCGGCCTGGTTGGCGCAGCCGAAGATCACCTCGTCAACCGCCTCCCAGTCCAATGCGGCATGGCGCGCCACCAGCGCCTTGAGCGGGACGGCGCCGAGATCGTCCGTGCGGACCATGGCGAGCGCGCCGCCGAAGCGGCCAATCGGCGTGCGGACATAGTCGCAAATAAACGCCTCGGCCATGTCAGGCGGCCTCCATGCCGGCGCCGGCATGGGCCTTCCGGGTCCGCAGATTGATGTCGCGCAGCACGGCGAGTTCGGTCGGCGTCGGCGACGGCGTCTCGCAGACCTGGTCGGCGAAGCGCAACGGCCAGCCGCAATTCTCGCTCACCCGCTGGCTGGTGACGCCGGGATGGATCGAGCTGACGGTCAGTTCGCGGCTCACCGGGTCGGGTTCGAGAATGCACAGATCGGTGACGACACGCGTCGGACCGAGCGTCTTCAGCCCGAGCCGCGCCCGGTGGTCGCCGCCCTCGCCGTGCCCCATCGAGGTGATGAAGGGCAGCGTGTCGACGAAGCCGCGCTTCGACATCGCCATGGTGATGAAGATGCGCCCGCAATTGGAGGCGATCTCAGGCGCCCCGCCGCCGCCCGGCAGCCGCACCTTGGGGTGGTCGTAGGGGCCGACCACGGTGGTGTTGAGATTGGCGAAGCGGTCGATCTGGGCGCCGCCGAGGAAGCCGGTGGTGACGCGTCCACCCTGCAGCCAATAGCGGAACATCTCCGGCACCGAGACGGTGAACAGCGCGGTGTCGCACAATTCGCCGTCGCCGATCGACAGCGGCAGCACGTCCGGCCGGGTGCCGACCGTGCCGCTTTCATAGATCAGGGTGATGTCGGGCGCATGGGTCAGGCGCGCGACATTGCAGGCGGCGGACGGCGCGCCGATGCCGACGAAGCAGACATCGTCATTGGACAGCGCCCGCGCGGCGGCGATGGTCATCAGCTCGGTGAGGGTGAAATCGGACATCGGTGCCTCCTCACGCCGCCATGCCGGGCGCGTGGCCGGCGTGCCGCGCGAAGTCCTCCGGCGCGGCGTCGAGAATGTTGGTCTTGACCCAGGCGAGGAAGCTGTCGCGGTCGCGCGCGATCTCGTCCCAGGCGATGTAGAAGGCGTTCGAGCGCGCATAATAGCCCTGCGCATAGGAGGGAAACGCCCCGCCGGGAACGTGGGCGACCGCCGTCAGCGCCCAGCCCGGCAGCACGACGGAGTTCGGCGACGGCGGATCGAGCTCGTCGACGATCTCCTCGACGGTGACCACCGAGCGCCTGGCCGCCAGCACCGCTTCCTTCTGCACGCCGGTGATGCCCTCGATCAGCACATTGCCCTTTCGGTCGGCGCGCTGGGCGTGGATCAGCGTCACATCCGGCCGGATCGCCGGCACGGCGGCCAGCACTTCGCCGGTGAAGGGGCAGGTCACGGAGCGGATGTTCGGATTGACCTTGGGCAGGTCGGCCCCGACATAGCCGCGCAGCACGGCGAACGGCAGATTGGCCGCGCCCGCCTCATAGGCATTGGCCATGGCGGCGTGCGAATGCTCCTCGATCTCGATCCGCCGCGGCCAGCCATTCTCCACGGCGTCGCGGAAGCGGTGCAGCGAGCCGACGCCGGGATTGCCGCCCCAGGAGAACTTCATCCCCCGCGCGGCACCGACGCCGATCAACTGGTCGTAGAGAATGTCGGGCGTCATCCGCACCAGATAGAGGTCGCGGCGGCCCTGGCGGATCACCTCGTGACCGGCGGCATAGGGGATGAGGTGGGTGAACCCCTCCATCGCCACGGTATCGCCGTCCCGCACATTCGCCGCCACCGCTTCGGCCAGAGAACACAGGCGCGCCATCGGGCATCCTCCTCGCTGCACGCAATCGTCGCGGGGACGGCCACTGAGCTTCGACGCGCGGCGCCCCCGTCCCGCGGCGTGCAGACAAGCGCAGCAGGCCGGCAGCGTCAATCAAATTGTGCGATATTTGACATTTGTTCGCTATGCGAACATTCAAGGAGGCGGAATCTGGCTTCGAAAGTCCCTCGGAGCATCGTCATCCCGGCCGGAGCCGCAGGCGGAGAGCCGGGATCGCTCACCAAGATACCCACGCGATCCCGGATACGGCCTCCAGCCGTTCCGGGATGACGCAAATAAAAGCTTTTCGGACCTCAGTCCTTCACTTCCGTCGAGGGCCGGTCGGTGCCCAGCGCAGTCTCCTGGTGCCACCGCCCGCTTTCATCCTCATACTCGATGGGTGCGGTTTCGCCGGAGAGCGTCTGCTCCCGCGCGGCGCGGGAGGCGGCTTCCCGTGCGGCCTCGCGCGAGACGAACGTCTCGGAAAACACCTCGCCGACCTTGTAGGCCCAGCCGCCGTCGTGCTCGACAATCCGGTAGATGATGCGGGTCATGGCAATCTCCTCGTGCCTCAGACTACCCCATGCGGGCGCCCGCCGACAGGCAGGCGGACAACGGCACCGTGCGCGTTGGAAAGCGCACAAGCGGCCGGATCAAGTCCGCCCGCGAAAAAGTGACGAACACTATATGTCGGATTTTTTGGCACCCTTTCGGCCGCTTGTGCGTTGCACCTTCAGTACATCGAATTTCATAACAAGGAGCACCCGTCATGGGCAGGCTTTTGACCGTCGCCGCCGCCGTTCTGGCGCTGAGTTCTTCTCTGATCGTTGTGGAGCCCGCCGCGGCACGCGACGGACGTAACAATGGCTGGAGAGGCCAACACCAGGGCTATTCCAACAACTACCCGCGCTATAATAATGGCCGCCATTACAACAACCAGCGCTACTATGGCGGCCGCTACAACAACGGCTACCGCTATGGCGGCTATAACAACAACAACGGCGCCGCAGTCGCCGCCGGCGTGCTCGGCGGGGTGGTGGCCGGCGCGCTGATCGGCAGCGCGGTGCGCTCGAACGACCGCAGTGCCTCCTGCGCCGCGCGCTACCGCTCGTACGATCCGCGTTCGGGCACCTATCTGTCCAATGACGGCAACCGCTACGCCTGCTGACGCTGGCTGAAACAAATCTAGAAAACGCGCCACGACATCGCTCCTTGCGGTCGGGGCGCGTTCTGCTGCCGGCAGCCGAGCGGACATTGGAACGGCTCCGATGTCGGCCCCAACAGGCAAAGGTCATTGTCCCGCGCGCCGGCGCGGGCTTATCTGTTCCCACCGTGCCCGCGATTCTGGAGACGCCGATGAAACCGCTTTTCGGTGCGCTGTCGCTGATGCTTGCGCTGTCGACCTCGGCCTGGGCGTTTCCCGTGCCGGCTCCTGTCGAGGTGCGCCCGATGGTGACGCCCGTTGCGCAGGGCTGCGGTCCCGGCGCCTGGCGCGGGCCGTGGGGCGGCTGCCGCGACACGCCCTATGTCGGGCCGATGCCCGGCGGCGGCTATGCCGTTCCGCCCGGCGCCCCGGTCTATTACGGCAATGGCTGCCCGCCCGGATTCTGGCGCGGACCGTGGGGCCATTGCCGCGACACGCCCTATCACGGCCCGCTGCCCGGCGGCGGCTTCCAGTGATGCGACGCCATAAGCGGAGAATCGACATGACCCGATCGATCGGTTTGACCACTGTGGCGCTGCTGGCGGGGCTCGCTCTCGCTCCGGCCTCCGCCCAGACCCCGTCGGTGCCCGATGCGCCGCCGCCGGTGGTCGATATCTATACCGAGGCCGATGCCCAGGCGGTGCTCGACGCCCGGCTGATCGCCCTCAAGACCGTGATCAGGCTCACCCCCGAGCAATCGAAGCTGTGGGACCCGCTGGAAGCGGCGATCCGGCAGGCGTCCGGCAAGGCCGCCCTGCGCGCTACCGCCCGCACCAAGGCCGACCCGGCGCTGAATTTCCTCGACGTGCTGGAGCGCATCGCCGACGCCGAAGCCTCCCGCGCCCAGGACCTCAAGGCGGTGATCGCCGCCGCCAAGCCGCTGGTGGCCTCGCTGAGCGAGGAGCAGAAGCGCCGGATTCCGGGCTTTCTCGGGATGTCGGACACCGCCGGTAAGCCCCAGCCGACCCTGGAGCTGTGGATCTTCGAGGACGAGCAGGAATAGGTTAACGCCCCTCCGGCAGCGCGAAGACGGTGAGCTGGCCGCCCAGCGCCGTGTAGCTGCCCAAGGCGGCATAGGCGTCCTTGGCCCCCGATCCGGCATTGGGATCGCTCAGGCCGGCGGCGAGGCCAATACCGGCCCAGCCGCCGACGCCGGACAGCACCGCGACGTACTGCCGGCCGCGATGCCGATAGGTCATGACGTTGCCGACAATGCCGGAGGGCGTCTTGAAGCGGTAGAGTTCGCGCCCGCTCGCCGCATCCACCGCCTTCAGATAGCCCTCCAGCGTGCCGTAGAACACCACGCCGCCCGCCGTCGCCAGCACGCCGGACCACACGGAGAAGCGCTCGGGCACCGACCAGACGGCGCGCCCCTTCACATTGTCCCACGCCATAAGGCCGCCGGTCCGCCCGTCGCGGCCGGGCGCCGGATACATCGAGAGCGTCGCGCCGACATAAGGCTGGCCGGCGGTGTAGCCGACATGGAACGGCTCGTAATCCATGCACAAATGGCTGGTCGGGACGTAGAACAGCGCGCTGATAGGCGAATAGGCCGCCGGCTGCTGGTTCTTGCTGCCGATCGCCGCCGGGCAGATCCCGGAATAGGTGACGTCCTCGCCTTCCGCTTCCGTCCCGTATTTCGGATCGAGCCGCGGGCGGCCATAGGTCGGGCTCGATGTGTCGAGGTCGATGCCGGTGGCCCAGTTCGCCGCGGCATCGAACTTCTCGGCGACCAGCAGCTCGCCGCTGCTGCGGTCGAGCGTGTAGGCGAAGCCGTTGCGGTCGAAATGGGTCAGCAGCGGGCGCGGCCGGCCGTCCACCGTCTGGTCGGTCAGGATCATCTCGTTGACGCCGTCATAGTCCCATTGGTCGTGGGGCGTCATCTGGTACACCCAGCGCGCCATGCCGGTGTCGGCGTTGCGGGCGAAGATGGCGTTCGACCATTTATTGTCGCCCGGCCGCTGCGAGGGATTCCAGGTCGAGGGGTTGGCGGTGCCGTAATAGATCAGGTTCAGCGCGGGGTCGTAGGCGAACCAGCCCCACGGCGCCCCGCCGCCGATCATCCATTGCTCGCCCTGCCAACTTCGCAGCGAGGAATCCGCGCCCACCGGCCTGCCCAGCTCGGTGGTGGCCGCGGGATCGAGCAGCATCTCGCCGTCCGGGCCGGTGCTGTAGGCGCGCCAGGCCAGCCGCCCGTCCGCGAGATCATAGGCGCTGATGTGCCCGCGCACGCCGAATTCGGCGCCGGCAATGCCGACGATCAGCTTGTCCTTCACCGGCATCACCGTGGCGGTGTTCGACTCGCCCCGTCGGGGATCGCCGTTGGCCACGCTCCAGCGCACCGCGCCGGTCCGGGCGTCGAGCGCGACGATCGTGGTGTCGGCCTGGTGCAGGAACACCAGCCCCTGCGCATAGGCCAGGCCGCGATTGACCACATCGCAGCACATGATGGCCGCGACCTCGCGGTCCTGCCGCGGCTCGTATTTCCACAGAATGCGCCCGTCATGGTCGAGATCGAGCGCATAGACGACGTTGGGAAACGGCGTGTGGACATACATCACGCCATCGACCACCAGCGGGCTGCCTTCATGGCCCCGCAATACGCCGGTGGAAAAGGTCCAGGCCACCGCCAGCCTGCCGACATTGCCGGCCGTGATCTGGTCGAGCCGGGAAAAGCGGGTGTTGGCGTAGTCCAGCGTCTGGAGCACCTGGCCCGCCGGATCCGCCGTGCGCGCCAGCACATCCTCGTTCGCGCGGGCCTGGATCAGGCCGACGACCAGCATAAGCGCAACGGCAGCAGCCACAGACTTGGCGATCACCCGCATCGGATTCTCCCACGGCGGCGGAGCGATCCCTGTGTTGCGCGTCGGGGTTATCGATTCAAGCCGGCCGGTTCGAATTCCATGCCGTCGCCCACCTGCTCGATGGTCGGCGCCGCGCCCTTGGGCAAACGGCTCAACCGCACCTTCCCGACATCGCTTTCGATGCTGCCGGTCTCGGTCCGCACCCGGCCGGTCAGGAGATTGACGCTGACATCGCGGGTGGCGCCGGTGTTGCGCGTCACCGTGCTGCGGTCATAGCCGATCAGCTCGAAGCGCGCGTCCCGGTAGCGGAATGTGAAGGTGATGCGCGCCATGTCCCAGCCGCCCGCATTGGCGAACAGCCCGAGCGTCACGGTGAAGGCGCCGCGCCGCACCGTCGGCCCGTCATCCTTGTCGAAGGCGTCGTCGAGCGTCGGCGTCTCATGGCGGGTGATCAGCGTGTGGTTTTCCAGCGCAAGGCGGAAGGGTTGCCCGGCCCCGCCGGCGAAGGCGACGGCGAGAATGCGCGGATTGGTGTCGAACGGCGACGGCCCGAAACCTTGATTGTCCAGAATGTTTCGCGGGTTGCGCTCCCGGAACACCATGACGAGGTCGTCCGAGCCGTCGCGGTTGAGATCGCCGGACGCCTGCGCCTCCAGCGCCCAGCCGGGCGGGGCGAAGCCCGCCGCATCCGGCGCCGTCCGCGGCAAGGCCGGGTAGACCGCCGCGGGCACGGACACTTCCTGGGCCGAAGCGCAGGCGGCGGCCGCGGCAATCAGCCAGGCGGCGATCAAAAGCCGGCGCGGCATTTATTTCGGCGCCACGATCGGCAGCGGCGTGGCATAGGGCTCCACCCGGAGCGAGTCGGCCCGCAGCAGCCCCACCCGATGCAGCGGCGCATATTCCAGCGCGCCGGCGGCGTTCTTGCGAACCGCGAAGCGCCAGATGCCGAGTTCGCCCTTGGCCGCCAGCCGGCCCGCCAACGCCTCCGCGCCCGGCAAGGCTTGAGCACCGGTTCTGCCGAGCCCGGCGAGTTCGCCCTCGCTCATCCCGACAATGATCTCGTCCTTCACCGTGACGACCTTGAACAGCCGGATGTCGGAATCACCCGCAACGGCCGGCTCGGCGGCAAGAGCCGCCAAAGACAGCGCCGCGATGAGAAGTAACCGAACAATTCTCGCCATGGTGCGTTCCAGGATTGCGTTGCGAACGGCCGGGCTTCTAGACCCGTCTTTACCAATCGGCTCTGAACGCGGCTTTCATCGGCCGTTCATCAAGCGCGGCAGGCGAGCAGGGGTAACAGCTTCCGGCCCGGCGGCGCGGCGACACAATCAGTCGGGTTTGTTGCAACCATAGGGTCGACAGACCCCGCGTAAGCTGGGCTATGTTGCAGCGCACTCGTCGATCCGGCGGACCAGGAGCAGCCGTTCATGAGCACCACCGCGCGCAGCATCGGATATGCCGTCCTGTTCGGCGTGCTGTTCGTCGTGGTCGAGATGCTCGGCGGCAGGCTCGGCGATCGCTATTCGCTCTACCAGACGGTGTGGACCCGCTACGCCTTCCACCTCGCCATTCTGCTGGTGCTGTTCGGGCGGCGCGATCCGCTTTCGCTGGTGCGGACATCGCGTCCCGTGTTCCAGGTGGCGCGCTCAGTGCTCAGCCTCGCCACGCCGGTCGCCTTCATCATGGCGTTCGAGCGGCAGGTCAGCCCGCTGGTCCTGATGGCGGGCATCGGCCTTTCGCCGCTGCTTATTCTCGCTCTGGCGGTGTTCGCGCTCGGCGAGCGCGCCACGCCGCTGCTGTGGGTGGCCGCTGCCGTCTCCAGCGCCGGGGCGCTGTTCGTCGCGGCCGGGCAGTCGGTGCCCGATGCCACCGGCCTGGGTCTGATGGCGGCGGCGGCGGTGTCCTTCAGCCTCTATGTGGTGATGACCCGTTCGCTCCGGCACGAGGCGCTGCCGGTCAATCTGTTCCACACCGCGCTCAGCGTCTTCATCCTGCTCAGCGTCGTGATGCCCTGGGTGTGGGTCACGCCCTCGGCGCCCGACCTTCTCATCATGGCCGGGATCGGCATTTTCGGCATGCTGGCGCTCGCCGCTCTCGACCGCGCGGTGCACGATACGCCGGTGCCGGTGACCGCCCCGCTGTTCAACCTCCAGCTGGTCTTCCTGTTGGCGCCGGCGCTGGCGTCCGGCAGGCTGGGCGCCAATGGCAGCCTGATGCTGAGCCTCGCCATCATCGGCACCGCGGTGCTGTTCACCTGCTGGTCGGCACTGACCCGACGGCCGCTTCGGCCGACGACCTGACCGCATCGGCAAAGAAGTCGACAAAGGCGCGAATGCGCGCCGCCAGGTGCTCGTGCCCGACATAGACGGCGTGCACCAGCTCGATATCGCCCGCATTATAGCCGTCCAGCAGGGCCACCAGCCGCCCGGCTGCCAGGTCCTGCGCGACATGGAAATGCCCGAGGCGGGCAAGGCCCAGCCCGTCCAGCGCCAGCCGGCGCAGCACCACGCCGCTATTGCCATAGGCGTTTCCGGTGACGGCCTGCGTCAGCAGCGCCCCGCTCGAAGGGTCGCGGAACGGCCAGGCGTCGAGATCGCGCCGGAAGTTGAACCGCAGGCAATTGTGCCGGACGAGGTCGTGGGGGGTCTGAGGCGCACCGTGCGCCGCGACATAGCCGGGCGCGGCGACGATCACCCGGCGGGTTTCCATCAACTTGCGCGCCTTCAGCGTGGAATCGCGCAAGGTACCGATGCGGATGGCGACATCGGTGCGCTCGTCCACCAGGTCGATGACGGTGTCGGTCAGCGACACGTCCAGCTCGATCTGCGGATACAGCGTGAGAAACCGCGGCACCTGGGGCAACAGGCACAATTCGCCGAACGCCACCGAGGCACTGACCCGCAGCCGGCCGCGCGGCGCGGCGCGGGCGCCGGTGGCGACCATGCGCTCGGTCTCCTCGATCTGCGCCAGAATAAGCCGGGCGCGCTCCAGATAGAGCGTGCCCTCCGGGGTGAGCTGCAGCGCGCGGGTGCTGCGCACGAACAGCGGCGTGCCGAGCCGGTCCTCGATGCGCCCCACCAACTTGCTGACCGCCGAGGGCGACAGGCCGAGCTTGCGCCCGCCCGCCGAGAAGCCCCCGGCCTCGGCGGTGACGACGAAGGCGTTCATCTCGCCGGCGCGGTTGTCCATGGCAGCCTATGAAAAAAATTCAAAAGACTTCGTCCAAATCTGGATCTTAATTCTCATATTGCACCACAGCATAGTGGCGGGCAACCGCTCCTGCGCCGGGCGCCCTCCGGGCTCCTGCCGTCGCGGGAGGCTGAAAGGACGCCCCATGCCCGTCGCGCTCTACGCCCTCGCCATCGCCGCCTATGCGATCGGCACCACCGAGTTCGTCATTGTCGGCCTGCTGCCGACGGTGGCGGCGGACCTCCACATCACCTTGCCGCTCGCCGGCCTCATCGTCTCGGTCTATGCCCTCGGCGTCACCTTCGGTGCGCCCATCCTCACCGCGCTCACCGGCCATGTGCCGCGCAAGCCGCTGCTGCTGGCGCTGATGGCGCTGTTCGTCGCCGGCAACGCCATGGCGGCGCTGAGCGCGACCTATGAGATGCTGCTGGTCGCCCGCGTGCTGTCGGCCTTCGCCCACGGCGTGTTCTTCTCCATCGGCGCGACGATCGCCGCCGATCTGGTGCCGCGCGACCGGCGCGCCTCCGCCATCGCGCTGATGTTCATGGGGTTGACGGTCGCCATCGTCACCGGCGTGCCGCTCGGCACCTTCATCGGCCAGAGCTTCGGCTGGCGCGCCACCTTCTGGGCCGTGGCCGGGCTGGGCGTGGTCGCGGTGCTCGGCATCGCCGTGCTGCTGCCGGGCAACATCCGCAAGGCGCCGCCCGCCTCGCTGCTCGACCAGGTGCGCGTGCTCGGCTCCGGCCGGCTGCTGCTGGTGTTCGGCATGACGGCGCTCGGCTATGGCGGCACCTTCGTCGCCTTCACCTATCTGGCGACCATGCTGGAAACCATCACCGGCTTTGCCGCCCACCAGGTCAGCTTCATCCTCATCCTCTACGGCGCGGCCATCGCGGTGGGCAACCTGTCCGGCGGGCGCATCGCCAATCGCGATCCGGTGAAGGCGCTCACCGTGCTGTTCCTCGCCCAGGCCGTGGTGCTGGCGATCTTCACCTTCACCAGCCGCGCGCCGGTGCCGGCCCTCGTCACCCTCACCGCGCTCGGCTTCCTGTCGTTCGCCACGGTGCCGGGCCTGCAGCTCTATGTGGTGCAGTTGGCGACGCGCTTCCGGCCCGGCGCGGTGGACACCGCCTCGGCGCTCAACATCGCCGCCTTCAACCTCGGCATCGCGCTCGGCGCCTGGATCGGCGGCCTCATTGTCGCGTCCGACCTCGGCCTGGGCGCCACGCCGTGGGTCGGCGGCCTGATGGTGGCCGGCGCCCTGCTGCTGACGCTGTGGAGCGGCGCGCTCGACGCCCGCGAGCGGCAGCCGGCGCTCGGCAGCGCCGCCTGAAACCAGGAAAATCAAGGAGTTTGACCATGCATATCGTCACCGCCAACGGCGCCAGCATTCCCGCCCTCGGCTTCGGCACCTTCCGCATGCCGGGGCCGGACACCGCCCGCATGGTGCCCACCGTGCTGAAGCTCGGCTACCGCCACATCGACACTGCGCAGATCTATGGCAACGAAGCCGAGGTCGGCTCGGGCATAGCTGCCTCCGGCATCGCCCGCGGCGACATCTTCCTCACCACCAAGGTCTGGGTCGCCAATTATGCGCACCAGGCCCTCCTCGCCTCAGTGGACGAGAGCCTGCGCAAGCTCGGGACCGACTATGTCGATTTGCTGCTGCTGCATTGGCCGAACGCGGCGGTGCCGCTCGCCGAACAGATCGGGGCGCTCAACGCCGTCAAGTCGGCCGGCAAGGTCCGCCATGTCGGCGTATCGAACTTCACCACCGCACTGATGGCGGAGGCCATCCGGCTGTCGCCGGCGCCGCTTGTCACCAACCAGATCGAATACCACCCCTATCTCGACCAGTCCGCGGTGATCGAGGCCGCCCGCACGGCCGGCCTCGCGGTCACCGCCTATTACGGCATGGCGGACGGCAAGGTGTTCGCCGATGCCCGGCTCCAGGAAATAGCCGCCCGGCATGGCAGGTCGGTGGCGCAAATCGTTCTGCGCTGGCTCATCCAGCAGCCGGGCATCGTGGCGCTGTCCAAGACGGTGAGCGCGGCGCGGGCGGCCGAGAATGCGGCGATCTTCGACCTCGCGCTGTCAGCGGCGGAGATGGCGGAGATCCATGCCCTCGCCACGCCAGCCGGGCGGCTGGTAAGCCCGGTCGGCCTCGCTCCCGCCGCATGGGACTGAAGGCCGGGATTGAAGCCGCCGCTCAGGCCGGCGCCGTCGTCCGCCGGCGCAGCACGTTCGAGGTGGCGAACAGTTCCGCCACCCAGTCGACGAAGACGCGCAGCCGGCTGCTGAGGTGCCGGTTGGGCGCATAGACCACATGCAGCACGATCGGCGCCGCGCGCCATTCCGGCAGCACCCGCACCAGCGTGCCGGCCTGCAGATGCGGCTCGATCAGCGAGCCGGCGCCCTGCGCGATGCCGAGCCCGGTGAGGCAGGCGGCGAGATAGGCGGTGGAATCGTTCACCGCCAGCACATAAGGCAGGTCGAACGCATAGGCCTCCTTGCCGCGCACCACATCGAACGCCATGCGCCGGCCGGTGCGCGGGCTGAAATAGGCGATGGCGCGGTGCCCGGTCTCCAGGTCGCGCGGATGCTGCGGCAGGCCGTAGCGAGCGATGTAGCCGGGCGCGGCGCACAGCACGAGCTCGATCTCGCCGACGCGCCGCGCGATCAGATTGGGGTCCTGCAAGTCGCCGCCGCGAATGGCGCAATCGATGTTCTCGGCGACGAGGTCGGCGGTCCGGTCGGAGACGCCGAGGTCGATCTGGATGTCCGGGTAGCGGGCATGGAAATCCGGCAAGGCCGGGATCAGCACATGCAGCGCCAGCGCGGTGCCGACATCCACCCGCAGCCGTCCGGCCGGGCTGGCCTGCGAGCGCATCATCGAGCCGTCGAGTTCCTCGATGTCGGAGAGCAGCACCACCGCCCGCTCATAATAGGCCGCCCCGTCCGGCGTCACCCCCACCCGGCGCGTCGTGCGGTTCAAGAGCTTGGTGCGCAGATGGGCTTCGAGCTGCTGCACCAGCTTGGTCACGGTGGGCTTGGGCATCTCCAGCAGGTCGGCGGCGCGGGTGAAGCTGCCGGCCTCCACCACGCGGACAAAGGCACGCATCGCGGCATACTGATCCATCGGCGCCTCAGTGCCGGATTGTTTCCGGCTGTGAATAATGAAATGCCGATTGTCCCATTTTTTCCCGATCGGCAAAGGACTAGTTTCTCCCGCACTGCAACACGCAAAATCGAGTGACCGGCATCGACCGGCCTTCCCCAAGGTTGAAACCATGACGGCGCTGTGGACCGAGGAGAGCCTCGCATTGGACGGGACGGTGCTGCCGGTCCGCGTCTATCGCACCGCCGCCCCGGCGCGGCCGACGCCGCTGGTGCTGCATCTGCACGGCGGCACCTTCACCTGCGGCGATCTCGATTGCAGTGCCAATATCTGCCGGGCCATGGCGGAGGCCGGCGCCGTGGTGGTTTCGCTGGACTATCCGCTCGCCCCGCAGCACCCGTTTCCGGCCGCGCTGAATGTCAGCTTCGCCGCGCTCGAAATGCTGCACCGCGAACGCGTCAAATGGGCCGGCCGCGGCGCCCGGCTGTTCGTCGCCGGCGAGGAGGCCGGCGCCAACATCGCCACCGCCCTCACCTTGATGGCGCGCGACCAGCATCGGCCTCCGCTGGCGGGCCAGATCCTCATCTCGCCCATGCTGGACCCCGGCCTGGGTTCCAAGTCCATCCATGCGGCGGAGGCCGGCGCGGCGGGCTGCAAATGGGCGGACGGCTGGCACTTCTATCTCGGCACCGCCGACAAGGCGGCCCACCCTTATGCCGCGCCGCTCGGCTCGCGGCGTCTGGCCGGCATCGCGCCGGCGCTCATCATCACCTCGGACGACTGCCCGATCCGCGACGAGAGCCTGGCTTATGGCCACCGTCTCAGTGAATGCGGCGTGCCGGTGGAAACCCATCTGATCCCCGATGCCGACGACGAGCCGCAATCCTCGCCGATCTCCGGCGCGCTGCCGCACTTTGGCACTCTGCCGCCCTGGGCGCAGGCGCTGACCCCGATGTTCGCTTCGTTTCTGGCGGGACCGCCCGCCGCCGCAAACCGCACCGTTCCGGCCTGAAGGCCAGGAGACCGCCGCAATGTCCAACGATTACGCCCATCTCGCCACCCTCAGCCATCCCATCGTCCGCGCCGACACCGGCGAGGCCAAGGCGACCGGCTACCGCCGCAAGGCCTGGATGGCGCTCGCCCTCGCCGCCTTGGCGAGCGTCGCCGTGGTCACGGTGGTCGAGCCGGCCCGCGCCGCCGATCCGGCGCCGGCGGCGCAGGGCGTGCCGGTCTCGGTCGCGGTGCTGAAGACCCGCGACACCATGAAATGGGACGAGTTCTCCGGCCGCCTCCAGGCGGTCCAGCGTGTCGATGTGCGCCCGCGGGTGGCCGGCGCGGTGAAGACGGTGCATTTCCGCGAAGGCGCGCTGGTCAAGCAGGGCGACCTGCTGGTGACCATCGACCCCGAGCCGTTCCAGGCCGCTTTGGACCGCACCGAGGCGCAGGCCACCGCCGCCGAGGCGCGGGTGCTGCTGACCAAGAACGAGCTGGAGCGCGGCCAGAAGCTGGTCGATTCCCGCGTCGTCTCGGTGCAGGACCTCGACCAGCGCACCAACAACTACAAGGAAGCGCAAGCCAATCTGCGCGCTGCGCAGGCCGCCGTGCACACCGCCCGGCTCGATCTCGGCTACACCGAAGTCCGCGCCCCGGTGGAAGGCCGGGTCGGGCGCAGCGACGTCACCGTGGGCAATCTGGTGTCGGCCGGCCCCACCTCGCCGGTGCTTACCACGCTGGTCTCGGTCGACCCGATCTATGTCGGCTTCGATTCCGACGAGGGTGCGGTGGGCGAGGCGCTCGCCTCGATCGGCGAGGGCGACGTGCTGAGCAGGGTCGAGCAGATTCCGGTCGAGATCGTCACCGCGACCGCCGGCGGCAAGCCGGTGCGCGGCCATCTCCAACTGGTCGACAACCAGGTCGACGTCGCCACCGGCACCTTCCGCCTGCGCGCCGTGTTCGACAACAAGGACGGCCGCCTGGTTCCCGGCCAGTTCGCCCGCGTGCGCATGGGCCGCGCCAAAGCTGAGCCGGCGCTGGTCATCAGCGAGCGCGCGGTCGGCACCGACCAGGACAAGAAGTTCGTCTTCGTGGTCGATGGCGACGGCAAGGCCGCCTATCGCGAGGTGAAGCTCGGCCCGCCGGCCGAAGGGCTGCGCGTTGTCGCCAGCGGCCTCAAGGATGGCGAGCGCGTCGTCGTCAAGGGCCTCCAGCGGGTGCGCCCCGGCGCGCTGCTGGCGCCTGAAGTCGTTCCCATGGAAACCGCGTCCGCCGCAGAACCGGCCGCCGCCGTCGCCACGCGCTGATCGAGCGCGACCGCCTCGGGGGAGGAAGCCATGAACCTATCCAGATTCTTCATCGACCGGCCGATCTTCGCGGGCGTGCTGTCGGTATTGTTCTTCGTCGTCGGCCTGCTGGCCCTGCGGGTCATGCCGATTTCCGAATATCCGGAAGTGGTGCCGCCGCAGGTCATCGTGCGGGCGCAGTATCCCGGCGCCAACCCCAAGGTGATCGCCGCCACGGTGGCGACCCCCATCGAGGAGGCGATCAACGGCGTCGAGGACATGCTGTACATGTCCAGCCAGGCGACCACCGACGGCGTGATGACGCTCACCGTCACCTTCAAGCTCGGCACCGACCCGGACAAGGCCACCCAATTGGTGCAGAACCGGGTGGCGCAGGCCGAGCCGCGCCTGCCGGAAGAGGTGCGTAGCCTCGGCCTCGTCACGGCGAAAAGCTCGCCGAACTTCATCATGGTGGTGCACCTCGTTTCGCCCAACGACCGCTACGACATCACCTATCTGCGCAATTACGCCGTGCTGAACGTCAAGGACCGGCTGGCGCGCATCGCCGGCGTCGGTCAGATCGAGATCTTCGGCGCCGGCGACTATTCGATGCGCATCTGGCTCGACCCGCAGAAGATCGCCGAGCACGGCCTCTCAGCCGGCGACGTGGTCGCCGAGATCCGCGCCCAGAACGTGCAGGCCGCCGCCGGCATCGTCGGCGCCTCGCCGGCCGCCGCCGGGGTCGACCTTCAGCTCTCCGTCAATGCCCAGGGCCGGCTGGAGAACGAGGAGGAGTTCGGCGACATCGTGGTGAAGACCGGCGCCAACGGCCAGATCGTGCGGCTGCGCGACATAGCGCGCGTCGAACTCGGCGCCGCCGATTATGCGCTGCGCTCGCTGCTCGACAACAAGCAGGCGGTCGGCATCGGCGTGTTCCAGGCGCCGGGCTCCAACGCGCTGGAGATCGCCGACCAGGTCAAGGCGACCATGGAAGAGGTCAAGAAGACGATGCCGGAAGGCGTCGACTACGCCATCGTCTACGACACCACCGAGTTCGTGCGCGCCTCCATCGAGGCCGTGGTGCACACGCTGTTCGAAGCCGTGCTGCTGGTCGTCCTCGTGGTCGTGGTGTTCCTCCAGACCTGGCGGGCCTCGATCATCCCGCTGCTCGCGGTGCCGGTCTCCATCGTCGGCACCTTCGCGGTGATGCATCTGTTCGGCTTCTCCATCAACGCGCTCAGCCTGTTCGGCCTGGTGCTGGCCATCGGCATCGTGGTCGACGACGCCATCGTCGTGGTGGAGAATGTCGAGCGCAACATCGAGAACGGGCTGTCGCCGCGCGACGCCGCCTACCAGGCGATGCGCGAGGTCTCCGGCCCCATCATCGCCATCGCGCTGGTGCTGGTCGCGGTGTTCGTGCCGCTCGCCTTCATCTCCGGCCTGTCCGGCCAGTTCTACCGCCAGTTCGCGCTCACCATCGCCATCTCCACCGTCATCTCGGCGATCAACTCGCTCACCCTCTCGCCGGCGCTCGCCGCCCTGCTGCTGAAGGGCCACCACGCCAAGCCGGACGCCCTCCAGCGCGTCATCAATGGCCTGTTCGGCTGGTTCTTCCGCGGCTTCAACTGGGCGTTCGCGCGCGGCTCCGGCGGCTATGGCAGCGGCGTGCGCGGCGTGCTGAAGGTCAAGAGCGTGGTGGTGGTGTTCTACGCCGTCATGCTCGGCGCCACCTGGTGGCTGTTCCAGGCCGTGCCCGGCGGCTTCGTGCCGGCGCAGGACAAGCAGTATCTGGTCGGCTTCGCCCAACTGCCCGACGGCGCCACCCTCGACCGTACCGAAGAGGTGATCCGCCGCATGACGGAGATCACGCTCGCCGAGCCCGGCGTCGCCAATGCGGTGGCGTTCCCCGGCCTGTCGATCGCCGGCTTCTCCAATTCCTCGAACGCCGGCATCGTGTTCTCGGTGCTGAAGCCGTTCGAGGAGCGCCAGGACCCCTCGCTCAGCGCCGGCGCCATCGCCATGTCGCTGAACCAGAAATACGGCGTGATCAGCGACGCCTTCATCGCCATGTTCCCGCCGCCGCCGGTGCAGGGCCTCGGCGTGGTCGGCGGCTTCAAATTGCAGATCGAGGACCGCGCCGGCCGCGGCTATGAGGCGCTGAGCGAAGTGACCAACGCCTATATGGCCAAGGCCATGGCGGCGCCGGAACTCACCGGACAGTTCACCACCTACCAGATCAACGTGCCGCAGATCTTCGCCGACGTCGACCGCACCAAGGCCCGCCAGCTCGGCGTGCCGATCCAGTCGGTGTTCGAGACGCTGCAGGTCTATCTCGGCTCGCTCTATGTCAATGATTTCAACAAGTTCGGCCGCACCTATTCGGTGCGCGTGCAGGCGGACGCGCCGTTCCGCGCCCGGCCGGAGGACATCGGACGGCTCAAGGTGCGCGCGGTCACCGGCGAGATGATCCCGCTTTCCGCCTTGATGAAGGTGACGACCACCGCCGGCCCGGAGCGCGCCCAGCGCTACAACGGCTTCCTCACCGCCGACGTCAACGCCTCGCCGGCACCGGGCTTCTCCTCGGGCCAGGCGCAGGACGCCGCCAAGCGCATCGCCGAAGAGGTGCTGCCGCCCGGCTTCGACTATGAATGGACCGACCTCACCTATCAGGAGATCCTCGCCGGCAATTCGGCGGTGCTGGTGTTCCCGCTCGCCTTGCTGCTGGTCTTCCTGGTGCTGGCCGCCCAGTATGAGAGCCTGACGCTGCCCATCGCCATCATCCTCATCGTCCCGATGGGCATATTGGCGGCCCTCTTCGGGGTGTGGCTGGGCGGCGGCGACAACAACATCTTCACCCAGATCGGCCTTGTGGTGCTGGTGGGACTGTCGGCCAAGAACGCCATCCTCATCGTCGAGTTCGCCCGCGAGCTGGAGTTCCAGGGCCGCTCGCCGGTGGATGCGGCGATCGAGGCCAGCCGGCTGCGGCTGCGGCCGATCCTGATGACCTCGTTCGCCTTCATCATGGGCGTACTGCCGCTGGTGCTCTCCACCGGCGCCGGCGCCGAGATGCGCCATGCCATGGGCATTGCGGTGTTTGCGGGGATGATCGGCGTCACCTTCTTCGGGCTGTTCCTCACCCCGGTGTTCTACGTGCTGATGCGCCGGCTGTCGGGCAACCGCGTACTGCGCCAGCACGGCGAGGTCCTGCCGGCTCCGCACCCGGCGGAGTGAGCCGCGCGCAAATCGGTGCGCGGGCGGAACACCCAGGCGGGCGCGGGCTTATCGAAGGTCCGACGCCTCGTCTGAAGGAGCCCTCCGCGTGAACCCGCGTGCCACCTGGAAAGGCTATCTCAAGCTCGGCGAAGTGGTCAGCGCCATCGCGCTGCACACCGCCGTCTCGACCAGCGAGCGGGTCAGCCTCAACATGGTCAACCGGCAGACCGGCAACCGCCTGTCGCGCCGCTTCATCGATCCGCAGACCGGAGCGGAGGTTGCGCGCGAGGCGCAGGTGAAGGGCTATGAGGTCGCATCAGGCGAATACATCGCGTTCGACCCCGAAGAGGTCGCCGCCGCCAGCCCGCAGGGCGACAAGACGCTGACCATCGAGAGCTTCCTCGCCTGCGGCGCGGTGGACGATCTCTATCTGGACCGGCCCTATTATGTGCGCCCGGCGGACGAGGTGTCGCAGGCGAGCTTCGCCTTGATCCGCCAGGGCTTGCGCCACAAGAAGGTGGTCGCGCTCGCCACCGGGGTGCTGTTTCGCCGGCCGCGAACCCTGCTGGTGCGGGCCTATGACGAGGGCCTGATCGCGACAACGCTGCACTATGATTACGAGGTCCGCTCGGCCGAGGAGGCGTTCGACGGCGTCGGTTCGGTGAAGATCGAAGGCGAGATGCTCGATCTCGCCAAGCACATCATCGGCTCCAAGGCCGGCGCCTTCCACCCCGAGACGTTCGACGACGCCTATGATGCCGCCCTCGCCGAGCTGGTGCGCGCCAAGATGGAAGGCCGCACCATCAAGCCACTGAGACAGCCGGCGCGCGCCAAGACGGTGGACTTGATGG
>JBGGNI010000196.1:0-51912 GCA_041287585.1 Xanthobacteraceae bacterium
CGAGGGCCAAAACTGTGACAATTCGGCCGCAGATGACGGGCGCGCGACCGTAAGATCGTTGCACCGCAGACGGCCGCTGTGTATGTTGATCTCACCTTCGGGACACCCGAGGCCCTCAGCTAAAAGTTGAGTTCAAATCCACTCATTCCGTGAGGAGGAACATGCGTGCCATTTTTGACGCAACACCTCTTAGACGGAAGGCGTTTATTCGCGATTTTGCAGCCACGTTCGGTCAGATTTAGACCAGATCATTCTGTGAAATACTGCGGCGTTTGTTTGTAGACGCATTCGAACAAGAAACAACTCTTTACAGGCCCGGCAGTATATTGTCGGGAGAGGGGCAACTATGACCAGCGACACCTGCGGACGGTTTGACGCGCGGGCGACAAGACCCGGATCGACCGACGTCGCCTGCACGGCGGCAGCGCCGGAACGCTTCGTTGCGGACGAATGGGTCGGCGGGTCCTGTCGCCGCATGCTCCGCGGCACCTCGCGGGCACGTCGCCGCCCACCCGGCGTTTAAGTCCCCCAGCCAACCGCGGCCCGGCCTCACCTCCACGCAGCACATCGGCATCTCGCCGACGAAATTCCGGTCCAGCGCCTGTCGGCGTCGGCAGCCGGCTGTAACGACGCCCCCGCGATGTCGCCTGGGCTTGCCGCCGCGCGACCTGCGTGCGGCAGCCTGACGTTCCGTCTTTTTCAAGCCGCACCTGCGGGAGCTTTCGATGCACAAGCCAGAAGCCAGGGATTACTCCGCGCGGGCCAAAATGCCGGCCCAGATCGCGGCGCCGTCTCCGGTTCGCTCCAAAGCCGATCCGGTTCGCGCGGAGCCGCTCCGCGTCGAACCGGCCCGGCCGGGGGTCGCGGCTCCGGTGCACGACACCCCCTTGCGCGAGGCCTGGGAGCGCGTTCGCCTGCGGCTTCGGGCGGAAGTGGGCGAAGAGGCCTATTCCAGTTGGTTTCCCCGCATGGAATTCGACGCGGTGGAAGACGGATGCATCCTGCTCTCGGTGCCGACCCGTTTCCTGAAGACCTGGATCCAGTCGCGCTATCTCGATCGCCTGGGAGAATTGTGGCGGGCCGAATATCCCGCCGCCCGCCAGGTCGAGCTCATCATGCGTACCGCCACCACGCGCACCGCACCGGCGGCGGCGCTGGCGGCCGTCCGGGTCACCGAGCCGCGACGGGCCGAACCGGCGGAACTGCGCGGCGGCGCCCGCGACATCGCCAACGGCTCGCCGCTCGACCCGCGCCTGACCTTCGACACCTTCCGTCTCGGCCGCTCCAACACGCTGGCCCATGCCGCCGCCCTGCAGGTGGCCGATGCGGCGCCCGGCGCCGGCGCGGTTTTCAACCCGCTCTATCTTCATTCCGCGGTCGGCCTCGGTAAGACCCATTTGCTGCAGGCCATTGCGGGCGCCGGTGCCGGCCGCGGTCGCCATGTGGTGTACATCACCGCCGAGCGCTTCATGTACGGCTTCGTGGCGGCGCTGCGCAGCCAGTCGGCGCTCGCCTTCAAGGAGCAGCTGCGCGCCATCGACACGCTGATGATCGACGACCTGCAATTTCTCCAGGGCCGCAGCGTTCAGCAGGAATTCTGCCACACCCTCAACGCGCTGATGGACACCGGACGGCAGGTGGTGATCGCGGCGGACCGGCCGCCGGCCGAGCTCGAGGCGCTGGAGGAGCGGGTCCGCTCGCGCCTCGCCGGCGGGCTGGTGGTGGAGATCGCCCCGCTGGATGAGGCGCTGCGGCTCGACATTCTCGCCGCCCGCGTCGCCGCCCATGCCAAGAGCCGCCCCGGCTTCGGCGTGCCCGACGAGGTGCTCGCCTTCATCGCCCGCAGCTGCGGCCAGAACGGGCGCGATCTCGACGGCGCGCTGAACCGGCTGCTGGCACACGACCAGTTCATCTCGCCGGTGATCACGCTGGAAATGGCGGAGATCGCGGTGCGCGACCTGGTGCGCACCAGCGAGCCGAAGCGGGTGCGCATCGAAGACATTCTGCGCATCGTCGCCAAGCACTACAATGTCAGCCGGGCCGACCTGCTCTCGCAGCGCCGCACCGCCAATGTGGTGAAGCCGCGCCAGATCGCGATGTATCTCGCCAAGCAGCTCACGCTGCGCTCGCTGCCCGAGATCGGCCGGCGCTTCGGCGGCCGCGACCACACCACGGTGTTGCATGCCGTGCGCAAGATCGACGGACTGGTGGCCACGGACCGTGTGCTCGCCGAGGAAATCGCGACCCTCAAGCGCATCATCCTGGAATAGCCGGCATCGGCGGCCGCATCCGGCCGACGGACGTTGAAGCCGGCCCGCGGCGGCCCGCTTTTCCCCATCAAATCCGCCCTCGTCGGTTCGCCGCCCTTGCGCAACGCACAAGGGAACGGCAATGTCGTCGGCCCGGCGGCGCCCCCCGCGCCGCGTGCCGGGGTGCGAACATGCCGCGCGGCCTCGGGTCCTGCGGCGATGCTTTTCGCCCCGGCCCCATTTACGTCCACCGAGTACGGGTGTCGCGACCATGAAGGTCACCGTCGAGCGGGCCGAGCTGCTCAAGTCTCTCGCCCATGTCCACCGTGTGGTGGAACGGCGCAACACCATTCCGATTCTCGCCAATGTGCTGATCCGCACCTCGGCGAACGGGCTGTCGCTGAAGGCGACCGATCTCGACATCGAGATCGTCGAAACCATTCCGGCCGAGGTCGCCCAGGAAGGCGCCACCTCGGTGCCGGCGCACACGCTGTACGACATCGTCCGCAAGCTGCCGGACGGCGCGCAGGTGCTGATCGAAACCAGCGGCGAGCGCGACACCGTCATCGTGCGCGCCGGCCGCTCGCGCTTCGCGCTGCAAACCCTGCCCGAGACCGATTTCCCGGACCTCGCCGCCGGCGAACTCACCCACCGCTTCACTCTGCCCGCGGGCGAGCTGAAGCGCCTTGTCGACAAGACCCAGTTCGCCATCTCCACCGAGGAGACGCGCTATTATCTGAACGGCATCTATCTCCACATCGCCGAGCCGGCGAACCCGGTGCTGCGCGCGGTGGCGACCGACGGCCATCGCCTCGCCCAGGCCGAGTTCCCGGCGCCCGCCGGCGCCGCCGGCATGCCGGGGGTGATCGTGCCGCGCAAGGCGGTCGCCGAGATCCAGCGCCTCGCCGAAGACGGCGAGGCCGAGGTGACGGTGGAGCTGTCCAGCGCCAAGATCCGCGTCTCGCTGGGGCGCGTGGTGCTCACCTCCAAGCTGATCGACGGCACCTTCCCCGATTATGGCCGGGTGATCCCGCTGGCCAACGACAAGACGCTGGTGGTCGACAAGGCGGACTTCGCCGCCGCCGTCGACCGCGTCTCCACCGTCGCCAGCGAGCGCGGCCGCGCCGTCAAGCTCTCCATCGCCGAGGGCCGGCTCACGCTCTCGGTCACCAACCCGGATTCGGGCAGCGCGACCGAGGAGATCGAGGTCGAGTACGCCGCCGAGCCGCTCGATATCGGCTTCAACAGCCGCTATCTGCTCGACATCACCGCCCAGATCGAAGGCGCGACCGCCGAGCTGAAGCTCGCCGACCCCGGCTCGCCGACCCTGGTCCAGGACCCCGAGCGGCGCGGCGCGCTCTATGTCCTGATGCCGATGCGGGTGTGAGCGCACTGCCGCGCGCCCGCATCGTCCGGCTGCGCCTCACCGGGTTCCGCAGCTATGCGGCCGCGGAGCTGGTGGCCGGCGACGGCCCGGTGGTGCTGGTCGGCCCCAACGGCGCCGGCAAGACCAACGTGCTCGAAGCGCTCTCTCTGCTCGCGCCCGGCCGCGGCCTGCGCCGCGCCGGCCTGACCGAGATCGCCGCGCACGACGGCGACGGCTCCTGGGCGGTGGCGGCGACGGTGGAGGGGCAGGTCGGCGAAATCCGGCTCGGCACCGGGCTTGAGGCGGCGCCCGATGCCGAGGCCGGCCGCGCCCGGCGCTGCCGCATCGAGCGCGAGCCGGTCGCCTCGGCCGCCGCCTTCGCCGAGCATCTGCGCGTGGTCTGGCTGACGCCGGAGATGGACGGGCTGTTCCTCGGCCCGCCGGCCGAGCGCCGCCGCTTTCTCGACCGGCTGGTGCTGGCGGTGGATGCCGGGCACGGCGCGCGGGTAAACGCGCTGGAGCGGGCCTTGCGCGCGCGCAACCGGCTGCTGGAGGAAGGCACCGCGGACGGGCGCTATCTCGACGCCGTGGAGCATGAACTCGCCGCGCTCGCCGTCGCGGTGGCCGCCGCGCGGGCGGAAACGGTGCGCCGGCTCGCGGCCGGCATCGCTGCGGGGCGGGACGATGCTTCGCTGTTCCCCTGGGCCAGCGTCGCGCTCGACGGCACGGTGGAGCGGGCCTTGAGCCAGCAGCCGGCGACCGCGGTGGAGGACGAATACCGCGCCGTGCTGCGCCTGGAGCGGCCCCGCGACCGCGCCGCCGGCCGCACGCTGGAAGGCCCGCACCGCACCGACCTCATGGTCGGCCACGGCCCCAAGGGTATCCCCGCGGCGGAAGGCTCCACCGGCGAGCAGAAGGCGCTGCTGATCGGCCTCGCTCTGGCCCATGCGCGCCTGGTGGGCGAGATGACCGGCGCCGCGCCGGTGATGCTGCTGGACGACGTCGTGGCCTATCTCGACCCCGCCCGCCGCGCCGCGCTGTTTGCGGCGCTGGACGCGCTCGGCAGCCAAGTCTGGATGACCGGGGCCGACCCCGGCGCCTTCGCCGCGCTGGGCGCGCATGCCGAACGGTTTCGCGTCGCCCCCGGCATGATCGAGCGTACGCGCTGACACCCACCCGGATTGCCATCATGCTCGACCATGTCTCGATCACCGTCTCGGACTTTCCGCGCGCCCTGCCGTTCTGGGACGCGATCATGGCGGCGCTCGGTATTGCGTGCGTATGGCGCGAGGCCGAAAAGGCCGGCTACGGCACGCGCAACGGGCCGGACGACGACGGACACAGCTACCTCACCGTGCTGGCCTCGCGCGGCTCGGTGGTGGCCGACAATCGGCACTGGTGCTTCCGCGCCGGCAGCCGGCGGGCGGTCGATGCCTTTCACGCCGCGGCGTTGCAGGCGGGCGGGCGCTGCGACGGCCCGCCGGGCCTGCGCCCGGCCTATCATGCGGGCTATTACGCCGCCTTCGTGCTGGACCCCGACGGCAACCGCATCGAAGCGGTGCACCACCGCGTTCCGCCCGGAAGCCCGCCACGAAATGAACGCGCCGATGCGCTACAAAAGACGTTGAACTCGTAACGATTCGGAACACCCTTCATGGTCGACCCATTGCGCGCGCCCACGCCGGAAGATTACGGCGCTCAGTCCATTCAGGTCCTCAAGGGCCTCGATGCCGTGCGCAAGCGGCCGGGCATGTATATTGGCGACACCGACGACGGCTCCGGCCTGCACCACATGGTCTATGAGGTGGTGGACAACGCCATCGATGAAGCGCTGGCCGGCTATGCCAACGAGGTGACCGTCACCTTGAATGCGGAAGGCTCGGTGACCGTCACCGACAATGGCCGCGGCATCCCCACCGATATCCATGCCGAGGAAGGCGTTTCGGCGGCCGAGGTCATCATGACCCAGTTGCACGCCGGCGGTAAGTTCAACCAGAACTCCTACAAGGTCTCCGGCGGCCTGCACGGCGTCGGCGTCTCGGTCGTCAACGCACTTTCGACCACGCTCGATCTCACCATCTGGCGCGAGGGCAACGAATACAAGATGCGCTTCCGCGAAGGCGACGCCGAGGCGCCGCTCGCCAAGGTCGGGCCGGCGCTGGAAGGCCGGCGCGGCACCATGGTGACCTTCGTGCCGAGCCCGAAGACCTTCACCCGCATCGAATTCGACTATGCGACGCTGGAACACCGGCTGCGCGAGCTCGCCTTCCTCAATTCTGGCGTGCGCATCGTGCTCACCGATGCGCGCCACGCCGAGGTGAAGCGCGAAGAGATGATGTATGAGGGCGGCGTCGAAGCTTTCGTGCAGTATCTCGACCGCTCCAAGCAGGCGCTGCTGCCGAAGCCCGTTGTGATCCGCGCCGAGCGCGACGGCATGTCGGTGGAATGCGCACTGTCGTGGAACGACAGCTACCACGAGAACGTGCTCTGCTTCACCAACAACATTCCGCAGCGCGATCGCGGCACCCACTTCACCGGTTTCGCCGCCGCCTTGACGCGTCAGGTGATCGGCTATTCCGAGCGTTCCGGCATCGCCAAGAAGGAAAAGGTCGACCCCACCGGCGAAGACTGCCGCGAGGGCCTGACCGCGGTGCTTTCCGTCAAGGTGCCGGACCCGAAATTCTCGTCGCAGACCAAGGACAAGCTGGTGTCTTCCGAGGTGCGCCCGGTGGTCGAGGCGTTGGTCAACGACGCGCTGGGCAATTGGCTGGAGGAGCACCCGCCGGAGGCCCGGGCCGTGGTCGGCAAGGTGGTGGAAGCCGCCGCCGCGCGCGAAGCCGCCCGCAAGGCGCGCGAACTCACGCGCCGCAAGAACCCGCTCGACGTCGCCTCGCTGCCCGGCAAGCTCGCCGACTGCCAGGAGCGCGACCCGGCCAAGTCCGAACTCTTCATCGTCGAGGGCGACTCGGCCGGCGGCTCGGCCAAGATGGGTCGCAACCGCGCCTTCCAGGCCATTCTGCCGTTGCGCGGCAAGATTCTGAACGTGGAGCGGGCCCGCTTCGACAAGATGCTGTCCTCCGAGCAGATCGGCACCTTGATCACCGCGCTCGGCACCGGCATCGGCCGCGACGACTTCAATGTGGAAAAGCTGCGCTACCACAAGATCATCATCATGACCGACGCCGATGTGGACGGCTCGCACATCCGCACATTGCTGCTCACCTTCTTCTTCCGGCAGATGCCGCAGCTGCTGGATCGCGGCCACATCTTCATCGCGCAGCCGCCGCTCTACAAGGTGACGCGCGGCAAGTCCGAGCAATATTTGAAGGACGAGCGTTCGCTGGAAGACTATCTCATCACCCAGGGTCTGGACGAGGCGACGCTGGCGCTCGCCTCCGGCGAGGTGCGCGCCGGCGCCGACCTGCATGCGGTGGTGGAGAGCGCCCGCTCCTTCCGTGCCGTGCTCAACGGACTGCACCCGCGCTATAATCGCGCCGCGGTCGAGCAGGCGGCGCTGTCCGGTGGGCTGGCGCCGGGCCGGCTCGGCGACGAGGAACAGGCGGCGCAGGCCGCCGCCGAGGTGGCCCGCCGGCTGGACCTGGTGGCGGAGGAGACCGAACGCGGCTGGCGCGGCGAAGCCGACCCCTCCGGCTACCGTTTCACGCGCACGGTGCGCGGCGTGAAGGAGGTGGCGAGCCTCGATGCCACCTTCGTCGGTTCGGCCGAGGCGCGCCGGCTCGACGCGCTCGGTGCGGATCTTCAGGAGGTGCACGCCGCCCCGGCGACGCTGCGCCGCAAGAACAGCGAGGCCCAGGTGTTCGGCCCGCTCGACCTGTTCGACGCCGTCACCGACGCCGGCCGCAAGGGCATCGCGCTGCAGCGCTATAAGGGGCTGGGCGAAATGAACGCCGAGCAGCTCTGGGAGACGACGCTCGACGTCAATGCCCGCTCGCTGCTGCAAGTGAAGGTGAAGGAAGTCGACGCCGCCGACGACCTGTTCAACCGCCTGATGGGCGATGTCGTTGAGCCGCGCCGCGAATTCATCCAGGACAACGCGCTGAAGGCCAGCGTCGACGTCTGATCCGGCTGTGCCCATGGCACCCCCCACCAAGCCCGCCCCGGCAGGCAACCCCGCCTAAAGGCGGGTTTGCGCTGCGGTGATGTTGGTATCGTCCGTGCATCTCACTCGTGTCGAGAGACTGCGACGGCGCCGCCGCCGCCATCTTTGCCGGGGCCAGATAAAGGGGATGATATGAGTACACCCACGCAGACGGCGGGCTATAGCGACGAGGCCAAGCATGCGGACGTAAGCGTCCTGCATCAAATGGGCTACGCGCAGGAACTGGAGCGCCGGATGAGCCGGTTCTCCAATTTCGCCATCAGCTTCTCGATCATCTGCATTCTGTCCGGCGGCATCAATTCGCTGGCGCAGGCCACCTCAGGCGCTGGCGGCGCCGCAATCGGCATCGGCTGGCCGCTCGGCGTGCTGATTTCCGGCGTGTTCGCGCTCGCCATGGCGCAGATCAGCTCGGCGTATCCCACAGCCGGCGGCCTCTATCATTGGGGCTCGCTGCTCGGCAACCGCTTCACCGGCTGGGTCACCGCCTGGTTCAACCTGCTGGGCCTCGTCACCGTGCTCGGCGCCATCAATGTCGGCACCTATTATTTCTTCTTCGGCGCCTTCGGGCCGATGCTGGGCATGGAAGACACTGTGACCACCCGCGTCGGCTTCGTCGCGGTGATCACCGGCCTCCAGGCGTTGATCAACCATTTCGGCATCGGCCTCACCGCCAAGCTCACCGACTTCTCCGGCTATCTCATCCTCGCAACCTCGGTGGTGCTGACCATTGTCTGCCTGATGTTCGCGCCGAGCTACGAGATCGGCCGGCTGTTCACCTTCTCCAACTACACGGGCGCGGCCGGCGCCGATGTGTGGCCGGAAGTCTCCACCGGCTGGGCGTTCCTGCTCGGCCTCCTGCTGCCGATCTACACCATCACCGGCTACGACGCTTCGGCCCACACCTCCGAGGAAACCCGCGACGCGGCCCGCTCGGTGCCGCAGGGCATGGTGATGTCGGTCGTGTATTCCGGCGTGTTCGGCTACATCATGCTCTGCGCCTTCGTGCTGATGATCCCGAACATGGACGACGCGGCCAAGCAGGGCTGGAACGTGTTCTTCTGGGCGATGGACGCCCAGGTCCCCGGCACGCTCAAGGAAATCCTCTATCTGGCGATCTTCGTCTCGCAGTTCCTGTGCGGCCTTGCCACCGTCACCTCGGTGTCGCGCATGACGTTCGCCTTTGCCCGCGACGGCGGCCTGCCGGCCTCCGCCGCTCTCGCCAAGGTCTCGCCAAAGCACCGCACCCCGGTGGCGGCCATCTGGACCGGCGCCACGCTCGCCGTGCTGTTCGTCTGGGGCACCTCGCTGGTCTCCTTCGGCGGCACTTCGGCCTATGCCATCGTGGTGTCGTGCACCGTCATCTTCCTGTTCTTCTCCTTCGCCATCCCCATCGCCCTCGGCCTGTTCGCCTACGGCACGGCGAAATGGCCGAAAATGGGCCCGTGGAACATGGGTGCCGGGCCGTTCAAGCTGGTCGCCGTGCTCTCCGTGCTGGCGATGGCGCTGATTTTCGTGCTCGGGATCCAGCCGCCGAACGGGTGGGCGCTGTACATCACGGTCGGCTTCCTGGTGCTGTCGGCGGCGGTGTGGGTGCTGTTCGAGAAGCGCCGCTTCAAGGGGCCGCCGATCGGCGATGAAATCGCCCGTCGCCAGACCGCCATCCGCGCCGCGGAGAAGGCGGTGGGCGAAGGCTGACGAGCCGGTCCGGGCGGATCGCCGTCGCGCTTTCGGGCGTGATGCATTAGGGTCGCAGAATCATGCGCACCTCTACGGCTACCGACCTGCCCGTCCGTTCCGGCGCCCGTCTCCTCGTGGACGCGCTCGTCGCCCATGGCGTCGAGCGTGCCTTCGGCGTACCGGGCGAGAGCTATCTCGATGTGCTCGACGCGCTGGCCGACACCTCGATCGACTTCGTGGTCTGCCGGCAGGAGAGCGGCGCCGCCATGATGGCGGAAGCGGCCGGCAAACTTACCGGCCGGCCCGGCATCTGCTTCGTCACGCGCGGCCCCGGCGCCACCAATGCCAGCGCCGGCATCCATGTGGCGCAGCAGGATTCGACGCCGATGATCCTGTTCGTCGGCCAGATCGCGCGCTCCATGCGCGGTCGCGAGGCATTTCAGGAGGTGGACTACCGCGCCGCCTTCGGCCCGCTCGCCAAATGGGCGGTGGAAATCGACGAGGCGGCGCGCGTGCCGGAAATCGTGGCCCGCGCGTTCCGGGTGGCGACGCAGGGCCGGCCGGGCCCGGTGGTCGTCGCGCTGCCCGAGGACATGCTCGCCGACCTCGCCGCCGTGGCGGATTCCCCCCGCGTCGAGCCGGCGGAAACCTGGCCCGGCCTTGCCGACATGATGCGGCTGCAGCGGCTGCTGTGGACCGCGGACCGCCCGGTTCTGCTGCTCGGCGGCAGCCGCTGGAGCCCGCGCGCGGTGGCGGCGACGGTGCGCTTCGCCGAGCGGTTCGACCTGCCGGTGTTCGCCAGCTTCCGGCGGCAGATGCTGTTTCCGGCCGACCATGCCTGCTATGCTGGCGATCTTGGCCTCGGCCCCAATCCCCGGCTGCTCGAGCGGCTGAAAGCGGCGGACCTCGTCATCCTTGCCGGCGGCCGGCTCGGCGAGGTGCCCTCGCAGACCTATACGCTGTTCTCGATTCCCGATCCCGGCGTGCCGCTCGTCCATGTCCATGCCGATACCGAAGAACTTGGACGGGTCTACCAGCCTGCGCTCGCCATACACGCCTCCGCAGAGGCCTTCGCTGCGGCGCTGGAAGGCGTGCAGCCGCCGCGCACCCTGCCCTGGGGCGCCTGGCGCGAGACGGCGCGCGCGGATTATCTCGCCTGGAGCGAGCACATCCCGGCGCATCCCGGCGCGGTGCAGATGGGCACGTTGGTGCGCTGGCTGCGCGCCTTGCCGCCGGACAGCATCGTGTGCAACGGCGCCGGCAATTTCGCTACCTGGATTCACCGCTTCCACCGTTTCCGCACGTTCGGCAGCCAGTTGGCGCCGACCAGCGGCTCCATGGGCTACGGCCTGCCGGCCGCCGTCGCCGCCAAGCGCACGGCGCCGCAGCGCACGGTCGTCGCGGTGTGCGGCGACGGCGATTTCCTGATGACCGGGCAGGAGTTCGCCACCGCCGTGCAGTACGACATCCCGATCCTTGCGGTGGTGGTCGACAACGGCATGTACGGCACCATCCGCATGCATCAGGAGCGCGAGCACCCCGGTCGGGTCTTCGCCACCGGATTGCGCAACCCCGATTTCGCCGCCTATGCCCGCGCCTTCGGCGGCGTCGGCTTCACGGTGACCGAGGATGCGGAATTCGTCCCGGCGCTGGACGCCGCCCGCGCCGCCGGCGTGCCGGCCATCGTCCATGTGAAGCTCGATCCCGAGGCGATCACCCCGGTCGCCACACTCGCCGGGCTGCGCAGCAAGGCACTCGCGGCCCTCAGCGCGGAACGGCCGGCTCGCTCGCCTTGACAGTGATGTCGGCCTGCGCCAAGCGGCGATAGAGGCGGCGCCTGGCGATGAAGGGCCACCACTCGAACAGGAAGATCTCCATGGGTCGCCAATTGGCGACCCAGCCGAAGATCACCAGCCCCTCCATCACCACGGAGGCGAGCCGCGACTCCGGGAAGATTTTCACCAGTCCCTGGCCGACGGCAAGAGACACCGCCAGCACGGCAATGCCGACGATCAAGGCCAGCCGGCCGGTCCGCATCAGGCTGGAGAGTTCGCGCGATGCCCTCTCCGCCCGGCGGACGAAGTGGCGGCCGAACACCGCGGCGAGCTCGCTCGCGGCCTGTGCGGCCGCAATCTCGCGCGGCAGATGGATGTTGATCCGGATCCGCATGCCGGCAGGCAGCGTTTCGGCGTGGTCGTAGATGTATTCGTCGACATCATGGTCGATGGCCCGCTCCCGGAACGGGAACGGGTCCATGGTGTCGAGCAGTGCCTGCGGATCGCCCGCATAGAGGTCGATGGTGCCTTCGCGCCGCTCTGCCATCTTTCATCGCGCCGTCAGGCCGCGCTCCTGGCCAGTTCCCCGGCCAAGGCGCGGGCGATCAGCGCGCGGGTTTCGGCAATGCCGTAGGCGGCGACGAAGGTGCCGAAGCGCGGCCCCTCGCTCTCGCCGAGCAGCACCTGGTACAGCGCGCTGAACCAGGCGAACGACACGCCCGGTCCGCCGTCCGGCCCCTTGCGCTTCTGGTCCTGATAGCGGGGAATCGGCCGGGCAACGTCGAGCACGGCGTCCTGGATCGCCGCCCGACGATCGGCGTCTTCTTGCCCGTCGAGCGCGGCCAGCGCCCGGTCGAGCGCCACCAGCGCGGCGGCTTCGGTGTCGTCGGGCAGCCGGAAGGCGCGGCGCGGCTTCACCCGGTCGACGAAATAACGCACCGCATAGCCAGCCAGTTTGTCGAGCGTCGGATGCGTCTGCGCCGACACGCCGGGCGCATAGCGCTCGATGAGTCGCCACAGCACGCCCTTCTCCTCGGCATTGGAGGCGGAGGCCAGCTTCAGCAGCAGGCCGAAGGTCAGCGGCATCTCCTCCGTCGGCGGTTCGCCGGCATGGATGTGCCACACCGGGTTGCCGAGCCGGGTCTTCCAGTCCTGCACCGGGTAGCGGGCGAGGAAGTTGAAGTACTCGTCCACCGCCTTGGGAATGACGTCGAAATGCAGCTTCTTGGCGGAGCGCGGCGACTGGAACATATAGAGCGCCAGGCTCTCCGGGCTGGCATAGGTCAGCCATTCGTCGATGGTCAGCCCGTTGCCTTTGGACTTCGATATCTTCTGGCCGCCCTCGTCGAGAAACAGCTCATAGACATAATGCTCCGGCGCTCTGCCGCCCAGAATGTCGCAAATGCGATCATAGATCGGCGCATTGGTCTGGTGGTCTTTGCCGAACATCTCGAAATCGACGCCGAGCGCCGCCCAGCGCATGCCGAAATCCGGCTTCCATTGCAGCTTCACGCGGCCGCCGGTCACCGGCAGCGTGACATCCTGCCCGTCTTCGTCGGCAAAGCTTATGGTGCCGGCCTTGGCGTCCACCGCCTTCATCGGCACATAGAGCACCCGCCCGCTGATCGGGGAGATCGGCAGGAACGGGCTGTAGGTCACCTGCCGCTCCTCGCCCAGCGTCGGCAGCATCACCTGCATGATGTCGTCATAGCGCTCGGCGGCGCGCAGCAGCACGGCGTCGAAGCGCCCTGCCTTATAGTACTCCGTGGCGCTGGCGAATTCGTAATCGAAGCCGAACGTGTCGAGAAACCGCCGCAGCATGGCGTTGTTGTGGTCGCCGAAACTGGCAAAATCGCCGCCGAACGGGTTCGGCACCGCTGTGAGCGGCCGTTGCAGAAAAGGCTTCAGCGCCGCCGGGTCCGGCACGTTCTCCGGAATCTTGCGCATGCCGTCCATATCGTCGGAGAAGCACAGCAGGCGGGTCGGGATCCGGTCGCCGGTCAGCACGCGGAAGGCATGGCGCACCATGGTGGTGCGTGCGACTTCGCCGAACGTGCCGATGTGCGGCAGCCCGGAAGGGCCGTAGCCGGTCTCGAACAGCACCTCGTCCTTGGGGAAGCGTTTCAGCCGCTCGACGATCTTGCGCGCTTCCTCGAACGGCCAGGCCGTGGCGCTTTCGGCCGCCTGGCGCATCTCGGCTGCCATCGCATCGACCGCGGCGGTCGCTGTCATCTTCGGTACTCCGGCCGGTAAAGAGTGGGCGCGGACACTAGGTAGTCAGGGCAGGAGCGTCAATCGCCGCACCGGCTCAATAGACGCTGATCGGGAACCAGCGCAGATAAAGGTCGGTATAGACCCCCTTCTCCCACAGCCGCGCCAGCGCGTAGTTCAAGGCGAGCCGCAGCGCATCATTGCCGCGCTTCACCGCGATGCCCATGCCCTCGCCGAAATAGCGGTTCTCCAGAAACGGCCCGCCGATGAAGCTGCAGCAGCCGGCCGAGCTGGTGCCGTTGAGCCAGAAGGCGAGCTGGACGCCGTCGCCGAACATGAGATCGACCTCGGAGCGCCGCAGCGCCTCGCGGGCCGCCTCGGGCGTGGGGAAGGCGCGCACATCGGTCGCGGCGAAGAAGTCGCGCAGGAACGCCTCGTGCGTGGTGCCGACCACCACCGCCACGCTGCGGTTCGCCACCGTCTCCGGCGAGACCACCGGCAGCGTGGTGCCGTTGCGCGCGACGAAGCGGGCCGGCGAGCGGAAATAGCGGTCGCTGAATTCCACGTTCTCGCGCGGCGTCTGGCCGATCGCCATTCCGGCAATGGCGGCATCCGCGGTGCCGGCTACCAGCGCGTCGATCAGCGTGTCGAAGCCTTTCACCTCCAGCGTGCAGCTGATGGCGAGCTCCGTGCAGATGGCGCGGGCGAGATCGACATTCATGCCGGTGGGCTGGCCGTTGGCGCCGCGGAAGCCGAAGGGCGGATAATCGTCGGTGGTCACGAAGCGGATCTGGGTCGGTAGCCGCGTCACATCCGGCCGCTCCGGCCGGCGCTTCGGGTCCCAGAAGCCGGGCACCGCTACCCCCGCCGGCGTCTCGGCAAAGGCCGGCTGGCGCCCGGCGAGGCCGATTCCGGCAACCAACAGTGTGCAGAGCACAAAAATTCTGCCGGAACGTTGCATATTTCGCCTCTCAGCCCTGCGGCACCGCTTGATGCGCGGACAGGAGCTTGTACCGTTTTGGCGGGGACGAGGCGAGAGGGCGGCGAAGGTGGGGGCTGGCCGGCAGCAGCAGCGACAGAAGGCGCCGCGTGCCCCGCGCGGACCTGCGCCGCAAGGGCCGGCGCGTCTGCTGCCCCTGCCTCCTGCCGAGCCGTTGCTGGTGCCCGCCGAAATCGCCGGTTTCGCCGAATCCGCCGGCCTTGCCGGCCGCGCGGATGCGGGCATGCTCGCCCATGCGGCCCAGCGCGCCGAACGGCTGGGCATCGGGGCCGACGAGGTGCTGCTGGCCGCCGGCAGTGCCAGCCCGGACCGGCTCGCGATCGATGCGGCGCGCCGTCTCGGCGTCGGCTTCGATCCGCTCGACGAGACCCCGCCTGGCCTCGCCGAGCGCCCGCGCCACGAATTACTGGCGCTGCTGCGCACCGGCGTGCTGCGGCACCGCGACGGGGGCCTCACCTTCGCGGTGCGCGGGCTCGGGCTGCGGCGCCTTGCCGACATGCTCGGTCGCGACCCGGCGCTCCGGCGCCGGGTGCGCATCACCACGCCCGAGCGGCTCGCCGCACTGGTGTGGCAGACCGGCGCGGACGGGCTGGCCGAGCATGCCGCCTTCTTTCTGCGCCGCGCCCGGCCGCACCTGTCCGCTGCGACACTGGGGCTGGCGCGCTATCTGCTCGCCGCTTTCGCCGTGCTGCTGGCCGCCGTGCCGTTCGCCGCCATGGTGGTGCCGGAGCTTTTGGTGTTTGCCGGCATGGTGCTGGTGGCCTGTGTGCTGCTGGTGTGGAACGCCTTCCGCATCTCCGCCTGCGTGCAGCCGCAGGAGCCCGACCCGGCGCCGGAGCGCGACGATGCCCGCCTGCCAGCCTACACCATCATCGTGCCGCTGTACCGCGAAGCGCGGGTGGTGCCGAAGCTGATCGCGGCGCTGAAGCGGCTCGACTATCCGCGCGAGAAACTTCAGATCCTGCTGGCGATCGAGGCCGACGACCACGAGACGCGCGCCGTCGCGGCGCGCCACGCCACCGCCCCGCTGTTCGAAATGGTGCCGGCGCCGGAGCTCGGACCCCGCACCAAGCCGAAGGCGCTGAACGCCGCGCTGGCCCTCGCCCGCGGCGAACTGGTCGCGGTCTATGATGCGGAGGACGAGCCGGACCCGCGCCAGCTTCGCCTTGCCCATGCCGCCTTCCGCAGCAGAAGCGGGCGCATCGGCTGCGTGCAGGCGCGCCTCGTCATCGACAATGTCGAGGACAGCTGGATCACCCGGCAGTTCGCGGCCGAATATGCCGGCAATTTCGACCTGCTGCTGCCGCTGCTGGACGGGCTCGGCCTGCCGATACCACTGGGGGGCACCTCCAACCATTTCCGCCGCGATGTGCTGGAGGCGATCGGCGCCTGGGACCCCTATAATGTCACCGAGGACGCCGATCTCGGCATAAGGCTGTCGCGGGCCGGTTGGCGCACCGCGGTCATCGCTTCCGGCACGCGAGAGGAGGCGCCGAACCGCTTCCACGCCTGGCTGCGCCAGCGCACGCGCTGGTACAAGGGTTGGCTGCAAACTGTTTTGGTGCATGGGCGGCACCCGGTGGCGCTGCGGCGTGCGCTCGGCACCGGCGCGACCGCGGGCCTCGCCGTGCTGCTGGGCGGCAGCCTGGTGACGCCGCTGGTGCACCCTTTCTTCGTGCTCGCTCTGCTCATCGATCTGTTCGCCGGCGGCGGGGCGGCGCGCACGCCGGCGGCCGTGCTGACGCAAGCGCTTTGCATGACCACGCTGATCGCCGGTTATGCCAGCGCGGCGCTGTTCGCCGCAGCCGGCATGCGCCGGCGCCGGCTCGGCGGAACGCTGGCGGTGCTGCCGCTGATCCCGCTCTATTGGCTCATGCTGTCGCTGGCGGTCTGGCGCGCCGTGCTCCAGCTGGTGGTCGACCCCTATCGCTGGGAGAAAACCGAGCACGGCCTGGCGCGCAGTTCGCGCGCGGCGAAGGCTAAAAATAGCGCTGCAGTTCGGCCGCGGACTCGGCCGGCGGCCGCTTCAGATTGAACGGCGCGACAAATGCGCCGTCCTTGCCCATCAGATACACGATGGCGGTGTGGTCCATGGTGTAGTCACCGCCCTGGGTCGGCACCTTGCGGGAATAGGCGCGATACACCTTGGTCATCGCCGCCACCTGGTCCGGCGAGCCGGTCATGCCGCGGATGCGCGGATGGAAGCTGCCGATGTAGGATTTGAGCACCGCCGCCGTGTCGCGCTCCGGATCGACGGTGACGAACAGCACGTTCATCTTGTCCGCCGCCGGCCCGAGCGCGTCCAGCGTCTGCGAGAGGTCCGACAGCGCGGTCGGGCAGATGTCCGGGCAATGGGTGAAGCCGAAGAACACCAGGAACGGACTGCCGCGCAGGTCCTGGTCCGTCACCGTCCGCCCGTCCTGGTCCACCAGTTGGAACGGCCCGCCAACCGCGGAAGGCCCGGCCACGATCGCCGGCCGCGGCAGCAGCACATAGGCCCCTGCGGCAACGGCACCGATGCCCGCCAGCAAGGCGGCGGCGATGATCAGCGTGCGTGTCTGCGCCATAGTGTACCGCCTGCGGCCGCCTCAGAAGCAATAAGCAAGGCCCGCGGCCACCAAATCGAAGAAAACGGCGGCACCATGGCGCGCCCACAGCCATCCACCGCCAGCTACCAGCACAGCGGCCGCCGCTGCGCCCGCGGCAGCGGCGGCGTAGCCGCGTATTCGCTTGTTTGGGTCGGTCAAATCGGTCATCATCGCGGCTCTAATCGAATGAACGTACTCATCAATCCTGCCTGGCGCCGGACTTTTTCGTCTGGCGCAAGAAAGCGGTCACATATCGCGACTATACATCGCGACAGCAGGTTCGTCCGCGCCCCACGGTGCGGCTGATGCCGGTTTCGAAACACATCGGGCTCGGACCGGCGCCTTGCGTCGGCCGGAAGCGACAAGTGCGGCCGGATCTTGGAGGGAACGCGCGTCGCTCCCAAACGGAACAAGCCTGCCGAGCGGCTGTCCGGCGGTAAGGCGGGACGCGAAATGGGTAGACCCGGAGGGCAGCGCTAGCGGAATGGTGAACGTGGATCGATCTCCGAGTGGCGTCGCCGGCGGCAGCATGCACGGCCCGGGTACAATCGCCGAGCAGCAGCTCAATGCGGCACTGGAATCGATGAGCGACGGTTTCGCGCTGTTCGACAGCGCCGACCGGATGGTGGTGTATAATCGCCGCTTCGTGGAGTTCTTCCCGTTCCTGTCGGCACTGGGCGACCTGCGCGGCCGTCGGTTCGAGGAGATGGTGGCGGCGCCCGGCGGCGAATGGGCGCTCGGCAGCGAGCCGGAGCGCCTGGTGGCCGAGCGGATGGAGCGCCACCGCGCCGCCGACGGCCGGCCGTTCGATATTCCTCTGGACAGCGGCGGCTGGGCGCGGGTGCGCGAACGGGCGACACCGGACGGCGGCATCGTCTCCACCTGGAGCGACATCACCGAATTGAAGGCAGTCGAACAGCAATTGCTGGACGCCATCGCCAGCATCAGCGAGGGCTTCGTGCTGCTCGATGCCGAAGGGCGCGTGCGGCTGTGCAATGAGCGGCTGCGCATGCTGCTCGGCGATACGGATGGCGAGCTGGTGCCGGGCGCTTCGTTCGAGGCCTGCCTGCACGCGAGCGCGGCGCGCGGCCGCTTCGCGCGCTGCGAGGATGACGGCTCCGTCAGTGTCGCACTCATCGTGCAGGCGCTGGCGGGCCAACAGGAAGGCCGGGTCGAAATTCCGCTGGGGGACGAACGCTGGGTACTGGCAGGGCATCGGCGCATGGCCGACGGCGGCACGGTCAGCGTATGGACCGATCTAACCGTGCAGAAGATGCGTGAGGCGGAGCTGCTTGCGGTCCGGGCCGAGCTGGAGCGCCAGACCGCGACACTGGCCGATCTCGCCCAGACCCTGACCCACCAAGCCCACCACGACACCCTGACCGATCTGCCGAACCGTTTCGCGCTGGAAGAGCAGCTCAACGACCGGCTCGGCAAGCCCGGCGCGCTCTACCGCACATGGCTGCTCTTCATCGACCTCGACCATTTCAAGTCGGTGAACGACATGGCCGGCCACAGCTCCGGCGACGAAGTCCTGCGCCAGGTCGCCGCGTTCCTCGCCGGCGAGTTGCGGCCGGAGGACATGCTCGCCCGCTTCGGCGGCGACGAGTTCGCGGTGCTGCTGAACGATGCCGACGAGGAGGACGCCATCTCGGTGGCCGCCCGGCTCAACGCCGCGGCGCAGAGCCAAGCCTTCCTTGCGGCCGGGCGCTCCTTCACCCTCGGACTCAGCATCGGCATTGCCGGTTTCGATCCCAGCCTGCCGAACGTCTCCAGCCTGCTCGCTGCCGCCGACGCCGCCTGCTATGCGGCCAAGGACGCCGGCCGCAGCCGGTCCTTGCTGCACCATGCCCACGGCGAGGCCCCGTCGAGCGCCGAGCTGACGCTTAACTGGGCGGGACGCATCCGGCAGGCGCTGGATGAAAACGGCCTGCGGCTGCATCTCCAGCCCATCGTCGACATCAATGGCCGCACCGTCGGCTTCGAAGCGCTCATCCGCCTGATGGATGCGGTCGGCACCTTGCACCCGCCCGGCGCCTTCCTGCCGGCCGCACGGCGGCTGGGGCTGATGGCGCAGATCGATGAGTGGGTGTGCCGGACCACCATCCAATATGCCCAGCGACTGCGGGCGCAGCGTTCCACCGCCTATATTTCGATGAATTTCGGCGCCAGCACGCTTTCCGACCCGATGTTCCACGCCATGCTGCTGCGCCAGCTCGACCGCAATCCGGGCCTGGGGCCGATGCTGCGGATCGAATTGACCGAGACCGATAAACTGGACAATCCGGACGGGTTGGCGCGCTTCCTGGCGACGCTGCGCCAACGCGGGCTGAAGCTGTATCTCGACGATTTCGGCAGCGGGTACAATTCGTTCGACCTGTTGAAGCGGCTTCAGGTCGACGGCATCAAGATCGACTGGACGGTGACCCGCGACCCGCTGGACGGCGTCATCGACCTCGCCTTGATCCGCGCCGCGGTGACGATCGCCAATTCGCTTGGCCTCGAGCTGGTGGCCGAGGGCGTGGAGCGGGCGACCCAACTCGACAATCTGCGCGCGCTGGGCATCACCCAGTTCCAGGGCTACCATTTCCGCCCCCCCGAAGACGCCGAAGCCGCGCTGGCCAGCTGAGCGGCTGGAGCGCGGCATGCAATCAGGGATAGGGCGCCTCGTGGATTTCGGCGCCCGGCCGGCCGGGTCCGGGCCGGGTGTCCGAGAGATACCAGAGCACCGCCGCCAGCACGACGAGACCGCCGACGATCGCCGCCACACCCGGATCTTCGCTGAACGCCAGCCACACCCAGAGTGGGCCTAAAACGAGATCGAGCTGGCCGATAAGGCCGGCCTCGCTGGCGGTGATGTGCCGGGCTCCGGCGAGAAACACCATGAAGGCAATCGCCGTGGTGGAAACGCCGAACAGCGCCAGCACGGCAAGCTGCACTGGCGAGGGCAGCGTCCACGACATCAGCGGCAGGCACGCCGCCGCACACAGCAGTGCACCGAGCGCATTGACCGGCGCCATGCCGAGCGTCGGATAGCGCTGCGACAGCACCACCATCCAGGCCCAGGTCACCGTCATCGACAGCGCGAGCAGGATGCCGAAAATATCCTGCGGCCGCGCCGTGGCACCCACCATGATGACGATGCCGACCAGCGCGATCGACGCCGCCACCAGCACCCGCGGACGCGGCTGCTCGCCGAGCCAGAAATAGGCGAAGCCGGCCGCGACGAACGGCAGGACGCCGAACATGGTGAGCACATTGGCGATGGTGGTGAAGCTCACCGCCGTGATGTAGCTGGCCATGGACAGCCCGGACATCACGGCCGCCAGCAGGCCGACGCCGCCTATGGCCCGGACGGCGGCGAAACCGCCCCGGCCCTGTTGGACGAACACCGTGCCGAACAAAGCGAGCGCGGCGAACAAAGAGCGCCAGAACAGCAGCGCCCAGACGTCCATATCCAGAAAGCGGACATAGAGGCCGACCGTACTCCACAGCACCGCGGCGACCGCGACGAGCGCTATCCCGTAGGCGCGCCGGCTCAAGCTGGACATCCGACCTCATGAAGCGGAATTGGAGCCCGCGAATCGCGGCCGGCTGGAAGCTAGCCGCTGCTATCGATCGTATGCAAACATCCCGAGGTCGCATCCGCGCGGATGGCTGGATCGTCTGCGAGCGCGAATCGCAGCGCCCGGCTCATCGCCGCCGGCAGGATCGAGGCATGGTCTTCGTCCGCCAGCACCTGAAAGCGGACCTGCGCCGCCGGGCCGAGGAGGCGCTCGGCGCAGGCGGCAATGTCGCGCGCCTCGTCCACCATGGCGCGACGGGCGCGGCGGCGGGCAGTCTCCTGCGCGTCGGGACCGCAGCTCTGCCACGGCGCCAGCGCCTGCTCCCATTCGCCGACCAGCACCATCAGGCGCACTGGCGGCGTAGGCGAAGTGCGCTCCAGCCCTGCCTCCAACCGCGCGCGGTCCCACCAGACCGACGGGCTGACGGCGATATAGCTGTGGAACGCCGCAGGGTCGCGCGCCAGCACGTCGAGCACGAAATAGCCGGCGAGCGAATGGCCGAACAGCGCCTGCCGGCTTTCGTCGATCGGCGCCTGCCGTGCCACCATTGGTTTCAGATCCTGCTCGATAACGCGCAGAAAGGCGTCGCGCCCCCCGCACGGGCCGTGCCCGCCCTCCCCGGCGGCGGGACCCGGCGTATAGTCGAGCCGGCGCCGCTCCCGCGCAGTACCAGCCGGATGGGCGATGCCGACCGCGACCGCGGGCTCAATGCCGGTCGCCGCGCGTCGCCCCGCACCACGCCGCAGCGTCTCGACCAGCGTGGCGAAGCTGCGGTCGGCGTCCAACATATAGATCACCGGGAAGCCCGCTTCCGGCGGCGGCTCGTCCGGCACGGCAAGGAAGACGTCATAGGCCGCGCCCGATGCCGCGGCCGTGAGCTCGAACCTTCGGGTACCGGCCAGACTGAATTCAGACATGCGTCCCCAAGCGCGATTTCGGCCAACCGCTGACGTCATCCCTAGCCCAGTTTGCCGTTCAGCGGAACGGGAGCCGGATGTTCCGGCGGCGGACGATCGGAGCTCTGAAGATTTGAAATTTTCTAAGGTATCTGAAACACTTCGGCGCGCTTGACCCGCCCACCATGCTCGGGCAAGTACCGCGCAGCGTCGAGCGCGGGGAACCGATGAGCCAGCTTGCCGGCGGCCCGCCGCCCCTCCTGCTCTATGCCCGCCTGGTGCGGCGCCGGGTCGTGGTCCTGGTCCTGCTCGGCCTCGCCATCGGCATCGGCCTGACGCTCGATCTCATGACCGGCCCCTCGGCGCTGGCGGGCGGCGATGTGCTGCGGGCTCTGCTCGATCCGGCGTCGGTCAGCGTGCCGATCCGGGTGATCGTGTGGGAAGTGCGCCTGCCCTATGCGCTGATGGCGCTGCTGGTCGGCGCGGCGCTGTCGCTGGCCGGGGCCGAGATGCAGACCATCCTCAACAATCCGCTGGCCAGCCCCTTCACGCTCGGCGTCTCCTCGGCCGCCGCCTTCGGCGCCGCGCTGGCGCTGGTGTTGAAGGTCGGCGTGCCCGGTGTGCCGGAACATGCGCTGCTCACCGCGAACGCCTTCATCTTCGCCTTCGGCTCCGTGCTCCTGCTGCAAGCCTTGGCCCGGCTGCGCGGCGCCGGTGTCGAAACGCTGGTGCTGTTCGGCATCGCGCTGGTGTTCGCCTTCAACGCGCTGGTGGCGCTGGTGCAGTTCGTGGCGAGCCAGGAGGCGCTTCAGCAGCTCGTATTCTGGAGCATGGGCAGCCTGGCGCGGGCCACCTGGGACAAGCTCGCCGTGCTGGCGCTGGTGCTGGCCGTGGTGCTGCCGTTCTCGCTGCGCGCGTCCTGGCGCATGACGGCGCTGCGGCTCGGCGAAGAGCGCGCGCGCAGCTTCGGCATCAATGTCGGCCGGCTGCGCTTCCTGTCGCTGCTGCGCGTCAGCCTGCTGGCGGCCACCGCGGTCGCCTTCGTCGGCACCATCGGCTTCGTCGGCCTGGTGGGGCCGCACATGGCGCGGCTGCTGGTCGGCGAAGACCACCGTTTCTTCCTGCCCGCCAGCGTGCTGTGCGGCGCGCTGGTGCTGTCGCTGGCCTCCGTCACCGGCAAGCTGCTGGTGCCGGGCACGCTGATTCCGGTCGGCATCGTCACCGCGCTGGTCGGGGTGCCGCTGTTCCTCGCCCTAATCCTGTCGCGCCGGGAGCGCGGCTGATGGCGGCGGCGCTGCATGTCGAGGGCCTGAGCGTTTCCTATGGCCGGCGCGCGGTGCTGCACGCCTTGACGCTGCCGCCTTTGGAGCCTGGCGGCATCACCGCTTTGATCGGCCCCAATGCGGCGGGCAAGACCACGCTGCTGCGCGCCCTCGCCGGGCTGATGCCGATGCGCGGCACGGTGCGGCTGGGCGCGGCCGATCTCACCCGGCTCGGCCTTGCCGGCCACGCCGCGCACATCGCCTATATGCCGCAGGCGCTGCCGCAGCGCGTGGCGCTGACGGTGTTCGAGGCCACGCTCGGCGCGCTGATGGCTTCGCCCGGCCGCCCGCTCCCGATCACAGCGGCCCGCGCCCGCACGCTCGCGACGCTGGAACGGCTCGGCCTGGCCGACCTTGCCCTGCGCACGCTGGACGAGCTCTCCGGCGGCCAGCGCCAATTGGCCAGCCTCGCCCAATCCGTGGTGCGCGAGCCGGCGGTGCTGCTGCTGGACGAGCCGACCAGCGCGCTCGACATCCACCACCAATTGCAGGTCATGGCGCTGGTCGATGCGCTCGCCCGCGAGCGGGGCATGGTGGTGGTGGCGGTGCTACACGACATTGCGCTGGCGTGCCGCTGGTGCCGCCGCGTGGTGATGCTGGCGGGAGGCACTGTGATCGCCGACGGCACGCCGGCCGAGGCGGTGACGCCGGAAACGCTGGCGTGCGGCTATGGCGTCGAGGCGCGGGTCGAGCGGTGCTCGCGCGGCTTCCTCCAGATCCTGGTCGACCGCGCCATCGAGCCCGATCAGCCGCGCAGCGTCGCGCCGCCATCGACATAGAGGTCGGCCATGGTGATGTGGCCGGCACGATCGGACAGCAGGAACACCACGGCCTCGGCGACATCCTCGGGCGTCGCCAGCTTGCGCAGCGGAATGCCGGTGCGGTAGCTCGCCAGCGATCCCTCGATCACCTGCGCGGCGCCGACCTCGTCGGACCACATGCCGGTCTGCATCGGGGTCAGGGTCGAGCCCGGCGCCACGATGTTGCAGCGAATGCCGTGCGGCGCCAGTTCCAGCCCCAGGCAGCGGGTGAACATGGTGGCGGCGGCCTTGGAGGCGGCATAGGCCGCCATCGCCTGCCGGGGGATGCCGGCGGCGTTTGAGCTCACCGTCACCAGCGCGCCGCGCCGGCGCGGCACCATGCGGCGCGCCAGCGCCCGCGACAGCCGAAACACGCCGCCGGCATTGACCTCGAACACGTCGCGCCAGGTCGCTTCGTCCATATCGACCACCGGCCCGGTGGCGAGAACGCCGGCGACGTTCACGCCGAGGTCGATCGGCCCGACATCGTGCTCGATCCGCGCCACCAGCGCGTCGACCTCGGCTTCCGAGCGCACATCGAGCGCCGCGCCGAAGGCATCGCCGCCGAGTTCGCGGGCCAAAGCGGCGGCCGCATCGCCGTCGCGGTCGGTGGCGACGACGCGCGCACCTTCCTCGTGCAGCCGGCGCGCCACCGCGGCGCCGATGCCGCGGCCGGCGCCGGTGATGAGCGCGATCCGTCCCTCTAGGCCGCTGGTACGCACGGTGTCACATCCTCGGTTCGGTCCGCGGCGGCGAGCGCGGCGGAAAGGGCTGGGGCGATGCGGGCGGTCGCCTCAAAGCCGGTGAGATGGGCGTGGAGCGACGGCACGTCCACCACCTCCACGGCGCCGACATAAGTCCGCCAGCGCTCCGGCGACAGGTCGCGGCCCTGGTGGTCCAGCGCGGCGCGAAAGTGCAGCAGCTTCCCGCCGAAGCGCTGGTGGACATGGCCGCGCACCAGCCGGCTGTTGCTCTCCACCGCGCGCACCACACCGTCGAGCGCGGCCTCCGGCAGCGCCGCCAGCGCGCTGTCGCCGGCGCGCAAAAAGGCGCGCACCGCCGGCCGGGTCAGTTCCAGGCCGGGCAGCCGCTCGGGATCATGGCCGGCAATGGCGAGCAGCGCCTTCAGCGCGGCGCCCTCATTCGGCTCCGGCTCATCCCGCCAGCAGTCGCTGGGATAGGAATCGAGCACCGCGAGCACGCCGACCCTCTCGCCGAGTTCGGCCAGCCGGACCGCCATGGCCTGGGCGATGATGCCGCCGACTGACCAACCGACCAGATGCCAGGGGCCGCGCGACGCAACAGCGCGCAGGCGCTCCACATAGTCGGACGCCAGCGCGGCCAGGCTGTGCGGCACCGGCTCCGCAGGTTCGAGCAGCGGCGTCTGCAGCGCATAGACCGTCCGCCGCGGCGCCAGCGCGCGGGCGAGGCCGGCATAGCACCAGCCGATGCCGCCGGCCGGGTGCACCGCGAACAGCGGCGGCAAGCTGTCCTCGCCAGCCTGAAGCCGGATCAGCGACCCCAGTCCCAATCCGGCGCCGTCGCTGGCGGCCTCGATCAGGCTTGCAAGCCCGGCGATGCTCGGCTGCTCGAACACCGCGCCGAGGCCCGGCGCCCGGCCGAACGCCGCGCTCATGCGGCGCACCAGCGTGATGGCCTTCAGCGAATCCCCACCCAGCGCGAAGAAATCGTCCTGCGCCCCGAGCGATCCTTCGGTCCGCAGCAGTTCGGCGAACAGGCCGGCGAGCCGGCGTTCGGTCGCGCTCATCGCCGCCCGGCCGCCGGCAGGCTTCGCCTGCGGCACCGGCAGCGCCGCGCGGTCCAGCTTGCCGTTGACCGTTACCGGCAGCGCATCGAGCGCGACGATGGCGGCGGGCAGCATCGCATCGGGCAGATGTCGGGCGAGATGGGCGCGCAGATCACCGGGCCGATAGTCCGGCCCCGGCACGACATAGGCGACGATCCGCTTCTCGCCCGGCGCGTCCTCGCGCACCACGGCAGCCGCCTGCCGCACCATCGCGGAGCCGGCCAGCGCGGCCTCGACCTCGCCGAGCTCGATGCGGACGCCGCGGATCTTCACCTGGTGGTCGGCGCGCCCCAGAAACACCACGGCGCCGTCGTCGCGCAGCCGCGCGAGATCGCCGGTGCGGTACATGCGCTCGCCCGGCACGAAGGGGTCGGCGATGAAGCGCTCGGCCGTCAGATCCGGCCGGCCGAGATAGCCGCGCGCAAGCTGCCGCCCGGCGAGATAGAGCTCGCCGGCCACCCCTGGCGGCAGCGGCCGGTGCCGTTCGTCCAGCACATAGAGCCGGGTGTTCCACACCGGAAAGCCGATCGGCACCGGCCGCGAACGGTCCTGCGGCCCGGCCGGCCAATAGCTGACATCGACCGCGGCCTCGGTCGGCCCATAGAGATTGTGCAGTTCGGCCGAGACGGTGCGGTGGAAGCGATCGCGCAGATCGGCCGGCAGTTCCTCGCCGCTGCAGAACACGCGGCCGAGCATCAGCCCCTGCGCCGCCGGCTCGGCCAGGAAGGCCGCCAGCATGGCGGGCACGAAATGAACGGTGGAGATGCGCTGATCGCGGATCAGCCCGGCAATCTGCGCCGGGTCGCGATGCGCCTCGGGAGGCGCCACTACCAGCGTGGCGCCGCAGATCAGCGGCAGGAAGAACTCCCACACCGAGACGTCGAAGCCGGCCGGCGTCTTTTGCAGGATGCGGTCGGCCGCGGTGAAGCCGTAATGGCTCCGCATCCATTCCAGCCGGTTGACGATGGCGCGGTGCTCGACGACCACCCCTTTGGGATCGCCGGTGGAGCCGGAGGTGTAGATCACGTACGCAGCATCCGCCGGGCCGATGTCCGGCGATGAAAAGCTGCCCCCGTGCGGCCAGTCGGCCGGATCCAGCAGCGGGGCACCGGCCAGCGCCCCGCCAAGGATGAGGCAAGGGCGGGCCGAGGCGAGAATGCGGTTCAGCCGCGCCGCCGGCTGGGCGAGATCGAGCGGCAGATAGGCCGCGCCGGCCCGAAGCACGGCGACCAGCGCCACCACGAGTTCCAGCGAACGCGGCAGCGCCACGGCGACGATCGCCTCCCGGCCGATGCCGCGCGCGTGCAGCAGGCCGGCGAGGGCCGCGGTTCGGCGGTCGAGTTCCGCGTAGCTCAGGGTTTCGCCGTCGAACTCCAGCGCCGGCGCCTCCGGCGAGCGCCGCATCGCCTGCTCGATGAGGCCGGCCAGCGAGACATCCGTTACCGGGTGGACGCTGGCGTCCAGCCCGTCGCGCTGGCGGCGCGCCTCGGCCGGGCTGGCCAGGGCGATGTCGCCGGGGGTGGCGGCCGCGGGCGCCGCGGCGAGGAAGGCGGCAAGGCGCTCGGCATGCGCCCGTGTCTCGCTCTCCGAGAACAGCGCCGGATTGGTGTCCACCTCCAGCCGCAGCCCGGCCTGCTCCGTGCGGAGCGTGAAGCTGATTTCCTCCACCGGGCCGGTGCTCAGCACATGCAGCCGGGCGTCGAGGCCGGCAAAGCGCGGCGTCTCGTCGAACGGCAGGATGTTGACCAGCGCGCCGTAAAGCCGGCGCTGGCGCCCGATCAGGCCAAGATCGCGGCGCAACTGCTCGCTGCGGTAGCGCCCAAAGCGACGGCCGGCGGCAAGCTGGCGCGCGATCTGCGCAATGAAGGCGGCAAGCGGGGCGCCCTCATCCGGCTTCAGCCGCAGCGGCAGCACGTTCATCAGCATCGCCGGCACGCGGGCCGCCTTATGGCCGAAACGGTCCATGAAGGGCACGCCGAGCACGATCTCGTCGGTGCCGGCATGACGGCGGCAATAGAGCCCGACAAGAGCGGTGGCGAGGTCCGGCCAGCCGATGCCCAGCCCGCCCGCCATGGCGGTGAGCGCGGACACGGCTGCGGGATCGATGGCAACGTTGGCGCGGTGGAAGCGGTGGGGGCTGCCGTCGTTGCCGGGCGCGAAGCTCCCCGACTCCGGCCGATCCGCGAAGGCCTCGCGCCAGAACGCCGCGTCGGCCTGCCGGCGCTCGGAGGCGCGATAGGCCGCATCGTGCGCCAGAGCCGCTGCGAGCGGGGGAAACGCCGGTCCCGGCGGCGTGCCGGCAACCGTGCCGTTGTAGAGATCGGCCACCCGCCGGGTCAGCAAAATCATGCCGTAGCCGTCGATCGCCAGATGATGCACGCGCTGGTGCCAGATGCTGCGCGCGGACCCCAGCACGAACAGCCGCTGCGCCGCCGGCGGGCCGATGGTTGGGTCGAGCGGCGTGTGCATATCGTCCGCGATCAAGTCGAGCGCGGCGGCGGCCGGGTCGTCGCGATCGGCGAGGTCGATTTCGTCGAGCCGCGGTCGCAGGCGCTCGTCGACGATCTGGCGCGGGCCGTCCGGCGCCTCGATCATCCGCAACGCCAGCGCATCGGCCTCCAGCACGGCCTGCGCCACCGCCGCGCGGAAGGCGGCGCGGTCGAGCGGCCCGGCGAATTCGACATATTGGCCGGTCTTGAACAGCGGATTGGCCGGGTCGAGCCGCTGCGCGTACCACAGGCCCTCCTGTGCCTCCGTCAGCGGCACGGCTTGCCCGCTCATGGCACGCCGTCCCAGCCCGGCCCCAGCCGCCGCGCCGCGATCTCCCACCAGCCGGCGAGCGTCGGCCGTTCGGCGAGTTCGCCGAAGTCGAGTTCCACCCCGCGCTCGCTCCAGAGCAGAACGAGATTCATCGCCCGCATGGAATCGAGGCCGAGATCCATCAGGTCGTCGTCGTCGCCGATCGCGGCCGGTTCTTCGCCCAGCATGGCGGCAATGTCGGCGCGCATGGTCTCGAAGCTCAGCGCCGTGGTGTCGCGGGCCATGCGCCTGATGTCGCCGGGTCCGATCATCCGATCGCCTCCAGCACTTGCCGGGTGAGGAGCGGCACGCCGCAGACGCCCGCCACATAGGCCAGCGCCGCCTGATGCCGCTCCCGCGAAAAATCGGCCACCGCATCGGCGGCGAACAACGGCTCGATGTCGCGCATGAAGGCATCGGCGGCGGTCAGCAGGCAGCCAATATGGGCGTAGACACCGCAGATGATGAGCTGGTCGCGGCCCCGCGCGCGCATCAGCCGCTCCAGATTGGAGCGGGCGAAGGCGCTGTAGCGGTGCTTCACCAGCACGATGTCGCCGGCCTCAGGTGCAAGCTCCGGCACGATGGACTGGTGCTCCGTCGCCCGGCTCATGCCCGGCCCCCACAGATCCGCCTGGAGGCCGCGGTCGGCACGCAATTGGGCGCCCTCCTGCGCGGTGTAGAACACAGGCAGGCCGCGCGCCCGGCAGCGCGCCGCCAGCGCCGCGATGTTGGCGATCACCGGGGCGATCGGCGCCTCTCCGGCCGGGAAGGCATCGACGAAATAGTGCTGCATGTCGTGCACCAGCAGCGCGGCGCGGGCGGGGTCCGGCCGCCAAGGCGCGCGCGCGGGCGGCACCTCGTCCGCTCCCGGCAGCGCATAGGCGGCGATCTTCGGCAGGCCCATCAGCCACGCTCCTCCTCATTCGCGGACAGGAAGCCGCGGCGCAGTTCCGCGCGCAGCGCCTTGCGACTCACCTTGCCGACCGCCGTCGTGGCGAAGCGATCGACGAAAACGATCTGGTCCGGGACCTTGAAGGCGGCGAGGCCGCGCCCGCGTATCCAGCCCTTCAATTCGGCCGGCCGCGGCGGCGTGCCTTCGGCGATGACGAAGGCGCAACTGCGCTCGCCCAGGAAGGCGTCCGGCAGCGACACCACGCAGGCGTCGAACACGCCGGCATGGGCGATCAGATGATCCTCGATCTCCTCGGCGGAAATCTTCTCGCCGGCCCGGTTGATGTGGTCGCCCGCCCGGCCCTGCACGGCGAGATAGCCGCCCGGCAGGCGCTTCACCATGTCGCCGGTGCGGTAGAAGCCGTCTTCGGTGAAGGCCCGCGCGTTCGCCGCGGCATCGTTGTGATAGGCGCGGATGGTGTAGGGACCGCGTGTCAGCAAATGCCCGGTCTCGCCCTCGGCGACCGGCGCGCCGGCATCGTCCAGCACCAGCACCTCGTCGTCCGGGCTGATCGGCCGGCCCTGGGTCTCGACGATGATCGCCTCCGGGTCGTCGAGCCGCGTATAGTTGACCAACCCCTCGGCCATGCCGAACACCTGCTGCAAGGTGCAGCCGAGCACCGGCCGCACCCGGCGCGCCGCCTCCGGCATCAGTTTTGCGCCGCCGACCTGCAGCACCTCCAGGCTCGACAAGTCGTGCCGCGAACCGGGCGCCGCCTGCAGCCAGAGCAGCGCGAGCGGCGGCACCAGGCCGGTGATGGTCACTCGCTCGCGCTCGATCAGCGCAAAGGCCACGTCCGGCGCCGGCGAGGGCGCCAGCACCACGCTTGCGCCCGCGGCAAGCGCGCCGAACACGCCGGGTGAGCTCATGGGAAAATTGTGCGCCACCGGCAATGCGGCGAGATACACGCTCTGCGGCCCCAGCCGGCAGATCTCGGCACTGGCCCGGAAGCTGTAGATGTAGTCGTCATGGGTGCGGGGAATAAGCTTGGGCAGGCCGGTGCTGCCGCCCGATATTTGCAGGAAGGCGACATCGGAGGGTTCGGCATCGCCCGGCAGTTCGCCGGTCGCCGCCGGCAGCGCGTCCAACTCTCCCGGCCCGCCGGCGATCACGACATGCCGGACGCCCGGCACCTCGATCCTCACCGCCGCGGCCAGCGCGCGATGGTCGAAGCCGTCATGGCGCTCCACCGTGATCAGCCCCGCCGCTTCCGAGCTGCGGGCGAGATGCGCCACTTCCGCCAGCCGATGCGCCGGCAGCGCATAGACCGGGATGAGGCGGGCCCGGAACAAGGCGAACACGACGGCGAGGAAGTCCGGGATGTTGGGCAGTTGCACCACCACCCGGTCGCCCGCGTGCAGGCCGAGGCCCAGCAGCCCGGCGGCGATCCGCTCCGCCCGCCGTTCAAGCTCGGCATAGCTCCAGCGCTCGCCGGCGCCGACCACCGCCAACCGGTCGGGATGGGCGTGCACGCGCGCGCGCAGCAGGCTGCTGAAGGTCTCGCCGCGCCAGTAGCCGGCCGCGCGATAGCGCTGCGCCGCCGCCTCCGGCCAGCTCTGGCGAAGCGGAATCACGCGGCGGACTCCGGCACGGCAAGCCCCCGCTCGTCGATGCCGAGCGCACCGAGCAGCGCCGCGAACTTGGCGGCGGTTTCCTCGGTCTCGCCGACCGGATCGGAGCCTTCGACGATGCCGGCGCCCGCATAGAGCCGGGCCTCGTTGCCGGCGATCTCGGCGCAGCGAATGGCGACATGCCAGCGGCCGTCGCCGCGCCCGTCGCACCAGCCCACTGCGCCGGCATAGAAGTCCCGCGCCTGCGGTTCGAGTTCGGCGATGGCCCGCGCCGCGCGCTCGCGCGGCACGCCGCACACCGCCGGCGTCGGATGCAGGGCGGCGGCAAGCGCCACGGAAGGCGTAGCAGCATCCTTCAGGCGGCCTTCGATGCGGGTGCCGAGATGCCACATGGTTGCCGTGGAGGCGAGCACGGTGCCCTGCGGTGCGCCGAGTTCGCGGCAGAACGGCGCCAGTTCGTCGAGCACCGCTTCCACCACCGCGGCATGCTCGCGCCGGTCCTTGGCCGAGCGCAGCAGGGCGGCGGCGGCGGCCTGGTCTTCGGCAGGGTCGGCAAGGCGGCGGGCCGAGCCGGCGAGCGGGCGCGACGTCACGCGGTCGCCGGCCTTGCCGACCAGCAGTTCCGGCGTCGCCCCCACCAGCGCGCGCCGCGCTGCGCCTGGGCGCGCCGGCAGCGGCATGGCGAAGGCGGTCACGGTCTGGTCCGCCGCCAAGCGGCGCAGCAGTGCGCCGACATCGATGGGCGCATCGGTGCGCAGCAGCAAAGTGCGCGCCAGCACCAGCTTGCGCAGGCCATGCTCGGCGCCGCGCTCGGCCGCGATCGCCGCAAGCGCGCGCTCCACCGTGGCGCGATAAAGCTGGGCGGACGGCTCGGCGCGCAATTGCCCGCGCGCGGCAACCAGCGGAGCGGCCGGCGGAACCGGCCACGGGCCGCGGACCACCCCCTCCGGCTGGAACAGATGGCACGGCTGGGCGCGCTCATAGGGCAGCGCGCCGACCAGCAGCGAAGGCCCGTCCGGCTGCGTCGCGAAGAAGGACGTCACCGCGCTGGCGAGTGCCGAAGCCGCGACCGGCGGCAGGCTGTGCCGCTGGCCGGTCCCGGTCAGCATCTCACCGCCGGACAGCAAAGCGAAGCGCTGTGCCGCAACGGCAACGGCCGGTGCCGGCTCGGCGTCCCGCTCGGCTTTGGTGGCAGCCATGGCCATCAGGGCTTGATGAGCGTCACGGTGTCGCCGTTCGGATCGATCATCGGCGGCCCGCCGCGGCCGGCGGACTTCAGCTTGCTGCTCACATAGACATTGCCGGTCTGCCGATCGACCGCCACCGTGTTCGGCATGGAGCCGGCGACGATATTGGCCACCGGCGCCAGGGTCTCGCCCGAGACCAGCGTCACCCAGCCGGCGCGCCGGTTGGCCACATAGATCATGTTGCGGGCGGGATCGTAGCTGACGCCGAGCGCGCCCTCGCCGGTGGGAACGGCCTTCAGCACCGCGCCGTCCTTGGCGTTCAGCACCACGAGGTTGCCGGACTCCTGGTGGGTGACGAACAGCCGGTCGCCGGCCGCATCATAGGCGAGATTGATCGCGCCCTTGCCGCCAGAGGGGAAGCTGCGCGCCACCTTGCCCGTCGCAAGGTCGATCTCGTGCACCTCGTTCGTCGTCATGGCAGAGGCGAACAGCCGGTTGTGGGCGGGGTCGAGCACAAGGCCCGACACGCCGCCCTTGAGACCGCCGATCACGCTGGCGATGCGGTTGGTGGCACCGTCGATCACCCAGATCGCGCTCGGCTCATCGGCGCGGGCGAACACCGAGACATAGGCCCGGTTGGCCTCCTCATCGACCACCACCTGGCGGACATGGGCCTTTTCGCCCTCCGCCATGGTGGCGACGACCTTGCCGGTCGTGAGATCGATGGCGGCGACGCTGCCGTTGCGGGTCCGGGTGGCGTAGAGCGTCTTGGTGCGGCTGTTGAGGCCGAGGCCGAAGCCGGCATCGGCACCCAGATCGATGGTCTCGCGCACGTCCAGCGTCTGCGGATCGAGCGCCAGTATCTTGGCACCGGTCTCCTCGCGCGTGCCGGCACTCGCCACATAGACCCGCCCGGTGGCCGGGCTCGCCACGATCTCGTAGAGGCCGGGCGCCACCTTCGCGGTCTTGACGAGGCTCGGCTCGGCGCTTGCAGCCGAGACGGCGAGCGCGGCGAACACGGTGCCGGCGAGCAGCCGGTGCACGGGCAGGACGAAGGACATTCATGGTCTCCTGAACAAGGGGCCGGCAGATTGGTCTGAGGGGCCGGAAGGCGTGCGCCTCAATCGAGATCGACCCAGAACGGACCCCGCACGGGTACGGCGAGAAAGCGTTCATTGATGGCGGCGAGCGTTGCCGCCGCATCGAGATCGGCAAAAAGCTCGGGATGGATCCAGCGCGCCAGCACCTCGACGGTGACGATGTCGAGCGGCGAATTGAGAAGCTGGTGCGACAGCCCGTAAACCCGGCCCTCACGCACCGCCTTCAGCCCGGCAAAACCCGGCCGCGCGACCACGCCGGCAAGCGTGGCGCGGGCGCGGGCCTCGTCATAGTCCGGCCCGACCAGCAGCCCCTGCGTGCCTTCCATGTGGCTGCCGCCGGTGGCGATGTAGATGTCCGGGTCCTGCGTCACGACATATTCGAGATTGAGCTTGCCGAAGGCGCGCGGGATCACCGCGGCGCCGATGTTGCGCCCGCCGACCAGCTCGATGAGGTCGCCGACATTGCCGCGCCCCGGCGAGTTGCAGCAGTCGCCGGTCATGCCGGCGTGCGGCTCCAGGAAGACGCTGGGACGGGAGACGGCGGCGGCGGCGAGCTTTGCGGAAATAATGTCGAGGCGCTGGCGGCGAAAGGCCAGAAACGCTTCGGCCTGGGCGGTGCGGCCGGTGGCGGCGCCCAGCAGGCGCAGGCTCGGCTCCAGATTGGCGGCGGGGTGGGTGAAGAAGTCGATCACCACCACGGGGATGCCGGCGGCCTCGATCTTGGCGCGCTCCTCCGGCGAGGGCTGTGCGCCGAGCGAGAAGACGGCGAGATCCGGCGTCGCCGCCAGCACCTGCTCGACCGACAGGCTGCCGGCCGAACTCGCCACCTGCCGCAGCGATTCGATAGCCGGAAACTTCGCCTTGTAGTCGGCAAACGTACCGCGGCCGAGACGATTAATGTCCCTCGGCCAGGCTGCGACGACGCCGACCGGATCGGGATGGATCAAAGCGAGGGCCAGAAGGTAGCGGCCGTCGTCGATCAGCAGGCGCTGTGCCGGCGCGGCAAGACGCACCTGGTGGCCGGTGGCGTCGGTGAGCACGACCTCGGCACTTGCCGACGGCAGGGACCAGCACCACGTCGCAAGCAGCAGCAACAGCGCGGCGCACTGCGCGAACGCTGGCCCGCCCCGGCCCGGGAACCCTGTGTGCCTGTCCATCCAACCCAGCCCGCACTGCAACATTCGGCGGTTTGCCCGCGCGGCGCCGCTTTTGTCAAATTAATCTTTGGTAAGTTCAAACTTTTACTATCAAATTATAATAATTCTAGAAAATGACTTCTATCATTTGAATAATTACAAAATATCGGTGCACCTACCGATCGGCTCGACTTCACCTCCCATATGGCAGGGCGAAGAGCGTGCGGCGCAACACCGCGGCGCAGCGGGCGATGCGCCCCGGCCGGCGCTGCGGTGCCCGCCCGGCCGGGGCCGGCGCTGCCGCATCGGCCGGCGCCGCCTCGATCGTCCGGGCACGCGCAAACCAGCGCCGCGCCGCCTCCGGGTCCGGCGGCCCGCCCAGGCCCTCAGTGAGGGCCACCGCGAAAGCGCGGGCGTCCGCCGCCTCGCCGGTCGCGCAGGCGCGCTCCAGCGCCCGGCGAGCGAGCGCCTGCATAGCCGGCAGATCATGGTTGCGCAGCCCTTGCGCCACCTGCCGGCAGAACAGCGGCACACCACCCTCGACGGCGCAGCCGAGCCATACCACCGCCTGTTGCGTGTGCCCCGCCTCGGCGAGATGGCGGCCATGGTCGAACTGGCCGCGGAAATCGCCGCCCTCCGCGCCGCGCCGATACCAGCGCCGCGCCGAGCGGAGCCGTGCCGGCCGGCCCCAGCCATGCTCCAGATAGCGGCCGATCATCGTCATCGCCTTGGCATTGCCGCGCCGGGCCGAGCGCACGTACCAGTGCAGCGCTTGCGCCCGGTCCGCCGGCACCCCCTCGCCGTTCAGCAGCAGCGTGGCCAGATTGAACTGCGCCCAGGCATGGCCGCGCTCCGCCGCCGCGCGATAGTGCCGCGCGGCTTCCACCTTATCGACCGCCACGCCCCAGCCCAGCTCGAAACAGCGCCCGACCATATTGGTGCCATCGGCATTGCCGGCACGGGCGGCGATCTCGAACCAGCGCAGCCCGGCCGGCGGGTTTCGCGCCACGCCGTGGCCGTCGATCTGCATCTGCCCCCAGGCGATCTGGGCGTTCCACAGGCCGTTGAGCGCGGCGGCCTCGACCCAGCGGGCGGCCTCCGCGGGACTCTCGTCGATCCGCCGACGCAGTTCGTCGGCGCCCAGCCGCTTGAGCGCTGCATAGGAAATCCATTCCTCGGGCATGCACCGCTTCCGTCGCGGCGGCCGGCGGGATGCCCGTCGCGCGCCTGGCGCAATAGGCGCACGGCGCGGGCCTTGGCAAGAGCGCGTTTTACAGAATTAGAATAACTCGCAAGTAGTCAGTTTAGAATCCGAGTAAACAGCTCTCTTTTGAACACATAAAAAACATAGTAATTGCAGTGCCCTTAGGTGACGTCTAAGACGGAAACATGGGTGCGGACCCGGGGCACAGGGGTTGAGGATTCCGAACTGATGAGCAGGCTGAAAACGCTTCGTCCGACGACGTCAAACGCAGTGACCGCAGGCTTGGCGGTCACCCTCTCGGCAATTCCACTGTTCGGCGCCGGTGCGCAGCAGGCACCGGCACCCGCGGCAACGCCGGAAGAGGAGTTGCCGACCGTCACCGTGGAAGGCGAATCGGCCAACGCGTTAGAGGCCTCCACCGGCCTGTCGCGCCTGCCGGGCACCATCCAGGACACCCCGCAGACCATCACCGTGATCAGCCAGGAGACGATGCAGCAGCAGGGCGTGACCACGCTCGAACAGGCGCTGCGCAATGTTCCCGGCGTCACCGTCGCGATCGGCGAAGGCAATGGCGGCCTGAACGGCGACCAGTTCCGCATCCGCGGCTTCCAGGCCAAGGGCGACATCTATATCGACGGCCTGCGCGATTTCGGCGTCTATGTCCGCGACAGCTTTGCCTATGAGAGCGTCGAGGTGATCAAGGGCCCGGCGTCCGAGAGCTTCGGCATGGGCACCACCGGCGGCGCGATCAACAACACGCTGAAAAGCGCGCATCTGGGCGACGCGTATGATTTCGAAGGCCAATTCGGCAACGGACCGCTCTATCGCGGCGTGATCGACCTGAACAAGCAGATCACCGACACCATTGCGGTGCGCATCGTCGGCATGGTCAACGAGCAGGATGTGGTCGACCGCGACCATGTCGAATCGAACCGCGCCGGCCTTCTCGGCTCGGTGGCCTTCGGCCTCGGTACCGACCAGACGCTGACGCTGAACTATCTCTACCAGCACGGCGACCGCACGCCCGATTACGGCGTGCCGATGGTGTCGTCCGGCCCGCTGTACAATCCGGTCGCGGTGGGACCGGGCAATCCGCCGCCGACCCGCACCGGGGTGAACACGCGGCCGGTGACCCAGTACGGCGTGCCGCGCGACACCTTCTACGGCAAGGAAACCGATAAGGACATCACCAACGTCAACATGTTCACCGCCCGCTACAGCAAGGATGTGAACGACTGGCTGACCGTCACCAACGATACCCGCTTCGCCAATTATTCGCGCGAGTTCGCCACCACCATCCCCGAGTGCGGGTCCGACAACGGCACCACCGCGCCGAACTGGGCCGACACCTGTTCCGGCCGGTTCTTTGCCGGCGACGATCCGCTGGTGGCGTTCGGCGGCGGCAATCCCGGCTTCGATCAGAGTTCGTGGGGCATGCAGAACATCACCACCGCCATCGCCAAGTTCACGACCGGAACCTGGCGCCACGAGGTGGTGGGCGGCGTCGACCTGTTCTATCAGGACGACCGGCGCACGGCGATCTCGGTGCTGGGCAACAAGCAGGGCACCAAGGAAGCCGGAACCGGCTCGACCATCGAGAACCCGATCTACGAGAACGTCACCGATTATTCGCTCTATCTCAACGAACTGGCGAAGAAGAAGGCGAGTTCCAGCGATGTCGGCATCTTCATCAGCGACCGGGTGTGGCTGACCGAGCAGTGGTCGGTGCTGGGCGGCGTGCGTTGGGACAGTTTCTCCAGCAGCTACCGCGCCACCGACACCGCGACCGGCAGTTGGAACGGCGGCACGTCGGTGAACACCGATTCGGACACCGACGCCCTCAGCCCGAAGGCCAGCGTGATCTGGGAGCCGACTCCGCTGCAAACCTACTACGTCTCCTGGGCTCGGTCGTTCTCGCCGCAGGGCGCCTTCGTGACCAACGACGCCGCGCCGATCAATGCCAACCAGGTCGATTTGGAGCCGGAGGAGAACGAGCTGTGGGAGGCGGGCCTGAAGTTGGGGCTGCTCGGCGGCCGCCTCGGCTTTAGCGCGGCGGTGTTCCAGATCGAGAAGAGCAACCAGGCCTATAGCGACCCGGCCGGCAACGATTTCGTGCTGGGCGAAGACGTCCGGGTGCGCGGCGTCGAGTTCGGCCTTACCGGCAACATCACCGATGCTTGGGTGGTGCAGCTCGCATACGCCTATCTCGACGGCACCATCACCTCCAGTGCGGCGGGTACCGGCAACAATGCGATTCCGGCCAATTACTATGTCGGCAACGAAGCGCCCTATGTCTCGCCCAATACCGCTTCGGTGTGGACCACATACGAGCTGACCAAGCATCTGGTCGACCTGCCCGGTACGGTTCTGGTCGGCGGCGGCATCACCTATGCCGACGGCTACTACACCAACGTGAACAACATCGCCTACATACCGGACTCCTTCACGCTCGATGCGCTGTTGTCCTACGAGTACAAGAATTTCCGGGTGGCATTGAACGGCTACAACCTTTCGGACGAGCTGAACTACTCGGCAGGTTTCGGCAACCGCGCCGTGCCGGCGTCCGGCCGCACCTTCACGGTCACGGTGGGCGCCACCTTCTGAGCCCATACTTCTTGTCCGGGCGGAGCGCCGCGTGCGCTCCGCCCGTTGCTTTTTGCGGACAGAGCCATGCTCGTTGAAATTCCAGGCCTTCTCACTCCGGCGGAGGTCGACCATTGCCGCCGCGTGCTTGAATCCTCCCCCTGGGTGGACGGGCGCGTCACCGCCGGGCAGCAGGCGGCAAAGTCCAAGTTCAATTTGCAGATTCCGGTGGAATCCGGCGAGGCACGCGAACTCGGCGATATCGTTCTGCGTGCGCTCGGCCGCAATCCGCTGTTCAATTCCGCGGCGATGCCGTTTCGCGTGCTGCCACCGATGTTCAACCGCTACGATGTCGGCATGAAGTTCGGCGCCCATGTCGACGGCGCCATCCGCGCCATTCCCGGTGCCGGGCTTCGCATGCGCACAGACATCTCCACCACCATCTTCCTGACCGACCCGACCGACTATGACGGCGGCGAATTGCTGGTGGAGGACACCTATGGAGTCCACGAGGTGAAGCTTCCGGCGGGGCATGCCGTGGTCTATCCGGCCAGCAGCCTGCACAGCGTCAATGAAATCACCCGCGGCAGCCGCTGGGGCTCGTTCTTCTGGACGCAATCCATGATCAAGGAGCAGGAGAAGCGCACGTTGCTCTACGATCTCGATATGGCGATCATCAACGCGCGGTCGAAACTGCCGGACGACGATCCGGCCGTACTTTCGCTGACCAATGTCTACCACAATCTTCTGCGGCAATGGGTCGAGATGTAGGCGCGCGCCTTCAGCGTCCCTGCGCGTAGCGCTGCACCACCCAGGAGCGGAACAGGGCGATGGCGGGGTCGGCCATGTCGTCCGGGTGCACGGTGAGATAGTAGCCGAAGCCGCTGGGGCACGCGGCGTCGTTGAACGGGGTGACCAGGCGCCCCTCGGCCAGTTCGGCCGCGAACATCTCGACATCCACCAGCGTGACCCCGCCGCCGGCGAGCGCGCATTGCACCGCCAGGGCCTCGGTGTCGAAGGCGAGGCCGCGCGACACGCCGACATCGAGGCCGCGCTGGCGCGTATAGGCCGACCAGAACACCCCGAACGGCTCGCCTTCCAACTTGACGTGCAGCAATTCGCTGCCGCGCAGGAAGGCCGCCAGCCCGAGGCCGGCGGCGCGCTCGGCCAGCGCGGGCGCGCAGGCCGGCGTCAGGCTCACCATCCACAGCGGATCGCGGATGACGTCGCCGAGATGCGGCCGGTCGAACACCACCGCGAGGTCGACGCTGCGCCCGGCGGGCAGTCCGATGCCGTTGCTGCTCGACACGTCGATCGGCACGCCGGGGAAGGCACGGCGGAATTCGGCGAGGAGTGAAAGCCCTGCGACATGCAGGAAGGTCGGCGGCATGTGCACCTTGAGCACGCGCCGGCCCTGGCCGGGCTCGCGCCGCAGCGCCTTCAGCGTCTCCTCGATGCGATCGAAGGATTGTGCCACCACCGGCAGCAGCGCGGCCCCCGCCGCGGTCAGCAGCAGCCCCTGCGGCCGGCGCTCCAGCAGCCGGCAGCCCAGATGCTCCTCCAGGCGCCCGACATGGCGGCTGAGCGCGCTCTGCGAGATGTGAAGCGCAGCCGCCGCGGCGGTGAAGCTGAGCCGCTCGCCGACCGCCTCGAACGCCCGCAGCGCATTCAGCGGCAGCCAGACCCGGCCTTCCGTGGGGGCGTCGGAATCAGGCGGAGGCGCGGCCTCGGGGCGGGGAAGCGGCACGCCTTGCCTCCGTGCGATGGGCCAATCGAGAAAGGTCATTTGAACCGTTCCAGGGACTCTGCCAAGATTTGTCCCAAAGGGAAACAGCCATGCTCGATCTTGAGAGAATCGGCGCGCTCCTCGCGAGCCGCCGGCCGGGATATTCGCTGCCGCAGGCGCTTTACAACAGCGTGGAGGCATTCGAATTCGACCTGGAGGCGATCTTCGGCCAGTCCTGGATCCTCGCCGGCTTTTCCTGCGAGATTCCGCGTCCGCGCGGCTATCTCGCGGTCACGGTCGGCCGCTCTCCGGTGGTGATCACCCGCGACCGCGACGGCACGCTGCGGGCCTTCCACAATTCCTGCCGCCACCGCGGCGCGCAGATCTGCGCGGAGGGCACCGGCGCGCGCGGGCGGCTCACCTGCCCCTATCATCAGTGGGTCTATGATCTCGACGGCTCGCTGGTCCATGCCCGCCACATGCAGGCGAGCTTCGATCCCGCCGAGCACGGGCTGAAGCCGGTGCATGTCGAGAATGTCGCGGGCGCGCTGTTCGTCTGCCTGGCCGAAAAGCCGCCGGCCTTCGCGCGCTTCCGGGAGCATCTGGAGCCTCTGCTCGCGCCCCACCGGCTGGAGAAGGCCAAGCTCGCGCACCAGAACACGCTGGTCGAGAAGGGCAATTGGAAGCTGGTGATGGAGAATGCGCGCGAATGCTACCATTGCGCGGTCGGCCATCCCGAGCTCTGCCTCACCTTCCCGGTCGACGAGGCGGTGGGCGACCATTTCGCCAGCGAGGACGACCCGCGCCACCAAGCCTTCACCGCCCGGCTGGAGGCGGCCGACCTCGGCAAGGGGCCGTTCGACGGCCCGTGGTGGCAGGTCGAGCGCTTCCCGCTGAAGGACGGCCAATTGTCGCTCACCATTGACGGCGAACTCGCTTCCAAGAAGCTGATGATCGCCGGCGACGAGCCCGATGTCGGCTCGCTGCGCTGGGCCATCGAGCCGCACAGCTTCTGCCATTCGACCGCCGACACCACGGTGTATTTCAGCGCCATGCCGACCGCCACCAACGAGACCATCGTCACCTGCAAATGGCTGGTGCACGAGGGCGCGGTGGAGGGCGTCGACTACGATGTCGAGCGGCTGACCGAATTGTGGAACGTCACCAACATCCAGGACCGCGATCTGGTGGAAAACAACCAGCGCGGCGTCAATTCCGTCGGCTACACGCCCGGCCCCTACAGCGAGAGCGACGAGGCCTATGTGCTGCGCTTCATGAACTGGTACTGTGAGGCGGCCAGCGCTTTCATCGCCGCACGCACCGGCGACGACCGCCGGCCGATCGCGCTGCGCGCGGCACCGGGTGGCGCGCAGGGGTTCGCCGCGATGGCGCCGACGCTGCCGGCAGCGCTCGGCGAGCCCGAGGCGGAGCGCACTTGAGCGGCGACGCGCGGCCGGGCACGCTTCATCCCGACACGCTCGCGGTCGGCTTCGGCTATGATCCGCAGAGCGCGTTCGGTGCGGTGAAGCCGCCGGTGGTCCTCACCTCGACCTTCGCCTACCCGTCCGCGGCCGCGGCCAAGCAGGCCCACCGCGATTATTTCGACGGATCGGCACCCGGACGCGCGGCGCCCTTCATCTATGCGCGGCTGGATCATCCCGGCCTCGCTCTACTGGAAAAGCGCCTGGCGGCGCTCGACGGCGCCGAGGAGGCCGCGGCGTTTGCCTCCGGCATGGCGGCGATCTCGGCGACGCTGCTGGCTTACCTGAAGCCCGGCGACAGCGTGCTGCACACCCGCCCGCTCTATGGCGGCACCCACGGCCTGCTGCACGGCCCGATCGCCGGCATCGGCGTCACCCCGGTCGCCATTGCCGATGGCCTGGACGAGACGAGCGTCCGCCACGCCGCCGAGACGGCCGGCCGGCACGGGCCGGTGGGCCTTATCTTCGTTGAGACGCCGGCCAACCCCACCAACGGCATCGCCGATATCGCGCTGATCGCGCGCGCCGCCGACGCCCTCAGTCGCACGCAGGACGGGCGGCGGCCTTTGGTGGTGGTCGACAACACCTTTCTGGGGTCGCTGCTGCAGGCGCCGCTCGCGCACGGAGCCGATCTTTCCATCACCTCGCTCACCAAATATGCCGGCGGGCACAGCGATCTGGTCGGCGGCGCCATCGCCGGCTCGGCGGCGCTGGTCGGCCCGCTGCGCCGACTGCGCACGCTGCTCGGCAGTCCTCTCGACCCGTTCACCAGCTGGCTGGTGCTGCGCTCGCTGGAGACTTTCCCGCTGCGCAACCGTCGCGCCACTGAAAATGCGGCCGTGGTGGCGGCCTTTCTGCGCGGCCATCCGAAGGTGGAGAGCGTCAGCTTTCTCGGCTTTCTGGAAGCCGGGACCAAGGCGCGTGCCGTGTTCGACCGCCAATGCACCGGGGCGGGCTCCACCTTCTCGTTCCGCATCCGTGGCGGCGAGCCGGAAGCCTTCGCCATGCTGGATCGCCTGGGCGTGTTCCGCATGGCGGTGAGCCTGGGAGGCACCGAGAGCCTGATCTGCCATTCGGCGAGCACGACGCACTATTCGGTGCCGGCCGAGCTTCGCCGCGAGGTCGGGGTGGATGATTCGACCCTGCGCATCTCGATCGGCATCGAGCACCCCGACGACCTCGTGGCCGACCTCGCCGCAGCACTGGACGCGATACCATGACCCGACTGACCCTGCCGGCCCCCGACCGCCACTCGATTGCCGGCAAGGCCGGCGCGCCGGACGAGCGGGCGGAACTCGTCGTGGTCGGCGCCGGCCCGGCCGGCTGCGCGGCGGCGACCGCGGCCGCGAAAGCCGGCGTCAAGGTGGTGCTCATCGACGAGAACCCGGTCTCGCCCGGCTTGATCGGCATGGACGTGCCGTTCCATTTCGGCGGCCGGGCCAGTGCCGCCGTGCAGGCGCCGGAGCGCCTGGTGGAGCGGGTGCTGGAGGCCAATCCGGCACTCGGGGAGGCCTGGGACCTCGGTGTCGACGTGCGGCTGTCGACCTATGCCTGGGGCGCCTGGGTCAACGGCCCCGGGCTGCGCTCGCTCTCGACCGGCATAGTCGGGCTGGCGGACGAGACGCGGAGCTGGCTGCTCGGCTTCGATCGCCTGATCCTCGCCACCGGCGCCCGCGACCTGAACCTCTCCTTCGCCGGTTCCGACCAGCCGGGCGTGATGGGCGCGCAGGCGCTGCACGCGCTGCTCGCGCGCTATGATGCCTTCGCCGGACGCCGGCTCGTCATCGTCGGCACCGGGGCACTGGCTCTCGCCACCGCCGAACTGGCGGTGGAGCGGGGGCTGGATGTCGCGGCGCTGGTCGAGGTGCGCGAAGTCGGCATAGGCGATCCGGCCCGGCTCGCCGCAATAGCCGCCCGCGGCGCCGAGATCGTCACCGGCCATGTCCCGCTCGCCGCGGAAAGCGGGCCGGATGGGGTGAGCGGCCTGATTCTAGCCGATGCATCGGCGCCGGAGCGCCGGCGGCGCATCGCCTGCGACACGGTGTGCCTCGCCATCGGCGCGGTGCCGGTCATCGAGCTGTTCGATGTTCTCGGCGCAAGCCGCGCCATGGTGCCGGAGCGCGGCGGCCATGTGCCCGTCATCGGTTCGAACGGCGCGACCTCGCTGCCGCACGTTTTTGCTGCCGGCGACTGCACCGGCACCAGTGGCGACGCTGTTGAGTCCGGCCGCGCGGCGGCGCGGGGTGCGCTTGCGTCCCTCGGCCGCCCCGGCGACGCGGCGCAGGATGTGCAGCCGGCCGCGGCCGGCCCGGATGCGCTGGCCTACCAGCTCGACTGGGCCCGCGCGCTGCTCGCCACCGGCGGGCCGGACGTGCTGGCCTGCATTTGCGAGGACGTCACGCGCGGCGAGCTTCTGGCGGTGCAGCCGCCGCGCTATCTCGGCTGGAACGCCAACACCATCGCCCGGCGCGATCTCGGCACGCTGGCGCAGGACGGCCCACTCGACCAGGACCAGATCAAGCGCCTGACCCGCGCCTGCATGGGCGCCTGCCAGGCGCGGCGCTGCCGCGAGCAGGTGGCGCTGATCATGGCGCTCGGCGCCGATGTGCCGGCGACCTCGATTCCGCTGGCCGGCTACCGGGCGCCGGTGCGGCCGCTGCCGCTCTCCGTGCTGGCCGACCTGAACGAGACCGCGGACATGGCGGAGAACTGGAACGTCTGGTTCGGCATCGTGACGCAGTGGATTTCCTATGACGACATCGGCACCGAGCGCGAAGCCGAGCAGCTTCGCGCCGGCATGCCCTATTGAGGACGCCGGCGATGGCGAAGACGGGCAGCAGCGTCGTGGTGGTCGGCGGCGGCGTCACGGGCCTTTCCGCCGCCTGGTGGCTGGCACGCTCCGGCGTCGAGGTGACGGTGCTGGACAAGGGCATTGTCGGCTTCGAGGCCTCGGGGCGCAACGGCGGCGGCTGCACGCACTATCAGAGCCCGCTGTTCCATGAGGAGCAGCGGCTTTGGCCGCAAATGGACGAGTTGCTCGGCTACCCGACCGAACACCGCAGCGGGCGGCTGGTGTTCCAGGTCGACGAGCGCAAGGCGAACTTTCACGAAGGGTTGGCGATGCGCATTCCCGCCGGCTACGCGTGGGAGGTGCTGGACGGCAAACAGGTCCGCGAATTGGTTCCGCTGGCCGGAGACAACGCCCTTTCCGGCGTGCTGCTGCATTTTGGTGGCCATGCCAACCCGCAGCGCACCTCGCAGGCCTATGCCTGGGCGGCGCAGGACCATGGCGCACGCATCCGCCAGCATGTCGCGGTGCGCGGCTTCGAGACGAGCGGCGGGCGCGTCACCGCGGTCGAGACCTCCGAGGGGCGCTTCGGCTGCGATGCCCTGGTGATCGCCGCCGGTCCGCAGACCGGGGCGCTTTCCGCCATGCTGGGACACGACGTGCCGATGGCCCCGGCGCGGGCCGAGATGATCGTCACCGAGCCTCTGCCGCTGATGCCGATGGGCGGCGTCGACGGGCACGGCCTCTATGGACGCCAGACCCTGCGCGGCAACCTCGCTTATGGCGGCGGCCCGCACGAATGGTACGACGAGGTGCCGCTGGATCGCGCGCCGTCGCGCCCGTCGGGGAGCGTGCTGCGCGGCCTCGCCAAGCGGGTCGCGGAACTGCTGCCGCGCGCCGCCCATGCCCGCGTCATCCGAAGCTGGGCCGGCGTGATCGAGAACACGCCGGACGGACGGCCGGTGATCGAGCGGCTGTCCTCGCCGGACAATGTGACGGTCGCCACCATGTCGAGCGTCGGCTTCGGCCTGTCCCCGGCGAGCGGGCACGCCATTCGCGATCTCGTGCTGGACGGCGCCTGCTCGTTCGCCGACCTCGGCAAGCTGTCGCTTGCCCGCTTCAATGGTCTTTCGCCGGACTGGCGCCGGCAGCTCAACTGGCTGCCGCCGGAGCCGGCGGCCGAGGCGGTGCTGTGATGCCGGCCTCGCGCGGCACGGTCATCGTCATCGGCGCCGGCATCGCCGGCCTGTCGGTCGCATGGGCGCTGGAGCGGCGGGGCTTCCGCGTCACAGTGTTCGAGCAGGGGCCGATCCCCAACCCGCGCGCCACCTCCTATGACGAGCACCGCATCACCCGCCATGCCTACGGGACGCACGAAGGCTACGGCAATCTGATGCCCGCCGCCTTCGCCATGTATGACGCGATGTGGCGAGACATCGGCGCGGACCATTTCGCCCGCTCCGAGGTGGTCTACTTCCTGCGCGAGGAGGTCGGCTGGTATGAGCCGACCGCGCGTGCTCTGACCCGTCTTGGCTCGGGATTCCGCGACATCCCGCTCGCCGAGGTCAGCGAGCGCTTTCCCATGGTGCAGACGCGGGGCCTGACCCGCGCGGTGGAGACCGACGAGGGCGGCATGCTGTTCCCGATCCGCATCCTGACCGACCTCGTCGTCACGCTCGGCAATCGCGGTGTGCGCTTTCATGCCGACAGCCGCGTATCCGCCGTCGATCCCGATGCCGGCTTGGTGGTGGCCGGAGAGCGCGAATACCGCGCCGACCATGTGGTGGTGGCGGCCGGCGCCTGGGTCAACACGCTGACGCCGCTGCTCGAAGAGGTCGTGGTGCCGTCGCGGCAGGCGGTGATGTACCTGGCGCCGCCGCCCGAACTGGCGAAACAGTGGGCGCAGGCGCCGGTGCTCATCGACATGGGCGTTCACAGCGGCACCTACACGCTGCCGCCACGCCGCGGCACCCGCCTCAAGGTCGGCGACCATGTTTTCACCCGCGCCGGCGACGCCGATGGCGACCGTATCGCCACGGGCGCGGACGTCGCCCGGCTGGAGAGCGCGGCCCGGCTCGCCTATCGCGATTTCGACCGCTATCAGGTGCTGGAGAAGAAGATCTGCTTCTACACGGTGACGCGCGATGATTCCGAGCGCTTCGCGGTGCGAACATGGGGCGACAAGGCCTGGGTCGTCAGCGCCTGTTCCGGCCACGGATTCAAGCTGGCGCCGCTGATCGGCGACGGCGTCGCAGCCGCAATCGCGGGGGAACGCTCGCCCGAGGACACCACGCGCTGGGCCGCCGGCCTGCCGGATCAGGCCTGAGCCTTCACGCCACCTCGCGCGCCAGCGCGGCCAGAACGTCCGGCACGCCGGACGGCTGCACCACGGCGGCGCGGATCAGTTCGTCGAAGCGCTGGTTCAACAGCCGGACATGCTTGGCCGCCGTGAAGACGAAGAACAGGCCGCCGGTGTAGAGAATGGCGCGCTGCGGGCCGAACACGGTGAACGGCGCCGAATAGGTGTGGCGGACGTCGTAGAGATGGACGCGCAGGCTGGGATAGATGGTGCGGCAGGCGTCGCTCATGGCCTGAAGCTGCGCCTGCCGCAGCACCGCCGGCAGAGACTGCCACTGCATCTGGCCACGCGCGAAGGCTTGCAGCCCCTGAAGCGGCAGACAGACCTCCTGCGACAGATCGGAACGGCGCATGCTATCCAGCCGCTGCTCGGCCCAATGCACGCTGGCGCCGACATCGATCTCCGGCCAGCCGGCATATTCATAGCGGATGACGTCCGCGAGCTTCAGAAAGTCCGGGAAGCTGCGCGGCACGGTGCGGATCGGGTAGCCGGCATTCTCGGCCTCGGCATACCAGCGCAAAAAACGATCGTCGGTCGGCGATCCCGCCTGCCCTTCCACCCGCACCTGCTCGACCACATCGGCGCCCTGGCGCTCCTGGCTGGTGAGCCCGAGCAGCCAGTCGACCGAGACGCCGTAGCGCGTGGCGAGCACCGCCAGCGTCTCGGCGCGAGGCAGTCGGTCATTGGTGGGCGACAGCAATTGCGACAGCGTGGAGCGGTCGATGCCGAGCGAGCGGGCGAACGCGGCCGGCGCGATCTGGGCGCGGGCGATGACGATGTTGAGGCGCTCGCGAAAAATCTGAACGACCTGCCGCCGCATGCTACCGCTCTTTCATAAAATCACATTTGTTGCGTTTTATCATCAAACGAGCACTTTATGCGATAATTCACTTGGCCTCATTCATTCTCCCGCGTTGCACCTCCCGATACCGCGCCCGATGCTCGGCTTATGTCCAGCATCGGTTCACCCACTGATTCCCGTGTCATTCCCGCCAATCGCAGCACCGTCGAATGGCCGACGCTCGGTCTCAGCCTGCTGATTTACGGCGGCTGGGGGCTGTTGACATTCTTCCACGCCAGCCTGCCGGTCTGGCTGCTGGTTCCGCTCGGCGCCTGGGTGATCGCTTGGCAGGGCTCGCTCCAGCACGAGATCATTCACGGCCACCCGACGCGCTGGCGCACCTTCAACCGCATCCTCGGTTCGGTGCCGCTGACGCTTTGGCTGCCCTTCGCCCGCTACCGCACGCTGCATCTGTGCCACCACCGCGACGAGCGGCTGACCGATCCGCTCGACGACCCCGAATCCTATTACTGGACCGACGAGGACTGGGCCCGCCTCGGCCGGCTCGGCCGCTGGCTGGTGCGGGCGCAGACGCGGCTGCTAGGGCGGCTCATCATCGGCCCGTTCTGGTCGGTCGGGCGCTTTCTGATCTGCGAAGCCAAGGCGATGCTGGCCGGCGACAGGATGCTGATCCGGATCTGGGCGCATCATCTCGTCGGCTGCGCCGGCATTCTCGGCTGGCTGTGGTTGTTCTGCGGGCTGGATCCGCTCGCCTACGTCCTGCTGTTCCTCTATCCTGGCACGGCGTTGCTGATGGTGCGCTCTTTCGCCGAACACAAGGCGGAAAGCACGGTCGCCAAGCGCACGGCCATCGTGGAGAATTCGCCGGTGCTCGGCCTGCTGTTCCTCAACAACAATCTCCACGCCGCGCACCACGCCCATCCCACATTGCCGTGGTACCGGCTGCCGGGCTATTACCGGACCCACCGGGCGGCATTGCTGGAAGGCAATGGCGGCCTGCTTTACAAGGGCTATACTGACGTGTTCCGCCGTTTCCTGTTCGCCGCGCACGACCAGCCGGACCATCCGCTCGGCCGCGCCCCGCTCGATTGATGCCGCATGGCGGGCCGAGCCGGCAAACGCTGAAGGGCGCCGCCTTCATGCTCGCCTCCGGCGCGGTGGTCGCGTTCATGGAAGCTGCGGTGCGCGGCCTCAGCCAGACGCTGCATCCTTTTACCATCGTGTTCTGGCGCGAAGTGTTCAGCGTCGCGCTGCTGCTGCCGCTGTGGGCGGTCGCCGGCCGGCCGAGGGTCGCGCGCCGGCGCCTGCCGCTGCACCTGCTGCGCTCGCTGCTCAATGGCGGCGCCATACTGGTGTGGTACCTCGCTCTGCGCAGCCTGCCGCTGGCGGAGGCCACGGCGCTCGGCTTCACCGCCATTCTGTTCGCGGCGATGGGCAGCCGCATGGTGCTGGGCGAGCGCGTCTTCCCGCTGCAATGGGCCGCCATCGCTGTGGGCCTCTTTGGTGCAGCCCTCATCGTCGGGCCGGGGCTTCAGCCGGGCGCCGGCACCGCGGTGGGCGTTGCGGCGGCGCTCGGTTCGGCGGTCCTGTTTGCCGCCTCCATGCTGGTCGCAAAGCTTCAGACCCGCGGCGACGGCAGCGCGGTGAGCGCGCTTTTGCTGGCGCTCGGCATGGGCACGCTGGCCGGGCTGCTCGCCATTCCGGTGTGGGCATGGCCCAGCCGGTCGGATTTCGGCTGGCTGGCGCTGTTCGCGCTCTGCAACGTCCTGGGCCAGGTGTTCTTCCTGGAGGCGATGCGCCGGGCCAGCGCCGCGGTCGTCATCCCGCTCGATGTGTCGCGGCTGGTCTGGGCGCTGGTCTTCGGTGCCGCGATCTATGCGGAATGGCCGGCGGCGCCGGCTTTGATCGGGGCGGGCCTCATCGCCGCGTCCGCCGTGCTGGTCGTGCTCGGCGCGCAGCAGCGCGCGGTGGCGGCATGACGGGAACCGCAGTCATCCCGGAGCCAGGCTTCGCCCGAGCTGCTCGCGCGGCAGGTGGCAGCGGATCGCGTGCTCATCCCGGTCGGCGGCCAGCGGCGGCTCCGTCGTCTCGCAGATCGGGCCGATGCGACGCGGGCAGCGTGTGTGGAACATGCAGCCGGCCGGCGGGTTCATGCCGCTCGGAATGGCCCCGGTGAGGCGGATCCGGGTCTCGCGCTCGCCGGTAACCGAGGGCGCCGCGGAGAGCAGCGCCTCGGTATAGGGATGGTGCGGGCCTTCGAGCACCTTGGCCGCCGGGCCAAGCTCCAGAAGCTGCCCGAGATACAGCACCGCGATCCAGTCCGACAAATAACGCACGACGCCGAGGTCGTGGGAGATCAGCAGATAGCTCACCTGCCGTTCCGCCTGCAGGTCGGCGAGCAAATTGAGGATGGCCGCCTGCACCGAGACGTCGAGCGCCGAGGTCGGCTCGTCGCACACCACCAGCCGCGGATTGCCGGCAAAGGCGCGGGCCACCGCCACCCGCTGCTTCATGCCGCCGGAAAGCTGGCGCGGACGGGCGCCGAGCTGGCGGGAGGTGAGCCGCACCGCGGCGAGCAGCCGCGCCACCAGTTCGTCCCGCGCCGCGCCTTTCAGCCCGCCGAGCCGCGTGACCGCGCGGCCGACCAGACGGCGAACGGTGTGCGAGCGGTTGAGGGCGGAATCCGGGTTCTGAAAGACGATCTGCAGCGCCTTGATCTGTTCGGGCGTGCGCCGGCGCACGTCGGGCGCCAGCGCGGCGCCGTCCAGCTCGATACGGCCGCCCTCGTCATGGGCGATGAGGCCGAGCAGCGCATGGGCCAGCGTGCTCTTGCCGCTGCCGGATTCGCCGACGAGGCCGAGCGTCTCGCCCGGCATCAGCCGCAGCGAGACGTCGCGCAGGGCGTGGACCGCATGGGGAGCGACGCCATAGGTCTTCGACAGCGCCGCCAGTTCCAGCACCGGCGTCTGCCCGCCCGATGCCGGGGCGTCGGGCGCCTGCTTTGCAACCGGCCCGGCCGCAGCCCGCGGCAGAGTGTCGACGCGGTCGTGATAGTGGCAGCGGCTGTAGCGCCCCTCCCCGGTCGCGATCAGAGGCGGGTCGACCGCGCGGCAGTGCGCGTCCGCCAGCGCGCAGCGCGGCGCGAACACGCAACCCGCGGTGATGGAGCCGGGCGCGGGCGGGAAGCCGGGAATAGTGTCGAGCGGGGCGACGCCCTTGCGCAGGCCGGCGCGGGGCAAACAGCGCAACAGGCCGGCGGTATAGGGGTGGCGCGGCTGGCGGAACAGCGCGCGCACCGGCCCCTCCTCCACCAGGCGGCCGGCATAGAGCACCCCGACCCGGTCGCACAGCCCGGCAATGGCCCCGAGATTGTGGCTGATGAACAGGATGGAGGCGCCGAATTCGCGCCGCAGCGCGTCGACCAGGTCGAGTATCTCGGCCTCGATGGTGGCGTCGAGGCCGGTGGTCGGCTCGTCCAATATGAGCAGCGAGGGGTCCTTGGCGAGCGCCATGGCGATCACCACGCGCTGCTGCATGCCGCCGGACAATTGGTGCGGATAGCGCTCCATGACGCGGGCGGGGGACGAGATGCGCACGCGGCCGAGCATGTCTTCCGAACGCTGCCACGCCTGCCCGCGGTCGAAGCCCAGCAGCGCGAACACTTCGGCAAGCTGGCGGCCGATGGTGAGCGAGGGGTTCAGGGCACGGCCGGGATCCTGGAACACCATGGCGACGTCGCGGGCGCGCATCTGGCGCAGCGCGGCGCGGTCCAGCGTTGCGACGTCGCGCCCGTTCACCAGCGCCTGGCCGCCGGAGACCACGCCGTTGCGCGGCAGCACGCGCTGCACGGCGAGCGCGACGGTGGACTTTCCCGAGCCGGATTCGCCGACCAGCCCGTAGACTTCGCCCTTGGCGATCGCGAGGCTGACCCCGCTCAGCACCGGGACGGCACGGCCCCGCATCCGGTAGGCAACGCTCAGGCCGTTGAGTGCGAGGACCGGCGGGGCGGCGGCATTCATTCGGCCAGCGCCCCCTGCAGGGATTCGGCGACGAGGTTGACCCCGACGATCAGCGAGGCGGTGGCGATGGTGTCGAACACCACTGTCCACCAGAAGCCGCCGACCAGCACGCCGTAATTCTCGGCGATGGAGAGGCCCCAATCTGGCGAGGGCGGCTGCACGCCGAAGCCCAGAAAGCTTAGCGACGCGATGGTGAAAATGGCATAGCCCAGCCGCACCGTGGCTTCGACGATGATCGGCGGCAGGATGTTCGGCAGGATCTCGGCGCCCATGATGTAGAGCGCGCCCTCGCCGCGCACGGCCGCGGCGGCGACGTAATCGAGATTGCGCTCGCCGAGCACCGCGGCGCGCACCGTGCGGGCCACCAGCGGGGCGAAGACCAGCCCGACCACCACCACGACGGTGGGAGTGGAAGGGCCGAGCGCCACCAGCACCAGCAGCGCGACGATGATGAGCGGCAGCGAGAGCATGACCTCCAGCAGCCGCCCGACGATGGCGTCCACCCAGCCGCCGAAATAGCCGGTGACGAGGCCGATGGTGGTGCCGGCGACGGTGCCGACCAGGGTCGCCAGCGGCGCGATGGTCAATATGTCGCGCGAGCCGACCAGGACGCGCGAGAACACGTCGCGCCCGATCTGGTCGGTGCCGAACCAGTGTTCGGCGGAGGGCGGCTGCAGCGTGTTCAGCAGATCGTCGGCGAACGGGTCGTAGGGCACAAAGGCCGGCGCGAACATGGCGCACACCGCCCAGAACAGCAGGATCAGTGCCCCCACCACGAAGCCGGGCGTGCGCAGCAGCGATGCCAGCAGCCCGCTGTGTCGCGCTTCG
>JBGGNI010000197.1:0-8533 GCA_041287585.1 Xanthobacteraceae bacterium
GAGCATTTCGAAGCCCGCCGGCGGCGCAGCGCGCATGCGGCCGGCGACGGTTATTTTTCGCGTGTCGGCCACTGGTTGCGGGAGGCCTTCTGACGTGATTCACCCTATCCGCGCCGGCGGAACCGGCACGACAGGAATCCAGACGGGACCAGCACCCGGCGGCGTAAAGGGACGATAGAACATGACGATCAATCTACAGATGCCCGACATTCGTGAGCTGCGTCCCCGGATCACCGTCTTCGGCGTCGGCGGGGCCGGCAGCAACGCCGTCAACAACATGATCACCGCCGGCCTGTCGGGCGTCGACTTCGTCGTCGCCAACACCGACGCGCAGGCGCTGACCCTGTCCAAGGCCGAGCGCATCGTGCAGATGGGCGTTGCGGTTACCGAAGGTCTCGGCGCCGGCTCGCAGCCGGAAGTCGGCCGCGCCGCCGCGGAAGAGGCGCTGGACGAGATTCGCGACCACCTTGCCGGCGCGCACATGGTGTTCATCACCGCCGGCATGGGCGGCGGCACCGGCACCGGCGCCGCCCCGGTGATCGCCCGCGCCGCGCGCGAACTCGGCATCCTCACGGTCGGCGTCGTCACCAAGCCGTTCCATTTCGAAGGCCAGCGCCGCATGCGCATCGCCGAAATGGGCATCGGCGAGTTGCAGAAGGGCGTCGACACCCTGATCGTCATCCCGAACCAGAACCTGTTCCGGGTGGCCAATGAGAAGACCACCTTCGCCGACGCCTTCGCCATGGCCGACCAGGTGCTCTATTCCGGCGTCGCCTGCATCACCGACCTGATGGTGAAGGAAGGCCTGATCAATCTCGACTTCGCCGACGTGCGCGCCGTGATGCGCGAAATGGGCAAGGCGATGATGGGCACCGGCGAAGCCTCCGGCGAGAAGCGCGCCCTGCACGCCGCCGAAGCCGCCATCGCCAACCCGCTGCTCGACGAAGTCTCGATGCGCGGCGCGCAGGGCCTGCTCATCTCCATCACCGGCGGCCGCGACCTGACGCTGTTCGAGGTCGACGAAGCCGCCACCCGCATCCGCGAGGAAGTCGACCCGGACGCCAACATCATCCTCGGCGCCACCTTCGACCAGACGCTGGACGGGCTGATTCGCGTCTCCGTGGTCGCCACCGGCATCGACCCTGCGGTGATCCCCGAGCAGATTCCGCACGGCCTGTCGAACCTTGCCGATCTCGCCGGCCGCCGGGTCTCCAATGCCGGACGCGCCGCCGTGGAAGCGCGCCGCGATGCGGCGCTGCGCTCGGTCGCCTCGGCTCTGGCTGACGATCTGAACTTCGCCCCCCCGGCCGAGCCCGCCTTCGCCTCCGCGCCGCGCGGCGAGCACGTCTATGCCGCCGAGCCGGCGCGCGAGCCGGCCCGTGCCCCGGCGCCCACTGCGGCGATCGACGAGGTCACCATCCGCACCGTGGCGCCCAAGCCGGCCGCCTATGCCGCCGAGCCCGCCGAGGCGCCGGCCGGCTACCATGACGAAGTGATCGAGCCCTTCATCCCGCCGCAGGCCGAGCGGCCGGCCGGCCGCGCGCCGCGCATGCCGCGTGTGGACGAACTGCCGGTGCCGGCGCAGAACCAGATCCGCGCCGCCCGCGGCGAGGTGGCGGAAACCAGCCATCACGCCGAGAAGAAGCGGATGACGCTGCTTCAGCGCCTCGCCAATGTCGGCCTCGGCCGCCGCGAAGAGGATGAGCAGAACATCGATCCGCCGGCCGACATGCGGCCGATGGTGCGCCGCATCCCGGCCACCGCACCGCAGCCGGAAAACCGTACGCTCGCCGAGCGCCGCCCCGAGCCCGCCTCGGAGTATGCCCGCCGTCCGCAGCCGGCCCCGGCCACCGACGCCTATGGCCGCCCGGCCGCTCCGCGTCCGGCCGAAGACGAGCATCTCGACATCCCGGCGTTTCTGCGGCGGCAGGCCAACTGAGGCACGGGCTGAAACATGGCGTAACAAAGACTGCGAGAGCCAGATGCGTCCGGGCCGAGCGCCCGGGCGCAAACCGTTGCGAACACTGAAACAAGCCGGCCGGCGCCTTCGCTGCAAAGCGGTAACATGCGGTAAGTAAGCGTGATTTGGCACCGGGACCCTGCGCCGCTATCGTGGCGCCAATGAGAAACGGTCGCACGTTGAGTCGATCCGGAAACCGGACGAGAGCGACCGAACTGAGGCCGTTTTGGGGAAGTTGGGGAGAGACGGGCCTGCCGCTGCGGCGGACGGGACCCGCTCTTGGGGATTGGGAATGAAGCCTGTCAGGCAGACCACTCTTGCCGATCGCGTCGAACTTTGCGGCGTAGGCGTACATTCCGGCAAGACCACCCACCTGTCCATCGCGCCTGCCGACGCCGACACCGGCATCGTTTTTCATCGCGCTGATTCGGCGCGTTCGGTTCGCGCCTCCCGCGGTGCGGTACGCGCCGGCGACCTCGCCACCGTGCTCGGCGACGACAGCGGCCCGGCGGTTTCCACCGTCGAACACCTGCTCGCCACCTTCGCCGGCCTCGGCATCGACAACGCCCATGTGGCGCTGGACGGGCCGGAAGTGCCGATCCTCGACGGCAGCGCCGGGGAATTCGTCAGCGCCCTCGATCGCGTCGGCATCGCCGAGACCAATCGCGCCCGCCGCTATCTGCGCGTGCTGAAGACCGTGCGGGTCGAAACCGCCCATGGCTTCGGCGAGCTCTCTCCTTATGATGCCGGCTGCCGCATCGAGATCGACATCGAGTTCGAGCACGCCGCCATCGGCCGGCAGCGTTATGCCGCCACGCTTTCTCCCGACGTGTTCCGCCGCGATCTCTCCCGCGCCCGCACCTTTGGCTTCGTGCGTGACGTCGAGCGGCTCTGGCAGGCCGGCTATGCGCTCGGCGCTTCGCTCGACAACACCATCTGCCTCGACGATGCCGGCGTGATGAACGAAGGCGGCCTGCGCTACGCCGACGAATTCGTGCGCCACAAGGCGCTGGACGCGGTCGGCGACCTCGCGCTCGGCGGCCTGCCGCTGCTGGCCCGCTACCGCTCCTACAAAGGCGGCCACAAGCTGAATTTCGCCGTCGTCGACGCCCTGCTGGCCGACCGTTCCGCCTATGAGGTGGTGGTGGCCGATGCGCCCGCGCGCCGTCCGCTGCGCGGCCATGCCGGCCTCGACATCGCCGTGGCCGTGCCGGCCTATGCGCCTGAACTCTGATCGATCGGCCGTAAAAGCCGGCCGGGCCGGCCCGCTCGGACAATTTCTTGCCCCAGGCTTCGCGGCCCTGGCCCGATGGTCGGCAGCGGCGCCACGCGCACTGCACATTGATGGCGCAGAACGCTTAGCGGGCCGCCGCGCCGGCATGGCCATGGTGCCGAACCGCATCTCCGGCGCCGCCGGCGACACGCTACGGCACGCGCCCGCCATATTCCCGTCCGAAAGCCTGTTTAGCCGCTTGATCCGGGGTTTCGCGCCGCCCACCGGCGCGTCGACGCGCGCGGGCAGCGAGGGCAGATACCGGATGCATCGTCTCTCACTTCGGCCGGGGTCGCGCCCCTTCTTCGCCGCCCGGCTGCTGGCGCTGGTGTTGCTCGGCACCACGCTCGCCGGCTGCGCCGGTCTCGGCGACCTGTTCGGCACCAAGGAAGACGACCTGGTCATTTCCGATGAACCGGCCGAGAAGCTCTATAATGAGGGCCTGACGCTCCTCAACAAGGAGCAGTATGCCGACGCCGTGGAGCGGTTCGAGGACGTCGACCGCCAGCACCCCTATTCCGATTGGGCGCGCAAGGCGCTGCTGATGACGGCGTTCGTGAACTACACGGCCGGCGACTACGACGCCTCCATCGCCGCCGCCAAACGCTACATCGCGCTGCACCCCGGCACGCCGGACGCCGCCTATGCCAGCTATCTGATGGCGTCGTCCTATTACGACCAGATTCCCGATATCTCCCGCGACCAGACCCGTACCGAGCGGGCCATGGCGGCGCTGGACGACGTGGTGCGCAAATATCCCGATACCGAATATGCGGTGAGCGCCAAGAAGAAGATCGAGATCGCCCGCGACCAGCTCGCCGGCAAGGAAATGATGGTCGGGCGCTATTATCTCGAACAGCGCAACTATCCGGGCGCCATCAACCGCTTCAAGGTGGTGGTCACCAAGTACCAGACCACGCGGCATGTCGAAGAAGCCCTCTACCGCCTGACCGAAGCCTATATGGCACTCGGCATCGTCAGCGAGGCGCAGACCTCGGCCGCCGTGCTCGGCTACAACTTCCCCAACAGTTCCTGGTACAAGGACGCCTTCAAGCTGGTGCAGTCGCGCGGCGTCGATCCGGCCATCAATGAAGGCTCCTGGATCGCCAAGGCATTCAAGAAGCTCGGGGTCGGCTGAGCGCGGCCGCTGCCGCAGGTTTCCCGTCCCGGCCGTTCCGCTCTAGATAAGGCGCCACACGCCCCCGCGGATTCGTTCTGGAGCATCTGAATGCTGGCCGCCCTGTCGATCCGGGACATTGTCCTTATCGAGCGGCTCGATCTGGCCTTCCGGCCGGGGCTCACCGTGCTGACCGGCGAGACCGGCGCCGGCAAGTCGATCCTGCTCGACGCCTTCTCGCTGGCACTGGGCGGGCGCGGCGACGGCACCCTGGTCCGCCAGGGGGCCAACCAGGGGCAGGTCACCGCCGGCTTCGAACTGCCGCCCAGCCATCCGGCACGCCAGTTGCTCACCGATGCCGGCATCGACGATGACGGGCCGCTGCTGCTGCGCCGCCACCAATATGGCGACGGGCGCACCCGCGCTTTCGTCAACGACCAGGCGGTGAGCGTGCAGATGCTGCGCGCGCTCGGCGCCCAGCTCGTTGAAATCCACGGCCAGCACGACGACCGCGCTCTGGTCGATCCCGCCAGCCACCGCGCCCTGCTCGATGCCTTCGGCGGCCTGAGCGCCGCGGCCGGCGACGTGGCGGCGCTGTGGCGGGCGATGCGGGACGCGCAGGCGCAGGCGCAGGCCGAGCGCCAGCGGCTGGAGAAGGCGGCCCGCGATGCCGATTTCGTGCGCCATGCGGTCGCGGAACTTACCGCTTTGTCGCCCGAGCTGGCCGAGGAGGAGCACCTCGCCGAGCGGCGCACCGGCATGATGCGGCTGGAGAAAATCGCCGTCGACCTCGTCGACGCCCAGAACGCGGTCGGCGGCAATGCCTCGCCGATTCCCTCGCTCGCGGCCGCGGCGCGCCGCTTGGAGCGGCGGGCGGGCGAGGCGGAGCCGCTGGTGCGCCCGGCGCTGGAGGCGATCGACATCGCGCTGAACGCGCTCGACCAGGCGCGGATGCATCTCGACGCCGCCGTGCGCGACGCCGATTTCGATCCGCGCGATCTGGAGCGCATCGAGGAGCGGCTGTTCGCCCTGCGCGCCGCCGCCCGCAAATACAGCTGCACCGTGGACGATCTGCCGGACGTCGCCGCGCGCTTTTCCGAGGCGCTGGAGGCGCTCGACCAGGGCGCCGAGGCGCAAAAACGGCTCGACGCCCGCGCTCTGGAGGCCGAACAGGCTTGGCGCCGGGCAGCGCAGACCCTCTCCGAGGGGCGCCGCCACGCCGCGGCGGCTCTCGACGCGGCGGTCGATGCTGAACTCGGCCCCTTGAAGCTGGAGCAGGCCCGTTTCATCACCGAGATCGCCAGCGACCCGGCCGCCGGCGGTGCGGACGGCTTCGACCGCGTCGAGTTCTGGGTGCGCACCAACCCCGGCGTCCGGCCGGGACCGATGATGAAGGTGGCCTCGGGCGGCGAACTCGCCCGCTTCCTGCTGGCGCTGAAAGTGGTGCTGGCGGATCGCGGCTCAGCGCCCACTCTGGTGTTCGACGAGATCGATACCGGCGTCGGCGGCGCGGTGGCGGACGCCATCGGCGCCCGTCTGTCCCGGCTGGGCGAGCGGGTGCAGGTGGTGGCGGTGACGCACGCCCCGCAGGTGGCCGCGCGCGCCGCCCATCATTTCCGCATCGCCAAGGCGGCGACGGCCGGCAGCGAGCGGGTCGCCACCCAGGTCGCCGTGCTGGGGGCCGACCATCGCCGCGAGGAGATCGCCCGCATGCTCTCCGGCGCCGAGGTGACGAGCGAAGCGCGGGCGGCGGCGGAGCGGCTGCTGCTGGGCGCCGGCGCGAGCGGACGCTGAGGACACATCATGGCAGGAACGCCGCCGACCGAACCCGCCGACCTCACCGCCGAACAGGCCGCCGCCGAGCATGCCCGGCTTGCCGCCGAGATCGCCGCGCACGACCGCCGCTACTACCAGGACGATGCGCCGAGCGTGTCCGATGCCGCGTATGACGGGCTGCGGCGGCGCTTCGAAGAGCTGGAGGGCGCCTTCCCCGAATTGCGCACTCCGGAGAGCCCGACCCAGACGGTCGGCACCGCCCCCTCGCCCAAATTCGCCAAGGTGCGCCACGCCGTGCCGATGCTCTCGCTCGGCAACGCCTTCGCCGACGACGAGGTGGAGGAATTCGTCGCCCGCGTGCGACGCTTTCTCGGGCTGGGCGTTGACACGGAGCTCGCCTTCACCGCCGAACCGAAGATCGACGGGCTGTCCTGCTCGCTGCGCTATGAGGGCGGCGCGCTCAAGGTGGCGGCCACCCGCGGCGACGGCTTCGAGGGCGAGGATGTCACCGCCAATGTGCGCACCGTCGCCGACGTGCCGGCGCGGCTCACCGGCACCGACGTCCCGGCGCTGTTCGAGGTGCGCGGCGAGGTCTATATGCGCCATGCCGATTTCGCCGCGCTGAATGCGCGCCAGGCCGAGGCCGGCAAGCCGCTGTTCGCCAATCCGCGCAACGCCGCCGCCGGCAGCCTGCGCCAGCTTGATCCGGCGATCACCGCCGCCCGGCCGCTGCATTTCTTCGCCTATGCCTGGGGCGCGGCGGACGCGCTGCCGGCCGACACCCAGTCCGGCGTCATCGACGCCTTCGGCCGCTGGGGGCTGCCGACCAACCCGCTCACCGTGCGCTGCGGCTCGGCGGCGGAGCTGCTGGCGCATTACCGCACCATCGAGGCGCAGCGCGCTAGCCTCGGCTACGACATCGACGGCGTGGTCTACAAGGTGGACAGCCTCGCCTTGCAGCAGCGGCTCGGCTTCGTCTCGCGCTCGCCGCGCTGGGCCATCGCCCATAAATTTCCCGCCGAGCGGGCGACCACCGTATTGCAGAACATCGACATCCAGGTCGGCCGCACCGGCGCGCTCACCCCGGTCGCCAAGCTGGCGCCGGTGACCGTCGGCGGCGTGGTGGTGGCCAACGCCTCGCTGCACAATGAGGACTACATCAAGGGCATCGGCGGCGACGGTGCGCCGATCCGCGGCGGGATCGATATCCGCATAGGCGATACGGTGGTGATCCAGCGCGCCGGCGACGTGATTCCCCAAGTCGCCGGGGTGGTACTCAAGCAGCGCGCCGCCGACGCCCAGCCCTACATCTTTCCGACCCTGTGCCCGGCCTGCGGCAGCCACGCGGTGCGGGAGGAAGATGGGGCGGTGCGCCGCTGCACCGGCGGGCTGATCTGCCCGGCCCAAGCGGTGGAGCGCATCCGCCATTTCGTCTCGCGCAATGCCTTCGACATTGAGGGGCTCGGCGAAAAGCAGGTGCAGGCGTTCCACGATTGGGGGCTGGTGAAGACGCCGGCCGACATCTTCCGCCTGAAGCGCAGCGAAGAGGGCGCTCTGCAACGGCTGGAGAATCGCGATGGCTGGGGCAAGACCTCGGCACGCAACGTGTTCGCCGCCATCGAGGCGCGCCGACACTTGCCGGTAAACCGCTTTCTTTACGCACTCGGCATTCGCCATGTCGGGGAGACCAATGCTAAGCGGCTGATGCGACACTACGGGACCATGGAGGCGCTGCGCGAGGCGGCGCTGGCCGCGCGCATGCCGGGCGAGGAATTTCCCAAAGGCAACGACGCCTGGCTGGAGATGGTCGGCATCGAAGGCATCGGCGCCGTGGTGGCCGAGGCGGTGGTGGACTTCTTCGACGAGCCGAACAACCGGGACGCGGTGGCCGCCCTGCTGGAAGAGGTGACACCGGAGCCGATGGAAGCGGTGGCCGGCACCACGGCGGTGGCCGGCAAGACCGTGGTCTTCACCGGCACGCTGGAGCGCACCACGCGCGACGAGGCCAAGGCGATGGCGGAACGGCTGGGGGCCAAGGTGGCGGGCTCGGTGTCGAAGAAGACCGACTATGTGGTGGCGGGCGCGGACGCCGGCTCCAAGCTCGCCAAGGCGCGCGACCTCGGCGTTACGGTGCTGAGCGAGGACGAATGGCTGGCGCTCGCCGGACAAAGCGGTGCGGAGTGAGGCGCGCACCGCCGCTTGCGTCCGCTGCGCCAGACGTGAGAAATGCCGTCAAATGAACATCATGCTTGCGTTGTGATAGCTGGGCATCTTGGGGGCGAGACTGCGTGAGCATCCTTAAGCTTGACGGCGCTGCGGTACCGAGCCGCATCTACGCCATCGGCGACATACACGGCCGGCTCGACCTTCTGGACAGGCTGATCGCGAGCATCGAGCAGGACATCGC
>JBGGNI010000198.1:0-7671 GCA_041287585.1 Xanthobacteraceae bacterium
GGCGATGCCCGGCACCGCCGAAGGCACGCAGTTCTTCAGGCAGCGCACGGTCTTCTCGGCGACTTCCTCCACCGAGGCCTGCTTGGGCGACAGCTTGCCGGGCACGATCATGTTCGGCTTCAGCACCATGCCCTCAAGGCGAATGCCGGCGTAATAGAGCTGCTGGAATACTTCCTTCAGCGTCCACTCGGTCACTTCGTAGCAGCGGTCGATGTCGTTGGCGCCGTCCATCAGCACTTCCGGCTCGACGATCGGCACGATGCCGGCCGCCTGCGCCAGCGCGGCGTAGCGGGCCAGCGCCTGGGCGTTGGCGAGGATGGCGTTGTAGCTCGGAATGCCGGTGCCGATATCGATCACCGCGCGCCACTTGGCAAAGCGGGCGCCGAGCTTGTGATACTCCTTGAAGCGCTCGCCGAGCCCGTCCAGCCCTTCGGTGAGCGTCTCGCCGGGCGCGCCGGCCATCGGCTTGGCGCCGGCATCCACCTTGATGCCGGGAATCGATCCCGCCGCTTCCAGCAGCGAGACGAACGGCGTGCCGTCCTTGGCGCTCTGGCGGATGGTCTCGTCGAACAGGATCACACCGGAGATGTAGTTCCGCATCGCCTCGTCGGAGCGGAACAGCATCTCGCGATAGTCCCGCCGGGTCTCGAAGGTCGATTCCACGCCAATGGCGTCGAACCGCTTCTTGATGGTGCTGGTGCTCTCATCGGCCGCAAGAATGCCCTTGCCGCCCGCCACCATTTTGTAAGCCACCTCGTCGAGGCTTGCCGTCATCTTCAGTCTCCCGCGCGCATACAAACGAAAAGCCGCCCAACCGGGCGGCCCGTTCTTCCGCACGGTCAGTTCGACGGCTCGTTATAGCATCGAACCGGCGATGACCTAGAGCATAGCGGGGAAAAGTTGCAGTGCAGCATAAATGACCGGGCGTGGGGCGGTCGTCATGCCGGCCGAGCGGAGCGAGAGCCGCTCGATCCCGGCTCGGCCTGCGGCCGTCCGGGATGACACTGCTCAGAAGAGCCTTTCCAACCGGGCGGCAGCCGGGTGCGTGCTTCGAGGCCGGCCTATGGCCGGCGCCTCAGCATGACGAATGGTTTGCAAAAACAATAGTTACGTCATCCTGAGGTGCCCGAGCAAAGCTCGGGCCTCGAAGGACGCACAGGGCCGATGCAGGTCGCTCCCTACCGCCGCAGCGCCTCGACCCCCGGCAGCGGCTTGCCTTCCAGCCACTCCAGGAACGCCCCGCCGGCGGTCGAGACATAGCTGAAGCGCTCGGCCACGCCGGCATGGTTCAGCGCCGCCACCGTGTCGCCGCCGCCGGCAACCGAGAGCAGCAGGCCGGCGTCGGTGCGCTCGGCCACCGCCTGCGCCACCTGCACGGTGGCGACGTCGAACGGCACCAGCTCGAAGGCGCCGAACGGGCCGTTCCACACCACCGTCTTCACGCCGTCCAGCTTGGCGATGACATTGGCGACCGAGTCCGGCCCGGCGTCGAGGATCATCTCGTCGGCATCCACCCCGTCCACCGGCACCACGCGGTTGTCGGCATGGGCCTTGAATTCCTTGGCCACCACGGCATCGACCGGCAGCACCACCTCGCAGCCGGCCGCGCGCGCCTTGTCGAGGATGGTCAGCGCGGTGGCGGCCAGATCGTGCTCGCACAGCGAGCGGCCGACATCGCCGCCCTGGGCGGCGAGGAAGGTGTTGGCCATGCCGCCGCCGATCACCAGAAAATCCACCTTGGCGACCAGATTGCCCAGCAGTTCGAGCTTGGACGACACCTTGGCGCCGCCCACCACGGCCATCACCGGCCGCTCCGGGGCTTCCAGCGCCTTGGCGAGGGCCTCGATCTCTTCCTGCATGCAGCGCCCGGCATAGGCCGGCAGATGGTGCGCCAGCCCCTCGGTGGAGGCATGGGCGCGGTGCGCGGTGGCGAAGGCGTCGTTGACATAGACATCGCCGAGCCGCGCCAGCGCGGCGGTGAAGTCCGGCGCGTTCTTCTCCTCGCGCGGGTCGAAGCGGGTGTTCTCCAGCAGCAGCACGTCGCCCGGCGCCAGTGCCGCCACCGCCGCCTCGGCGGCCTCGCCGATGGTGGCCGGCACGAAGCCGACCGGGCGGCCGAGCCGCTCGGCCACCGCCGGTGCCAGCGGGGCGAGCGAGAGCTTGGCGTCCGTGCCCTTGGGCCGGCCGAAATGCGCCAGCAGCACCACCTTGCCGCCCTTGTCGGCGATCTCGGTGATGGTCGGCAGCACGGCGCGGATGCGGGTGTCGTCGGTGATGCGGCCCTGGTCGACCGGCACATTGAGGTCGACGCGGACCAGCACGCGCTTACCGGAGAGGTCGGCGTCGTCGAGGGTGCGGAAGGCGGTCATGAGGCTTGGCCTTGTTGGCAGAAAAGCCGCGCGGGCAGTGGGCCGCGCGTCAAACGCGGCCGGCCGTGTTTCTGGCATCCGGGCGCGTCGAGGCGCCCAGAGGAAGGTGCCTCAGCCCAGCTTGCCGAGCGCCACCGCGGTGTCCGACATGCGGTTGGAGAAGCCCCACTCATTGTCGTACCAGGACAGCACCCGCACCAGCGTACCGTCCAGCACCTTGGTCTGGTCGAGGTGGAAGATCGAGGAATGCGGGTCGTGGTTGAAGTCGGAGGACACGTTGGGCTGGTCGGTGGTGCCCAGAATGCCCTTCAGCTCCTGCGAGGCGGCGCGCAGTATGGCCTCGTTGATCTCTTCCTTGGTGGTGGAGCGCTTGGCGACGAACTTGAAGTCCACCACCGAGACGTTCGGCGTCGGCACGCGGATCGAGGTGCCGTCCAGCTTGCCGGCGAGTTCCGGCAGCACCAGGCCCACCGCCTTGGCGGCGCCGGTGGTGGTCGGGATCATCGACAGCGCCGCGGCGCGGGCGCGGTAGAGGTCCTTGTGCATGGTGTCGAGCGTCGGCTGGTCGCCGGTGTAGGAATGGATCGTGGTCATGAAGCCGCGCTCGATGCCCACCGAATCGTTCAGCACCTTGGCCACCGGGGCCAGGCAATTGGTGGTGCAGGAGGCGTTGGAGACCACCGTGTGCGCCGCCGTCAGCTTGTCGTGGTTCACGCCGAACACCACGGTCAGATCGGCGCCGTCGGCCGGGGCGGACACCAGCACGCGCTTGGCGCCGGCGGCGATGTGCGCGGCCGCCTTGTCGCGCGCGGTGAAGATACCGGTGCATTCCAGCGCGATATCGACGCCCAGCGCGGAGTGCGGCAGCTCGGCCGGGTTGCGCACCGCCGTCACCTTGATCGGGCCGCGGCCGACATCGATGGTGTCGCCGGCCACCGTCACCGTTCCGGGAAAGCGGCCATGCACGCTGTCGAAGCGGAACAGATGGGCATTGGTCTCGACCGGACCGAGATCGTTGATGGCAACGACCTCGATATCGGTGCGGCCGGACTCGATGATGGCCCGCAAGACATTGCGGCCAATGCGTCCGAAACCGTTGATGGCGACCTTGAGCGTCATGCGTCTATCCCCGTAAGCCCATTTTCCATTCGAACCGCGCAAAGGCGTCATAGCGTGCGGGCGGCGGCCCGGCTAGACGCCGAAACGCCGCTCGCGGCACAATTGCGCAGCTAGGTTGCGCTGCGCAGCCGGGCCCGCGCCGCCTGCGCCACCGCGGCCGCGGTGATGCCGAAATGCGCGAACACCTCCGGCGCCGGGCCGGAGGCGCCGAAACCGCTCATGCCGACAAAGGCGGCGTCGGAGCCGCAAATGTCGCTCCAGCCCTGCCGGATGCCGGCTTCCACCGCCACCTTCGCCGGCGCGGCGCCCACCACCTGCCGGCGCACCTCCTCCGGCTGCGCCAGGAACAGTTCGAAGCACGGCACCGAGACCACGCGGGTGGCGATGCCCTCGGCCTCCAGCAGCGTCTGCGCCTCCACCGCCAGCGAGACCTCGGAGCCCGAGGCGAACAGCGACACCTGCGCGGCGCGCGAGGCCGGCGCGATCTCATAGGCGCCGCGCGCGGTGAGGTTGCGGGCGCCGGCGTCGCGGCGCAGCAGCGGCAGGTTCTGCCGGGTCAGCGCCAGCGCGCTCGGCCCGGTCTTGGCTTCCAGGGCGATCTGCCACGCCTCGGCGGTCTCCACCGTGTCGCAGGGGCGGAACACCATCAGGTTCGGAATCGCCCGCAGCGCCGCCAGATGCTCCACCGGCTGGTGGGTCGGCCCGTCCTCGCCGACGCCGATCGAATCATGGGTGAACACATAGGCGACGCGGATGCCCATCAGCGCCGAGAGCCGCACCGCCGGCCGGCAATAGTCGGAGAACACCAGGAAGGTGCCGCCATAGGGGATCAGCCCGCCATGCAAAGCGATGCCGTTCATGCCCGCCGCCATGGCGTGCTCGCGGATGCCCCAGTTCACATAGCGGCCCTCATAGGCCGGCGGCATCACCGCCACCGCGGTGGCCTTGGTCTTGGTGTTGTTGGAATGGGTCAGGTCGGCCGAGCCGCCCACCATCTCCGGCACCGCCGCGGTCAGCGCCTCCAGCACGATCTCGGAGGATTTGCGGGTGGCGACCGCGCCGCCGTCCGCGATCGCCTTGGCGATCACGCCCGCAATGGTGGCGCCGACCGTGGCCGGCAGCTCGCCGCGGATGCGCCGTTCGAATTCGGCGCGCAGGCCGAGCTCGGTGTCCTGCAGCCGCTGCGACCACACCTTGTGGGCCTGGCGCGAGCGCAGCCCGGCCAGCCGCCAGGCGTCCAGCACGTCGCTCGGAATCTCGAACGGCGGCGCCTCCCAGCCCAGCGCGGCGCGGGTGCCCTCGATCTCCTTGGCCCCCAGCGGAGCGCCGTGCACGCCATTGGTGCCCGCCTTGGTCGGCGCGCCGAAGCCGATGGTGGTGCGGCAGGCGATGAAGGACGGCTTGTCGCTGGCCTTGGCGTGCTCCAGCGCGGCGAGGATGGCGTCGGGGTCGTGCCCGTCGATCCGCACCGCTTCCCAGCCGGCGGCCTCGAAGCGCGCCACCTGGTCCACCGAGACCGAGAGCGAGGTCGGGCCGTCGATGGTGATGTGGTTGTCGTCGTGCATCACGATGAGCTTGGCGAGCTTCAGATGCCCGGCGAGTTCGATCGCCTCCTCGGAAATGCCTTCCATCAGGCAGCCGTCGCCCACCAGCACATAGGTGTGGTGGTCGACCAGCCCGCTGCCGAACCGCGCCGCCATCATCCGCTCGGCGACCGCGAAGCCGATCGCATTGGCGAGCCCCTGGCCGAGCGGCCCGGTGGTGGTCTCGACGCCCACCGTGTGGTGGTATTCGGGATGGCCGGGCGTCTTCGAGCCGAGCTGGCGGAACTTCTTGATGTCCTCGATGCTCATGCCGTCATAGCCGGTGAGGTAGAGCAGCGCATAGAGCAGCATGGAGCCGTGGCCGGCGGAGAGAATGAAGCGGTCGCGGTCCGGCCAGGCGGCGTCGCACGCATCGAATTTCAGCACCTTGCCGAACAGCACGGTGGCGATGTCGGCGGCGCCCATCGGCAGGCCGGGATGGCCGGACTTGGCGGCCTCGACGGCATCCATGGCCAGCGCACGAATGGCGTTGGCCATCCGGTCGTGCTTCTCGCGGTTCGGCATAGGGGGCGATCTCCGGGTGCGATCTCCGGGCGGCGGGGCGGCGGCCGCCGGCCATGAACAAGGCGGGACGCGCTATGGGCGGCGCGGCCCTTCGCTGCAAATCATTGGGGCGCCGAGTGATAGCACCCTGCCCCCGCCTGTCAAAGGGCGCCGCCTGCGGTTGACGCACGGCCCCGCCGGGCGCTCAATACCAAAGTCGCGTGCGGCGGGCCGACTCGTGCGCCTGCCGGCGGCGTGGAGTATCGGGAGTTCCTCGCCATGGCCGGGACGGTGACGATCGAGGCTGCGACCCGCCGGCTTTATGCCGCAGTGGAGGCGCTGGAGGCCGCAGTGGAGCGCCGCCTGGAGGTGGAGCGCCAGGAGGCCGGCCTGTCCGCCCAGATTCACGCGCTGGGCGCCGACCGCTCGCGTCTTGCCGCCGCGCTGGACGGCGCCTCCGCCCGCGCCTCCACGCTGGAGGACGTCAACCGCGACGTCTCCCGCCGGCTCGGCAGCGCGATGGAGACCATCCGCACCGTGCTGGCGACGCATGGTCACTAGCCGAACCCACCGGCTCATTCGGATACTGCCATGGCCCATGTCACCGTCACCATAGCCGGCCGCGCCTACCGCATGGCTTGCGACGATGGGCAGGAGCAGCATTTGACCGGCCTTGCCGGCGAGGTCGACAGCCGCATCGAGCAGTTGCGCACCTCGTTCGGCGAGATCGGCGACCAGCGCCTCAGCGTGATGGCCGCCATCACCATTTCCGACGAACTGGCCGAGGCGCGCGCACGCATTCGCAAGCTGGAGGAGGATCTGGCCGGCCAGAGCGAAGTGCGCGCCGCCGCGCTGGAGCGCCTGCGCCACACCGAGGACGCCATGGCCGAAGCGGTGGAAGTCGCCGCCGAACGCTTGGAACGCCTGGCCCGCGAACTCGGCACCAGCCCCAGCGGCACGGTGGGCATGGGGTGAGCGAGGCGCGTGTCCCGGACAAGGTGCGCGCAGCGCACCGCAGAGCCGGGACCCAGGGGAGAATCCGGTCGCAAAGCGACCGTCCAATTGTATCTTCGCGGAATGGTCGAGCGATTTGCGGTCTACATCCTGGCCAGTACGCGCAATGGGACGCTGTATATCGGCGTGACGAATGATCTCCTCCGGCGCATCTTCGAGCATCGGAGCGGGGCGGTGCCGGGGTTTACGCGAGATTACGGCGTGACGCGGCTGGTGCATGTGGAGTTCTTCGCCTCCGTCACGGCCGCGCGCGAACGCGAGGGCCGGCTGAAGCGCTGGCACCGACCGTGGAAGATCGAGTGGATTGAGGCCGCAAATCCGACGTGGCGTGATTTGACGGAGGAGTTTTCTGAAATAGGCGCGCTGCGCGCGATTCCTCCCCTGGATCCCGGCTCTGCGGTGCGCTGCGCGCACCTGGTCCGGGAAAGGTGCCGCCCCCACGCCGCACCTCGGCTCGCTTGACGGGCGCCCCCTCGGCGGGGCACAGCACGCCGACCCCTCTCCGCACCGGAAGCCGCCATGATCCGCTCGCCGCTCATCACCGTCATGGTTCAGGCCGTTCGCAAGGCCGGCCGCTCGCTGGTCCGCGATTTCGGCGAGGTCGAGAATCTTCAGGTCTCGCTCAAGGGGCCGGCCAATTTCGTCTCCAATGCCGACCGCAAGGCCGAGCGCATCCTGCAGGACGAACTCGCCAAGGCGCGGCCGAACTTCGGCTTCCTGATGGAGGAGAGCGGCACGGTGGAGGGCAGCGACACCGCCCATCGCTGGATCATCGATCCGCTGGACGGCACCACCAATTTCCTGCACGGCATCCCGCTCTTCACCATTTCGGTGGCGCTCGCCAAGGACGGCGTGCCGATCGCCGGCGTGGTGTTCAACCCCATCACCGACGAGCTGTTCGTCGCCGAGAAGGGCGCCGGCGCCTTCCTGAACGACCGGCGCATGCGGGTGGCCGCGCGCCGCTCGCTGGCGGACTGCGTCATCTGCTGCGGCCTGCCGCACATGGGCCGCGGCAGCCTTTCAGGCTTTCGGACCGAACTCGCCGCGGTGGCACCCAAGGTCGCCGGCCTGCGCCGCACCGG
>JBGGNI010000199.1:0-19545 GCA_041287585.1 Xanthobacteraceae bacterium
CGAGAAAGGCCGCCGCCCGATGCTGTTCTGGGAAGACTTCCACGAAGGCCATGTCGCCACCAGCGGGCGCTATGTGGTCGGGCGGGAGGAGATCGTCGCCTTCGCCCGCGACTATGATCCGGCGCCGATCCATCTCGACGATGCCGCCGCGGAAGCCACCCCGCTGGGCGGCCTTTCGGCTTCGGGCTGGCACATCTGCGCCATCTTCATGCGGCTGCTGGCCGACGGCCTGCTGGTGAAGGCTGATTCCATGGGCTCGCCGGGCGTCGACGAAGCGCGATTCCTGCGCCCGGTGCATCCGGGCGCGGTGCTGCGCCTGCGACGGGCCGTGCTGGAGACCCGCGATTCGCGCAGCCGGCCGGAGATGGGGCTGGTGAAGTTCCGCTTCGAACTGCTGGACGCCACCGATTCCATCGTCTTCGACCTGGTCGCCTTCATCATGTTCGGCCGGCGTAACCCGGGGGCGCGTCTCGCATGAGATTCTTCGAGGATGTCGAGATCGGCCACCGCGTCCCGCTCGGCAGCCACACCTTCCTGGCACCGGAGATCGTCGCCTTCGCCCGCGCCTGGGACCCGCAGCCCTTTCACATCGATGCGGTGGCCGGGGCACGCAGCCATTTCGGCGGGCTCGCCGCCTCCGGCTGGCACACAGCGGCGATCTGGGCCCGGCTGCGGGCCAAGTACCTCGCCGCCCTGCACGCCGAGATGGGCCGCCGCGGCGAGCGGGTGCCGCGCATCGGCCCCTCGCCCGGCTTCAAGGACATGAAATGGCTGAAGCCGGTTCTGGCCGGCGACACCATCTCGTATCACAGCGAGGTCATCGGCAAGAAGCCGAGCGCCAGCCGGCCGGAATGGGGGCTGGTGTTCAGCCTGGAGACCGGCAGCAATCAATATGGCCGGTCGGCCTTCGAGTTCACCAACTGCGTGTTCGTAGAGCGGCTGGAAGCGTGAGCCGGGCCGTCCCTCAGTTGTCCAGCGACCAGCCGATGCGGTAGACGCGGCCGGTCTGCGCGCCTTCCACGCTCTTGGCATAGCCAAGCGCCGCCTCGCGGGCCGGCACCGGCTTGGTGCCGCGGAAATACGGCGCGTAGGACGGCATGGATTCCTCGACCACCGTCGGGCTCACCACATTGATGCGCACACCGCGCGGCAGCACGATCGCCGCGCCGCGCACGAAGCCCTCGATGCCGCCATTGACCATGGCGGCCGAGACGCCCTCGCGGATCGGATCCTCGTTGAGCAGGCCGCTGGTCAGCGTGAAGGAGCCGCCGTCGCGAATGTGACGCAGACCCGACATCACCAGATTGACCTGCCCCATCAGCTTGTTGCGCAGGCCGAGGTCGAACTGCTCGGCGGTGAAGGCGTCGAACGCTCCGAAATGCACTTTGCCGGTGGTGCTGACCAGAGCGTCGAACGGGCCAGCCTGTTCGTAGAAGCGCTCGATCGAGGCGGGATCGGCAATATCGACCCGGATGTCGCCGCTGCTGCGGTTGGCGTGGACGATGTCGTGACGCGCGCCCAATTCGGCCGCCACCGCCCGGCCGATGGTCCCGCTGGACCCCACCAGAATGATTTTCATCACGCACTCCATGCTCTACGGCGGACTGCCGCAACGCGTCCGGCCCGGCGTCGGCGACGCGGCCGACGACAGAATCGAGCCACTCTAGCAAAAGGGCCCCATTGGGGCCCTCAGCCGTTCGCAAGCGTCACGGTGGCCCGGTTCAGGCGTGGTCGTGAACGTCCTTCCACACCTTCTTCTTGGTGAAGTAGAGCAGCCCGGCGAAGACGATGAGGAACAGCATCACCTGCATGCCCAGGCGCTTGCGCGCCTCCAGATGAGGTTCGGCGAGCCACATCATGAAGGAGATGACGTCGCGCGAATACTGGTCCACGGTCTGCGGCGTGCCGTCGGTGTAGGTCACCTGGTCGTTCGACAGCGGGTTCGGCATCTTGATGGCGTGGCCGGGGAAGAACGCGTTGTAATGCGCGCCTTCCGGCAGATTGAACCCCTGCGGCGGATCGGTGTAGCCGTTCAGCAGCGCGTGCAGATAGTCCGGGCCGTTCTCCTGATACTGCTTGACGATGTCGATCAGGAAGCCGGGAAACCCGACCTCATAGGTGCGCGCCTTGGCCAGCACCGAGAAGTCCGGCGGATAGGCGCCGCCATTGGAGGCGCGCGCCGCCTGTTCGTTCGGGAATGGCGAAGGCCAACGGTCCGACAGCCGGGCCGGCCGCTCGAACATGTCGCCGGCATCGTTCGGGCCGTCCTGAACCTTGTACTCTTCCGCGACGGTCTTGGCCTGCGCCTCGGAGAATTCCGGCCCGCCCGGCTGGGCGAGGTTGCGGAAGGCGAACAGATGCGCCGAATGGCAGGAGGAGCACACCTCCTTGAACACCTGGAAGCCGCGCTGAATCTGCGCGCGGTCGAACTTGCCGAGCGGTCCGGCGAAGGTCCAGGATTCGCGGTGCGGCTTGGGCGCGCCGTGGCCGCCCTCCTCTGCCGCGCCAGCGCCGGTGGCGGCGAGGAAGAGAGCGAGACCGCCGGCAGCGGCGGTACGGGCGATGCGGTTGAACGTCGTCATGTGCTGTGCCGCCCTCACGCCTTGGCCTTGCCGAGAACGGACTCGGTGATGGAAGCGGGAACCGCCTTCGGCTTCTCGAACAGGCCGAGCAGAGGCAGGATCACCAGGAAGTGGGCGAAGTACCACACCGTCAGGATGCGGCCGGCGATGATGTAGCCGCCCTCCGCCGGCTTGGAACCGAGCCAGCCGAGGCCGATGCACACCGCGATCCACACCCAGAAGAACTGCTTGAACAGCGGCCGGTAGGCCCCCGAGCGCACCTTCGAGGTGTCGAGCCACGGCACGAAGAACAGCACGATGATGGCGCCGAACATGGTGAGCACGCCGCCCAGCTTGTCCGGCACAGAGCGCAGCATGGCGTAGAACGGCAGGTAATACCATTCGGGCACGATGTGCGCCGGCGTCACCAGCGGATTGGCCGGGATGTAGTTGTCGGCGTGGCCGAGATAGTTCGGGATGTAGAACACGAACCACGAGAAGAAGATGAGGAAGCACACCATCGCGAAGCCATCCTTGATGGTCGCGTAGGGCGTGAAGGGCACCGTGTCCTTGGGCGATTTGGGGTCGACGCCGGTCGGGTTGTTCTGCCCCACCACATGCAGCGCCCAGACGTGCAGCACCACCACGCCGGCGATCATGAACGGCAGCAGATAATGCAGCGAGAAGAAGCGGTTGAGCGTCGGGTTGTCGACCGCGAAGCCGCCCCACAGCCATTCCACGATGGTCGGCCCGACCACGGGAAACGCCGAGAACAGATTGGTGATGACGGTGGCGCCCCAGAAGCTCATCTGCCCCCAGGGCAGCACGTAGCCCATGAAGCCGGTGGCCATCATCAGCAAATAGATGACCACGCCGAGAATCCACAGCACCTCGCGCGGGGCCTTGTAGGAGCCGTAATAGAGGCCGCGGAACATGTGGATGTACACCGCGATGAAGAACATCGAGGCGCCGTTGGCGTGGATGTAGCGGATCAGCCAGCCATAGGACACGTCGCGCATGATGTGCTCGACCGAGTCGAAGGCCAGCGTCACATGCGGCGTGTAGTGCATAACCAGCACGACGCCGGACAGGATCTGGCAGACCAACATCAGCGACAGGATGCCGCCGAAGGTCCACCAATAGTTCAAGTTCCGCGGCGTCGGGTAGGCGACGAAAGAGGAATGCACCAGTCCGACCAGAGGCAGCCGGCTCTCGAACCACTTCAGCGCCGGGTTCTTGGGCTCGAAGGTCGCGTGTCCGCTCATGATGAGGTCCCTTGAGGCCGGCTCAGCCGATGGAGATCTTCGTGTCGGACACGAAATTATAAGGCGGAATGTCGAGATTGGCCGGGGCCGGGCCGCGGCGCACGCGCCCGGCGCTGTCGTATTCCGAGCCGTGGCAGGGGCAGAACTAGCCATCATATTCGCCGGAATGGCCGATCGGAACGCAGCCCAGATGGGTGCAGATGCCGATCACCACCAGCCACTTCTCCCGGTCGGGCGCGGCGCGGTTGGCATCGGTCGCCGGCGCGTCGGCCGGCAGATTGGCGTTGCGGGCCAGCGGATCGATCAGTTGGCCGAGCTGGACGTCCTTGCCCTTGGCGATGTCTTCGGCGGTGCGGTTCCACACGAACACCGGCTTGCCGCGCCACTTCACGGTGACGATCTGGCCTTCGGTGATCTGCGAAAGGTCGACCTCGGTGGACGACATCGCCAGCACCGAAGCATCCGGCTGAAGCTGCGATATGAAGGGCCAGATCAGGGCCGCGGCACCGACCGCCCCGAAGGCGCCGGTGGCGATGTAGAGGAAATCGCGGCGCGTGGGTTCCGCCGTCTCGCTTGCTGCCACGTTCGGTTCCTTTCCCCTCGATCCACGGCGGCGGAGTTCCGCCGTGCCTCGTACCTCTCCGGATCGCCCCAGCCGGCAGGCACGGTACGCGATCGCATACCTTCGAGAGCCTCTAATTGCATCGTCGCTGCCCCTTGTCCAGATGAGCGCAGTGCGGCAGTCCGTCCTCTCCCTCCCCGCTCAACCGGCAGACCCCACCATGCGTCCGGCCCTTGCGCTGTTTCAGCCCGATATCGCCCAGAATGCCGGCACGCTTGCCCGCTCCGCCGCCTGTCTGCAGCTCGGTTTGCACATAATCGAGCCGGCCGGCTTTCCCGCCGGCGACGCCGGCTTCCGCCGCGCCGGCATGGATTATCTCGACCGCGCGGCGATCCGCCGCCATGCCTCGTTCACCGCCTTCGAGGCCTGGCGCCGCGCGGAAGGCCGCCGCCTGGTGCTGCTCTCCACCCGCGCCGCCCTGCCCTACACGCATTTCGCCTTCGCCGAGTCGGACGTGCTGCTGCTGGGTCGCGAAAGCGCCGGCGTGCCGGACGACGTGCACATGAGCGCCGACGCCCGCCTGCTGATTCCCATTGCACCGGGCGCCCGTTCCCTCAACGTCGCGCTCGCCGCCGCCATGGTGCTGGGGGAGGCGCTGCGGCAGGTGGGGGGATTTGCGAGAGGGTGAGATTCCCTGCGCCCTCATGCCCGGGCTTGACCCGGGCACCCAGCTGTCGCGCAATCGAACAATGGAGAAGCACTGGGTCTACATGCTGGCCAATCGGAGGAAGGGGACGCTCTATGTCGGCGTGACCCGCGACCTGCCGAAGCGCATCCACGAACACAAGATCGGTCTTCTCGGTGGTTTCACAGAAAAATACGGCGTGAAGCTGCTCGTCTTCGCCGAACCGCACGACAGCGCCATGGCTGCCATCCAGCGCGAGAAGAACATCAAACACTGGCCACGCGCCTGGAAGATCGATCTGATCGAGCGAGACAATCCGAACTGGCTTGATCTCTATACGTATCTTGCGTGAAAAGCTGGGTGCCTGGGTCAAGCCTGGGCATGAGGGCGTTCTGTGAGGGGGAACATCTTGCGAAGCGAGCATGGACGTTCCGAGGCCCTGCCGCATGGCCAAAGGAATTCGCGGTCATCATCGGCGAGCAGGCCCCTCACTCCGCCGCCATCTCCACCTCGTCCGCGTCGATGAAGCCGCCGGACTGCCGGCGCCACAGCCGGGCATAGAGGCCGTCGCGCGCCACCAGCTCGGCATGGGTGCCCGTCTCGACGATGCGCCCGCCGTCCATCACCACCAGCCGGTCCATGCGGGCGATGGTGGAGAGCCGGTGGGCGATGGCGATCACGGTCTTGCCGGCCATCAGCTCGTCGAGGTTCGACTGGATCGCCGCCTCCACCTCCGAATCCAGCGCCGAGGTCGCCTCGTCCAGCACCAGGATCGGCGCGTCCTTCAGCAGCACGCGGGCGATGGCGATGCGCTGGCGCTGGCCCCCGGAGAGCTTCACGCCGCGTTCGCCCACATGGGCGTCCAGCCCCTGCCGGCCCTGCGGATCGACCAGCGTTTCGATGAAGGCGTCCGAATGCGCGCGCCGAACCGCGGCCGCGATGTCCGCCTCGGCGGCGTCCGGCCGGCCGTAGCGCACATTATCGCGCACCGAACGGTGCAGCAGCGAGGTGTCCTGCGTCACCACGCCGATATGGGCGCGCAGGCTGTCCTGGCTCACCGCCGCGATGTCCTGGCCGTCGATGAGAATGCGCCCGCCCTCGGTGTCGTAGAAGCGCAGCAGCAGGCTCACCAGCGTCGACTTGCCGGCGCCGGATGGCCCGACCAGCCCGACCCGCTCGCCGGGCCGCAAGGTCAGGTTGAGATCGTCGATGACGCCGGAGCCGCGGCCGTAATGGAAAGTCAGGTGATCGAAGCGGATCTCGCCGCGCGGCACCGCCAGCGCCGGCGCGGCCTCGCGGTCGAGCACGGTGTGCGGGCGGGCGATGGTGAGGATGGCCTCCTGCACCGTGCCGACATTCTCGAACACGCCGGTCACCACCCACATGATCCAGCCGGACATGTTGGTGATGCGGATGGCAAGGCCGGTGGAGAGCGCGATGGCGCCGAGATTGATGGCGCCGACCGACCACAGCCACACGCCGAGCGCGCCGATGCCGCCCAGCATCAGGCTGTTGAGCACGCTCACCGCCAGCGCCATGCGGGTGATCTGCCGCTGCTGCCGGCTGAAATCGGCGTTGTGCTGCTCCAGCGCCTCGCGGACATAGCTGTCCTCGCGGTCGCCATGGGTGAACAGCTTCACCGTCATCACATTGGTGTAGCTGTCGACGATCCGCCCCGACAGCATGGAATTGCTGGCCGAGGTCGCCTTGGAAAGGTTGCGGATGCGCGGCACGAACAGCGACAGCGCGGTGATGTAGAGCCCGATCCACACCACGATCGGCACGGCGAGCCGCCAGTCCGCCTCGGCGAACAGGATCACCGCGCTCACCGCATAGACGGTGACGTACCAGAGCGCGTCGATCACCTCCACCACCGAGCCGCGTAGTGCGGGGCCGGCCTGCATCACCCGGTTGGCGACGCGACCGGCGAAATCGCCCTGGAAATAAGCGAGGCTTTGGCGCACCACCCAGCGATAGGACTGCCAGCGGATCAGGCTGCCGACATTGGCGGTGATCGCCTGCCGCACCAGCAGATCGTGCAGCGCGTTCGTCGCCGGACGGGCGATGACCACCACGAAGGCCATCCAGGCCAGCAGGCCGCCATGTTCGGTAAAGATCGTCGCCGGGCTGGAAGACTGCAGCAGATCGACGATCTGGCCGACATAGCGGAACAGCGACACCTCGACGATCGCCACCAGGAAGGCGGCGGCCAGCGCCGCGGCGAACAGCGGCCAGCATTGCCGGGTGAAGTGCCAATAGAACGCGCCGAGATGCTCCGGCGGGCGCACCACCGGCGCCGGCCGGAACGGATCGACCAGATTTTCGAACCAGGCGAACAGGCGGCTGAACATGACAGGCTATATCGAACCGGCTTGCGGCACGAGTGTGTCGGCTTCCACCACAGGCACAGCAAAACGCGCCATCTTGACCTCGATCAGACTGCGGACCGACAAGAGCCGCTAAAGGACGAGGATCGAGAGCGCAGGAAACCGCCATGAACATTCCCGTCACCAGCATTCCCGTCGCCGATTCGCGGCTCGCCGGCCGCAAGGCCGCGGCGCGTGCCTGGTTCGAGGAGCTGCGCGAGCGCATCTGTACCGCCTTCGAGGCGCTGGAGGACGCGGCGCCGGCCGGGCTCTATGGCGAGACACCCGGCCGCTTCATCCGCACGCCGTGGAACCGCACCGATTCAACCGGCGCGCCCGGCGGCGGCGGGGTGATGGCGATGATGCACGGCCGGCTGTTCGAAAAGGTCGGCGTGCACTGCTCCACCGTGCACGGCGAATTCGCCCCCGAGTTCCGCGCCCAGATACCAGGCGCCGCCGAGGACCCGCGCTTTCACGCCACCGGCATCTCGCTGATCGCCCATATGCGCAACCCGCATGTGCCGGCCGTGCACATGAACACGCGGTTCGTCGTCACCACCAAGGCCTGGTTCGGCGGCGGCGGCGACCTCACCCCGGTGCTGGGTCACCGCCGCACCCAGGAAGACCCGGACACGCAGGCGTTCCACGCCGCCTTCAAGACCGCCTGCGACCGGCATGAGGTTGCCGACTATGAGAGGCTGAAAGCCTGGTGCGACGAGTATTTCCACCTCAAGCATCGCAACGAGCCGCGCGGCGTCGGCGGCATCTTCTACGACTGGCTGGACAGCGGCGACTGGGACGCCGACTTCGCCTTCACCCGCGACGTCGGCCTCGCCTTCCTCGACATCTATCCGCGCCTGGTGCGCGCCAACATGGCCACCCCGTGGAACGATGCCGAGCGCGAGGAACAGCTCATCCGCCGCGGCCGCTATGTCGAGTTCAACCTGCTCTACGACCGCGGCACCATTTTCGGGCTGAAGACCGGCGGCAATGTCGATTCAATCCTGTCGTCCATGCCGCCGGTGGTGAAGTGGCCGTGAGAAATCGATGTCACTAAAGTAGTTGCGTTGCGACTTAATGAAAATTATTACCTCGAAATAATATCTATTATAAAATCTATGAAGAATATATCCCAAATATGATACAATTCGGGAGGAGATAATTGACCGATTTACCATCCCCATTCGATCTAGAAATGCTTAAAATTTACCAACGAGCAAAATTGGAGGCTAAATACACTGCTACGGCATTTTTTGGAATGCTTTCGAAGCGAGGTGGGTTGGCCACCGCCAAGTATCTAATAAACTCAGAAAAAATATCTGATGGATATACGGCACTTCACGAGAGAGGCCGACTTGACCTCACAGTGGAAGCGGTGGTCGTTGAAAATACAAAATGGCATTCTCTCTTTTCTGAAGTTGAATTAGATATATGCCGAAATCGACTTAAAAAATACGAATACACTCCAAAGACGCAAGCGTAGCAAAATTACAACCATAGCCGCCTCACCCCTCCATCCCGTCCCGCACCAGCATCAGCAGCGCCATCGGGTCTTCCGGGAAGCCGCGCTCGATCCACAGCGCCTCGGTCCGGCGCAGCGCGGCGCCGATGGCGGGGCCTTGCGGCAGGCCGCGAGCCAGGAAGGCGCCGGCGTTGATCGGGAAGACCGGCGGCGTCCAGAGTTCCGGCAGCCTCACCAAATCGCGCCAGCCGCCGTCGTCGACGTCCGCGCCGGAGCGCGCGAAGTCGAACAGCACGCGGTCGCGATAGCCCTCGAGGCCGAGATGATAGAGCGCGGCGCAGCGCTCCAGATCGGTAAGGTCCGGCGCCAGTTCGAGGCGCCTATCGGTCAGGCGCTCCAGCCGCTTGGCCTCGGCATTGGTGAGCCGCAGCCCCTCGCGCAGCCGCGCCGTATCGCCCTCCCCGCGCACCGCGAGCGCGGCAAGCCGGCGCAGCGGGTCCGGCGCAAGGTCGAGACCCGCCTCCAGCGCGCACAGCCGCATCGCGGCGGCGATGTCGCCGGGGCTGCCCAGCACATCGGCCAGCACCCCGGCGGCATCCATCGCCGCCAGAGTCTCGGCGGCGCGCGGTGCGACCAGCAGCTTGACGAACTCGGCCCGCACCCGCTCGCGCGACAGCCCGGCGAGGCCGGCGCGCTGGCGCACCGCCGCCGCCAGCGCCGCGGCGTCCAGCGGCCCGCGCCCATGCGAGCCATGGAAACGGAACAGGCGGAGAATGCGCAGATAGTCCTCACGGATGCGCTGGTCCGGGTCGCCGATGAAGCGCACCAGCCCGGCAAGCGCATCCGGCACGCCGCCCACGGGGTCGACGAGTTCGCCGCCGCGGGTCAGGTACAGCGCGTTCATGGTGAAGTCGCGCCGCGCGGCATCGTGCGCCCAGTCGCGGCCGAAACGCACGACCGCGCGGCGCCCGTCGGTGGCGACATCCTCGCGCAGCGTGGTCACCTCGAACGGCACGCCCGCGGCGATCACGGTCACCGTGCCGTGCGCGATGCCGGTCGGCACGGTCTTGAAGCCGGCGGCCTCGGCCCGGCGCACCACTTCCTCCGGCACGGCGGTGGTGGCGAGATCGACGTCGCTGCGCCCCTCAAGACCGAGCAGCCAGTCGCGCACCGCGCCGCCGACCAGCCGCGTCTCCTCGCCGGCGCCGTCCAGCGCCGCCAGCAGCGCGGCAAGGCCCGGATACGTGCGCAGCAGCGGCGCGGGATCGGGCAGCGGCCCGCTCATTCGACATGGCCCGGAATCACCACGCCGTCCTTCCAGGCCGGCGGCACATAGCGCCCGGTGGTGGGGCCGCGGCCCTCGACCTCGAACAGATAGAGGCTGCCGGCGACCAGCAGCAGCGCGACGAAAGTGCAACCGGCAAGCGCTGCGGTCGACCAGCCTTCAAGCGCCGAATCCAGCCCGCGGCCGAAGCGCAGATAGAGCGCGAACAGCGCGAAGGGCGCCAGGAACAGCAAGATCTCGGTCAGAGCGACGCGCGCCATCAGCCATACATCCGCTCATAGAGATTGTGGATAATGCCCGCGGTGATACCCCATATGAAGCGCTCGCCATAGGGCATGGCGTGAAAGGTGCGCACCGGCCCCTCCCCCTCGCGGGAATGGCGCTGGTGGTTCGCCGGGCTCATGAGAAAGGCGAGCGGCACCTCGAACGCCTCGTCCACCTCGTGCGGATTGAGGCTGAGTCGATAGGCCGGATCGACCAGCCCGACCACCGGCACGATGCGGAAGCCGGTGCGCGACAAATAGCTGTCGAGATAGCCCACCGGGCGCACCTGCGCCGGCGCCAGCCCCACCTCCTCCTGCGCCTCGCGCAGCGCGGTGGCGAGCGGGCTGGCATCCTGTGCATCCACCTTGCCGCCCGGAAACGCGATCTGCCCGGCATGCTGCGGCAGGTGCACGGTGCGCTGGGTCAGCAGCACGGTCGGCTCGGCCCGCGCCACCACCGGCACCAGCACCGCGGCGTCGCGGATCGGCCGGCCGTCCAGCTGGACCTGGAACTCCGGCGTCAGATCGTGATCGCCGCGCGCGGCGATGCCGGCCGGCTCGGGATGCGACGCAAGGCGGGCGCCCGCACGCGCCAAAAAATCGGCGAGACTGTTCGAAATCATGCGAGAGCTTCCAGCACGGACACCGGCGCCATGGGGAAGAACGCGGCACCGGAGGCGATGCCCAGCATGGCCGTGCCGTCCACCTGCCTCTCCTCGGCAAGGGCGACCAGATCGAGATAGACCGCGCGGGTGAGCCGCGCCCAAAGGTCGCGGCGCACATGCACGTAAGGGCGCAGCCCGCCGGCCGCCTCCGGCACGAAACGCAGCCGGTTTTCCGGCCCGCAGCGCACGATGTCGTCGAGATTGGTGCGGAACACCAGCACGTCGCCCTCGCTCGCCATCTCGACCGCCAGGAACGGCGCGTCCTCCACCGTGATGCCTACCTTTTCGGCAGGTGTCACCAGCACATAGCGATCTGCCTCTCGCGTGAGCACGGAGGCGAACAGGCGCACCAGCGCCGGCCGGTTGATGGGCGATCCGGCATAGTGCCAGACGCCGTCGCGGTCGATTCGCATGTCGATGTCGCCGCAGTCCGGCGGGCTCCAGCGCTCCACCGGAGCCGGCCCCCGGCCGCCCGCCGCCCGCGCCGCCTCCATGAGCATGGCTAAACGGGTCGAAGCTTCTGAATCCATATAGATTTTAGCCCTGATGACGGTGCCGGTCGCGCAGTCGTGATCGGCCGCCCCGTGGTCGACCTGGGGTTAGAGTAGCGTAAGCTGGGGTGGCTGGCAGCTTTCGGCCAGGCATTTGCATTTGGTTTTGTTGCGGCGCAACATAGCCGGCGCAGGGTCAGGAGAGGACGTGATGACGTCAGCGACGAGCGAGAGCTTCGAATCCCTCGACACCATGATCATCCGCACCGCGGAAGCGACGGCGGCCAATGTGCGCGCCGCCCGCACCGGCATCGGCGCGGTGATTTTCGGCCAGGAAGCGGTGGTCGACCGCGCGCTGATCACCATCCTCGCCGGCGGCCACGGGCTGCTGGTGGGCGTACCGGGCCTCGCCAAAACCAAGCTGGTGGAGACTCTGGGCACCGTTCTGGGGCTCGACGCCCGGCGCGTGCAGTTCACCCCGGACCTGATGCCCTCCGACATTCTCGGCGCCGAAGTGCTGGAGGAAAGCGCCGGCGGGCGGCGGTCCTTCCGCTTCATTCCCGGCCCGGTGTTCGCGCAACTGCTGATGGCGGACGAAATCAACCGCGCCAGCCCGCGCACCCAGTCGGCCCTGCTGCAATCCATGCAGGAAGGCCATGTCACGGTGGCGGGCGCCCGGCACGATCTGCCCCGTCCGTTCCATGTGCTGGCGACGCAGAACCCGCTGGAGCAGGAGGGCACCTATCCGCTGCCCGAAGCCCAGCTCGACCGCTTCCTGATGGAAATCGACGTCGATTATCCCGACCGCGACGCCGAGCGGAAAATCCTGTTCGACACCACCAGCGCCGAGGAAACCAAGCCCCGTGCGGCGATGACGGCGGACGAACTCGCCGCCGCCCAGCGCCTGGTGCGCCGGCTGCCGGTCGGCGAATCCGTGGTCGAGGCCATCCTCACTCTGGTGCGCTCGGCGCGTCCTGGTCCCGAGGGCGGCGCGCTCGGCAAGCTCATCGCCTGGGGCCCCGGCCCGCGCGCCAGCCAGGCGCTGATGCTGGCGGTGCGCGCCCGCGCGCTGCTGGACGGGCGCTACGCGCCTTCGCTCGACGACGTCGCCGCGCTGGCCGAACCGGTGCTGAAGCACCGCATGGCGCTCACCTTCGCGGCCCGCGCCGATGGCGAGACCATACCGGGCATCGTCAAGAAGCTGGTCGCCAAGCTCGGCTGAGAATGGCGCGCGGATTGCTGGGGACGGGAGCGGCAGTACTGAGCCCTCGCATGAGGTTCAAGGAGGTCTGATCGGGTGGAGTTAGAGGCCGATAACGCCGTGCGAGGCGCCGCGCAGGACGCGGCCGGACTGGTCGCCGCCATGCCCCGCCTCATCCTTGAGGCCCGCAGGATCGCGGCGAGCGTGCATCACGGCCTGCATGGCCGCCGGCGCGCCGGCAGCGGCGAAAATTTCTGGCAATACCGGCACTTCAACAATGGCGAGCCGTCCTCCCGCGTCGACTGGCGCCGCTCCGCCCGCGACGACCATCTCTATGTGCGCGAACGCGAATGGGAAGCCGCGCACACGGTGTGGATCTGGCCGGACCTTTCCGCCTCCATGGTCTATGCCTCGCCGCTGGTCTGGGAGACCAAGCGCGACCGTGCCCTGGTGGTGGCGTTCGCTTTGGCCGAGCTGCTGGTGAAAGGCGGCGAGCGGGTCGGCATTCCCGGCATCATGCGGCCCTCGGCGGCCCGCAACATCGTCGAGAAGATGGCCGAATCCCTGGTGCACGCCCCGAACCTGCCCGCCAGCCTGCCGCCCGCTTTCGCCCCCTCGCCGCTGGCCGAAGTGCTGGTGCTGGGCGATCTGTGGAGCCCGACGCCTGAGGTGGTGGGCCGCATCGCCGATCTCTCCGCCTCCTGCGCCCACGGCCATGTGGTGCAGGTGTGCGACCCGGCCGAGGAGAGCTTCCCGTTCTCCGGCCGCATCGAATTCCGCGAGCCGGAAACCGGCCTGGTGCTCACCGTGGGCCGGGCCGAGACCTGGCGCGAGGACTATGTCACCCGCGTCGCCCGCCACCGCGACGCCATCCGCTTCGAGGCCGAGCGGCGCAGCTGGACCTTTCTGGTGCACCGCACCGACCGCCCGGCGAGCGAGTTGCTGCTGGCGCTGCATGCGCGCATGAGCGGAAGCCTGCCGGCCGGAGCAGGCCGTACTCCCGAGGTGGTAGCATGAGCGGGCTGTTCGGACTTCCGCTGGCTTTCACCACGCCGCTGCTGCTCGGTGCGCTGGCCGGGCTGCCGCTGCTGTGGTTCCTGCTGCGCCTGGTGCCGCCGCGCCCGCGGCGCATGGCGTTCGCCCCCACGCGGCTCTTGTTCGACATCGACCCCAAGGAAGAGACCCCGGCGCGCACGCCCTGGTGGCTCACCGTGCTGCGCATGCTGCTGGCCGCTCTGGTGGTGCTCGCCGCTGCCGGGCCGGTGTGGAACCCGCCGGTGGCCGGCCCCGCCTCCAGCGGGCCGGCGGTGCTGGTGATCGATTCAGGCTGGCCGGCCGCTTCCACATGGGCGGCGCGGCGCGCCAGCGCCGAAGGCGTGGTCGCCGATGCCGAACTGGACGGCCGCGGCATCGTGCTCATCCCCACCGGCGAGCCGCAGCTCGATGTGCGCGTGCTGCGCCCGAGCGAGGCCCGCGACCGGCTGCGCACCCTCGCCCCGGTGGCGCACATTCCCGCCCGCACCGCAGCGCTGGCCGCGCTGGAGCGCACGCTGGCGCTGACGCCCGGCGCCTCCGTCATCTATCTGTCCGACGGCGTCGAGATCGGCGAAGACCCGAACTTTGCCGCCGAACTGCGCCGCATATCCGGCACCCAGCCGCTCATCCCGGTGGCCGGCGGCGTCAGCGAGCCGCTGGCGCTGACGGGCGCCGATAATGCCGTAGACGCGCTGACCGTGAAGGTGCTGCGCGCCGACCGCGACACCACGCCCCGCACCGGCACGGTGCGCGCGCTCGACATGCGCGGCCTCGGCCTCGGCGAAGCCGGCTTTGCCTTCGAGCCCGGCGCCCGCGAGACCGAAGCCAGCTTCACCCTCCCGGTGGAAATCCGCAACGAGGTGTCGCGCCTGGAGATCGTCGGCGAAGCGTCCGCCGGCGCGGTGCAACTGCTGGACAAGAACTGGCGCCGCCGCACCGTGGGTCTGGTCTCCGGCGCCACCGCGGACCAGCGCCAGCCGCTGCTCTCGCCCACCTATTACCTCACGCGCGCGCTTGGGCCGTTCGCCGATCTGCGGCTGGCCGACGGCAAGGCCGGCTCGGAGAGCATCGATCGCTTCATCGAGCAGAAGCTGCCGGTGATCGCGCTGTCCGACATCGGTACCATCGCGCCGGAAACGCAGGCCCGCCTGCAGCGCTGGATCGAACAGGGCGGCGTGCTCATCCGCTTCGCCGGCCCGCGGCTCGCCAACGGCGCCGACGCCCTGGTGCCGGTCACGCTGCGCCGCGGCGGCCGGGTGCTCGGCGGCAGCCTGTCCTGGGAGCAGCCGCAAAAGCTCGGCGGCTTCTCCCCGGAAGGTCCGTTCCGCGACATCGCGGTGCCGGACGACGTCACGGTGCAGCGCCAGGTGCTGGCCGAGCCGGACGGCCTGCTGGCGAGCCGCACCTGGGCGACCCTGAGCGACGGCACGCCGCTGGTCACCGGCGAGCGGCGCGGGCGCGGCGCCCTGGTGCTGTTCCACGTCACCGCGGACAGCACCTGGTCGGACCTGCCGCTGTCCGGCGCGTTCGTCGACATGCTCCGCCGCACCGTGGCGCTCGGCACCGCCGCCCCCGGCGACACCGCGCCGAGCGATGACGCCACCTTCACCGGCGAACCCGCGGCCGGCACCGAGACGCTGGCGCCCGGCCGCCTGCTGGACGGCTTCGGCGCCTTCCGCCCGGTCGCCCCCACCGCGAAGGCCATTCCTGTGGGCTATGCCGGCCGCGCCACCGCCGACCACCCGCCCGGCTTCTACGGCCCGCCGGACGGGCTGGTGGCGGTCAACGCCCTGCTGCCGCGCGACCGGCTGACGCCGCTCGACCTTGCCGCCCTCGGCCCGGTCGAGCCCTATCGCGACGCCGCACCGCGCGATCTGCGCGCGCCGGTGCTGCTCGCGCTCCTCGGGCTGCTGCTGGTGGATGCGATGATCGTGTTTATGCTCGCCGGCGGCTTCGCCCGCCTCACCCGCCGCCCCGCCATGACCGCGGCGCTACTGGCCGCGCTGCTGGCCGGGCTCGGCTCCCTCGCCACGCCGCCGGCACACGCCCAGACACCGCCCTCCGCGGCCGCGGACGAGGCGGCGGTGAAGGCCACCAGCGCCACGCGGCTGGCCTATGTCATCACCGGCGATGCGGAGACCGACGAGATCAGCCGCGCCGGGCTCACCGGGCTCACCACCTTTCTCGGCCAGCGCACCGCGCTGGAGGCCGGCGAGCCGATGGGGGTGGACCCGGCGCGCGACGAACTCGCCTTCTTCCCGCTGCTCTATTGGCCGGTGCTGCCCGGCGCGGCGCGGCCCACCCCGGCGGCGCTCGCCCGCATCGATGCCTTCATGAAGCAGGGCGGCACCATATTGTTCGACACCCGCGACGCCGAGACCGTGCTGCCCGGCGCCGACGGCGCGCTCTCCAACAGCTCCCCCGCCAACCTGGCGCTGCGCGGCATCCTGTCCGGCCTCGACATTCCTGAGCTGGAGCCGGTGCCGCGCGACCATGTGCTGACCAAGGCGTTCTATCTGCTGCGCGACTTCCCCGGCCGCTTCGTCGGCGGCCAGACCTGGGTGGAAGCGCTGCCGGCCGCCACCGAGGGCGAAGACCGCCCGGCCCGCGCCGGCGACGGCGTCTCGCCGGTGATCATCACCTCCAACGATCTCGCCGGCGCCTGGGCGGTGTCCGATGACGGCCAGCCGCTGCTGCCGATCTCCCCCGGCGAGCCGCGCCAGCGCGAATTCGCCTACCGCTCCGGCGTCAATCTGGTGATGTACGTGCTCACCGGCAACTACAAGGCCGACCAGGTGCATGTGCCGGCACTGCTGGAAAGGCTGGGGCAATGAACAGCATGATAGCCCTGACGGACCGGCACCTATTCCTCTCCGTCATGGCCCGGCTTGTCCGGGCCATCCACGGCTCGACCACGCTCCCTCGCCGACCGTGGATCCCCCGGACCAGCCGGGGGATGACGGCGAGGGTGGGTAGACGCCTGGTGTCGCCGCTTGGGATACGGACATGAATCTCGGCCTCAGCTTCGATCCGCTGGTCCCGCTGCCCTGGCTCATCGCCGTCGCCGTGATGGCCGCGCTGGTGGCGCTGCTGGTGCTGGCCGCCCGCACCCGCGGCGCACCGCTGCGCGCGCTCGCCATCGCCTTCGCTTTGCTGGCGCTCGCCAACCCCTCGCTGACCCGCGAGGAGCGCGAGCCGCTCTCCACCGTGGTCGCCGTGGTGGTGGACCGCAGCGCCAGCCAGGATTTCGGCGACCGCGCCGCCATGACGGAGGCCGCCCGCACCGAGCTCGCCGAGCGGCTGAAGCGGCTGCCCGGCGCCGAGATCCGCTTCATCGAGGCCGGCGCCGGCTCCGGCGAGGTGGACGGCACCCGCCTGTTCACCGCGCTGTCCGCCGCGCTCGCCGACGTGCCGCCCGAGCGGGTGGCCGGCGCGATTCTGCTCACCGACGGCCGCGTGCACGACATTCCCGCCACCGCCGCCGCGCTCGGCTTCCGCGCGCCGGTGCACGCCATCGTCTCCGGCCGGCCGGGCGAGCGCGACCGCCGCGTCGCCCTCACCTCCACGCCGCGCTTCGGCATTGTCGGCCAGAAGCAGGTGGTGGGCTTCCGCGTCGAGGACGAAGGCGCCCCGGCGGGTGCCCGCGTCGGCGTCACCGTGCGCCGCGACGGCGAGGTCATCGCCCGCCCCATCGTCACCGCCGGGCGGCCGGCCGAGGTGGAGGTCGAGATCGCCCATGCCGGCGCCAACATCGTCGAGATCGAAGCCGGCGCCCTGGAGGGCGAACTCACCCCGGTGAACAACCGCGCCGCGCTCTCGATCGACGGCGTGCGCGACAAGCTGCGCGTTCTGCTGGTGTCCGGCGAGCCGCACGTCGGCGAGCGCACCTGGCGCAACCTGCTGAAATCCGACGCCAATGTCGATCTGGTGCATTTCACCATATTGCGCCCGCCGGAAAAGCAGGACGGCACGCCGATCAACGAACTCTCGCTGATCGCCTTCCCCACCCGCGAGCTGTTCCAGCAGAAGATCAAGGATTTCGATCTCATCATTTTCGACCGCTACGCCCAGCAGGGCGTGCTGCCGATGATCTATTTCGACAACATCGTGCGCTATGTCCGCGAAGGCGGCGCGGTGCTGGTGGCGGCGGGTGCCGACTATGTCTCGGACGGCTCGATCTTCCAGACGCCGCTAGAAGCCATCCTGCCGGCCGAACCGACCGGCCGGCTGAACGAGGCGCCCTACCACGCCCGCCTCACCGCACTCGGCCAGCGCCACCCGGTGACGCGCGCGCTGCCCGGCTCGGAGAGCAATCCGCCGCATTGGAGCCGCTTCTTCCGCGTGGTGGAAACCCGCGGCGCCAAGGGCACCAGCGTGATGGACGGCCCCGGCGGCCAGCCGGTGCTGCTGCTCGACCGCGTCGGCGAAGGCCGTGTCGCGCTGCTGCTGTCCGACCATTTCTGGCTCTGGGCGCGCGGCTTCGAGGGCGGCGGGCCTTATATCGATCTGCTGCGCCGGCTGTCGCACTGGCTGATGAAGGAGCCGGACCTGGAGGAGGAGCGGCTGCGCCTGGTGGCGCGCGGCTCCGACATCGTGGTGGAGCGCCAGACCATGGGCGACGCCCCGCTGCAGGTCACCGTCACCTCGCCCACCGGCGCGGCGCGCACGGTGACGCTGGCCCAGAGTGCTCCCGGCCTGTTCAGCGCCACCTTCCCGGCCGACCGGCTCGGCCTGTGGCGCGCCACCGACGGACGGCTGACGGCCTTGGTGAATGTCGGCCCGCTGAACCCGAAGGAGTTCTCCGAGGTCACCAGCACGCTGGCGACGCTGCAGCCCATCGCCACCGCCACCAATGGCGGCGTCTGGCGCATGGCCGATGTGGCCGGCGGCGTGCCGCGCGTGGTGGCGGTGCGCTCGGGCGAGCGCTATGCCGGCGAGGATTGGATGGGCCTCGCCATGCGTGACGTCAGCGTGGTGCGCGGCCTCGGCCTGTTCCCGCTGTTCGCCGGTCTTTCCGGCCTGCTGCTGCTGCTTGCCGCCATCGCCGCCGCCTGGGCCCGCGAGGGGCGCTGAGCGGCCGAGGGTTGGCGCTCTTCAATCCTCTCACGCGTGCGGGGGAGGTGGCCCGCCGCAGGCGGGTCGGAGGGGGAATTCCAGCTTGGCGAAGGCATCGCCTCACGCGCGGCCAGCCCCCTCCCAACCCTCCCCCGCACGCGGGAGAGGGCTAAGGGCGTTACGCCACCGCAAAGTCCGGCCGCACCGCGCCGGCCACCTCGGCCAGTGGGCCGCCGTCCAGCAGGCACACCAGCACCCGCGCCGGATCGACCGGCCCCGGCAGGCTCACCTGCCCTTTCGGCACCCGCACGAAGCCCATGCGGCTGTAATAGGGCTCGTCGCCCACCAGCAGCACGGTGCGCGCGCCGGCCGCCCGCGCCGCCGCCAGCGCGCGGTCGACCAGCCGCCGGCCGATGCCGTGCGAGCGGAACGGCGGCTCGACGGTGAGCGGGCCGAGCAGCAGGGCCTGCGCCTCCCCGATGAGGATCGGCGTCAGACGCACCGAGCCCACCAGCATGGTGCCGATATGGGCGGTGAAGGAGAGGTCCAGCCGGTGCGGCCGGCCCTCGCGCAGCCGATAGGCGGTGCGGGCAAAACGGCCGGGGCCGAAGGTGCGCACCACCAGCCGCTCGATGGCGGCATCGTCGGC
>JBGGNI010000200.1:0-28111 GCA_041287585.1 Xanthobacteraceae bacterium
CTATCATTGTTGCGGCGTTTGGCGCACCAAACCGGTTGGCCCGATAGCTCGACCAAGGACACTTCGCGGCGAGAGACTAGTGCCGCTACGCCTTCCCCTGCAAGGGATTCCTCGCATTCTCCGCGCCTTTCCGACACAGTAAGCCCGGCCGCGACTCGGCCCCTGGGGCAATCGCGACGTTCCGCCGCGCGTGGGGCAGGCGATCACCGACTAATCAGAAACCGGGCGAAACCGCACAATCCTTCATCGTGCCGTCACAGTTGCCGCGCGCGCTTTGTTGCGGCGCAGCATGAAATCGCGTCGGTCGGGGTGGCGGCCGCGCTGGCACGCCCCTTGCTATAATCGTTCCAAGGTCGCCGTGCGGACGGCCATGTGCAGAACAGATGCGTAGCCTTATAGTGTCCGGGGGGGACGCTCCAGGAGAAAGATCGGTCCAGTCTCAGAAGGATCCTGTCATGGAGCTTATCCTGTCCATCTGCCTCGTTGCCACGCCGGGCGTGTGCAAGGAAGAGTACATCGCCCTCGAAGCGGAAAAAGTGTCGTTGCCCACGCAATGCGTGTTCGGCGCACAGCCGATGATTGCCGAATGGTCGGAGTCGCACCCCAAATGGCGCGTCACCAAGTGGCGCTGCGGCCGGCCGGAATATCGCGGGCGCGATATCTGAGGGCGGCCGCCCGGCAAATCATAAATTCTTAATAAGAATCAAGTCTATAGACACCAAAATCGGGCACTATTACGCTCCTCCCTGTCGAGAAGTTCCGGCAAATCGGAGGGGACGATGCGCTTGGTCGCGGCGGCAGGTTTCGTCATCCCGGCGCGGCTCGCGCCGGTGCCGTTCGTCGCCTTGCGCGCCCATGCCCCAACGGTGAAGCCCGGCGGATCGCCGCGGCCGCCGGTCTCGTGTCTGCCGACGATGTCGCTATCGGCAGCGCGGGCATTCTTGTTTTCACGCCAGGCTGCTTCTTCATGCCAAGCTGCTTCGGGCCAGTCGCGAATGGCCGATGGCAAGGCCGGCCCTTGTCGGCTCGCCCGGCCAGCCGCTCTCAATCAATCCCCGGCATCGCGCCCTGATCGCCCGACGGCGGTCCAATCACACAATGGAGGAAGCCCCGCATGAATCGTCGCCATTTCGCAGCCGTGCTGGCCGCCACGCTCGCCGCCGCCGCTGTGCCGTTCGCCGCGCACGCCATCGACCTCGCCAAGGGTCGCCAGGACCTGCCGGAAATCGTGCTCGGCAACACCGAGGGCAATGATTTCGCGGTGTCGGTCAAGGACATCACCATGGAGGGCGGCAAGTCCTACCGGCTGAACGTCACGTCTAACGGCGGCAAGGAATACAAGTTCATGGCGCCGGATTTCTTCCGCATGGTGTGGATGAACCAGATCGTCATCAACCATCTGGAAATCCATCCCTATGGTGCGCCCCGCCATATCGAGTTCGACGACGCCGGCACCATTGCGCTGGAGTTCGTGCCGATCCGCACCGGAACCTTCAAGTGGTGGATCGACGGGCTGGAAGATAAGGGCATGAGCGGCACGCTAACGGTGAAGTGAGCGGGCCTAAAACAAACAAACCAACAGGAGAAACGTCCATGAACCAGCTGAATGCGGCCCTGCTTGCTGCCACCCTTATCGGTGTTTCCGCGTCCGCGGTGCGTGCCGACGACGCCAAGGTCTGCACCGACGGCATCGCCATGATCAAGGCCGAGATCGCCAAGACCCCGCCGAAGGCGACGCTCGACAAGCTCAACAAGGCGCTGAAGGGCGCCGAGCGCGAGTATGGCGAGAAGGAGTTCGACGAGTGCGTCGACTTCGTCAACGACGCCAAGAAGGCCAAGGGATAGCGCCCGCACCTCCCTTCGCCGCGCGGCTTCCTGCTGCGCTGCAGCGTGCGCGCGGCGATGAAGCGTGGGATCATCGCTTCTCTTTGAACCGGCCCCGGCCACAACGCCCGGAATCGCCGGGAGGCGACGAGACCGACCGCAATGTGGCGCGCCTTTTTCCGCTCGCTGCGCGCCCGCATGGCGCTGCTGCTGGCTGTGGCCGTGCTGGTGACCGCAGCCTCCACGGCTGCGCTCATCGGCACGCTGGGGCTTGCCAACGACCAGGTGGAGCGGCTGGTCAGCGCGCAGCAGCGGCTCGACCTGCTATCCTCGCTGTCCGGGCGGATCGGCGATTATGCGCTGGTGGCCTTGCAGGCCGCCGAGGCGCCGGCCGGCGTGCGCGATACGCTGGACCGCTCGCGGCAGGGCACGCTCGACGCCTTTCAGCGTTTTGAGACGGCGCTGGGCGAGGATGTGATGTGGCTGTCCGCCGAGCCGGAGCGCACCATGATGGCGGCCCGCAGCCGCACCATGGCGCGGCTGCGGGCGCAGTTCGAGGTGCTGGACCGCCAGGTGCGCGCCGCGTTGGCCGGCGAAGACCGGCTCGGCACGGTGCGGGTGGCGCTCGATGTGTTCGCCGCCGGCGTGGGCTCGCCGCTGGGCCACGCCATGGAAGAAGAGCGCATCGCCGCCAAGGACGCCCGCGCCGCCATCCACCGGCTGCGCGAGCGCACCATCCAGTGGGGCATTGCCGGCGTGGCGCTGGCGGTGGCGCTGGCGGCGCTGATCTATCAGCTTGTCGCCCGCTCGCTGGTGCGACGGGTTACCGAGGTGGCCGGCGCCGCCGCCGCCATTGCGCGCGGGCGCTCCGACACCCGCCTGACGGTCACCGGCCATGACGAACTGAGCTTCGCCATGGCGCGCTTCAACCGCATGGCGGCGCAGCTTGCCCGCCGCGAGGCGCGCCTGGTGGCCGACCAGCGGCATTTGCAGGAGATCGTCGACGCCCGCACTGCCGAGCTGCGCGCCGCCAACACAAGGCTGGAGAATGTCGACCAGGCGCGCCGGCGCTTCTTTACCGATGTGAGCCACGAACTGCGCACGCCGCTGACGGTGATACTGGGCGAGGCCGAGGTGACGCTGCGCCCCGCCGCGCCGCAGCCGGACGATCTGCGCGCCGCCCTTCTGGTGATCCAGGCCCGCGCCCGCCGGCTACACCGGCGGGTGGAGGACCTCTTGCGCATCGCCCGCTCCGAGACCGGGCAGATCGAACTCGAACGCGCTCTGGTGCCGGTGGTCGACCTGATCGAAGAAGCGCGCGAGAGCACGGCGCCGCTGGCGCGGGCGGCGGGCTTGAGTCTGGAGGTGTCCTGCGCCCGCAGCGACCTTGCCGTGCATGCCGACCGCGAATGGCTGCGCCAGGTGCTGGAGGGGCTGATCGCCAATGCGGTGCGGCACGCCCCGGCCGGCAGCGCGGTGCGCATCGTGGCGGAGGATCACGGTCCGGATATCGCGCTGCGCGTGATCGACCGCGGCCCCGGCATACCGAGTGACGAACTGCCGCACGTCTTCGAGCGGTTCTGGCGCGGCACCGCCGCGGCGCGGGAGGGGGGCGGTTTCGGCATCGGTCTCGCGCTTGCGAAATGGATTGTCGAGCGCCAGGACGGCCGCATCAGCATCGCCAGCGACACCGGGGACGGCGCATGCGCCGGCACCACGGTGTCGCTGCTGCTGCCGGCCGCCGTGCCGCATCTCAGCCTGGAGGCTGCGCAATGACCATTCTGATCGTGGAGGACGATGCCGATATCGGCTCGCTGCTGCGCCGAGGCTTCGCCTCCGAGAGCTACAAGGTGGAGCTGGTCGGCGACGGCGACGAAGCTTTGCGCGCCGCTAACGGCAAGGCGCTGGAGGCGATCATTCTCGATGTCATGCTGCCCGGCCGCTCCGGCATCGAGGTGTGCCGGGCGCTGCGCGCCTCCGGCCAGACCGCGCCCATCATCATGCTCTCCGCCCGCTCCAGCGTGAACGAGCGCACCGAAGGGCTGCTGGCAGGAGCGGACGACTACATCGTCAAGCCGTTCGCCTTCGAGGAACTGCTGGCCCGCGTGCGGGTGCAGGCGCTGCGCCGGGTCGGGGCGGAAGGCGAGCCGCGCCGCCTGAGCGTCGGGCCGCTGACGCTCGACCTCGACACCCGGCAGGCCGAGATCGGCGATACGCGGGTGCGCCTCACCGAGCGCGAGGTGGACCTGCTGGCGCTGCTGATGCGCCATGCCGGCGAGCCGCTGGCGCGCGCCGACATCTTCGCCGCGCTGTGGGCCGGCCATGGCGGCGCCTCGCTGAATGTGGTGGACGTCTATGTCGGCTATCTGCGCCACAAGCTGGCCGAGGCGCTGCCCGGCGGCGGTCAGATGATCGTGACCGTGCGCGGGCGCGGCTTCATGTTCGAGACGTGAAACCTATATTGCGCCGCACAATAGCGCCGAAATGCTCGCGGCAACGCCCCAAGCTTTCGCCAAGACTTCCCTTGACGGGAGGCCTCGGCCTCACCAATGTAAATGGCGCGGTGACTGGCGCCGCAGCGCAGGCATCTCTTAGAAATCTCTTATGATATTTCGTGAGCTGCCAAAAACCGGAGGAAGCCAAAATGGCCTGGAACACCCCTCGTATCGTTGAGATCTGCGTCGGTATGGAAGTGAACGCGTACTTCCCGGCCGACATCTGACGCCGGCGGGGCGAGCCATTCCGAGTGCCATCGCAATGTCTCGCCTTCGTTTCGCAGTGCTGGGCTCGGCAGCCGGCGGGGGCTTTCCCCAATGGAACTGCCGATGCGCCGTCTGCGCGCTCGCCTGGGACGGCGACGACCGTGTCCGCCGTCGCACGCAGACTTCGGTCGCGGTGACGGCGGACGGCCTTGACTGGGCGCTCATCAATGCCGCGCCGGAAATCCAGTCGCAGATCGCCGCCAACCGGATGCTGCATCCGCGCACCGGCGGGCGCGATTCGCCGATCCGCTCCGTGCTGCTGACCAATGCCGACATCGACCATGTCGCCGGCCTCTTGAGCCTGCGCGAGGCCCAGCCCTTCCGGCTTATGGCCACCGCGGCGGTGCACGGCGTGCTGGCGGACAACGGCGTGTTCGACGTGCTGGCGGCCGGCGTCGTGGAGCGCCGCACGGTGGGCTTCGACGCCGCCTTCGAGCTGCTGCCGGGAGTGAGCGCGACGATTTTCCCGGTGCCCGGCAAGATCGCGCTCTATCTGGAGGCTGGCGAGGTGGCGACCGCGGTGGAGGGCGAGCAGACCATCGGCGTCGAACTCGGCGCGGACGGTGCCCGCCTGCTGTTCATACCCGGCTGCGCCGCGATGACGGACGCGCTGCGGGCCCGCCTCCGCGGCGCCGACGCCGTGCTGTTCGACGGCACGGTGTGGCGCGACGACGAGATGCTGCGCGCCGGCGTCGGCACCAAGACCGGCCGGCGCATGGGCCATATGGCGATGTCCGGCGCGGCGGGATCGCTGGCGGCCTTTGCCGGCATCGATGTCGGCCGAAAGATTTACGTGCACATCAACAACACCAACCCCGTGCTGATCGACGGCTCGCCGGAGCGGCAGGAGGCCGAGGCGGCCGGGTGGGTGGTGGCCGAAGACGGGATGGAGATCGCGCTATGACCGCCCTGCTGTCGCCCGAAGAGCTGGAAGCCCGGCTGCGCGATGTCGGCGCGCGGCGCTACCACAATCTCCACCCGTTTCACCGCCTGCTGCACGACGGCAAGCTGAACCGCGGGCAGGTGCAGGCCTGGGCGCTGAACCGCTATTACTACCAGGCGATGATCCCGATGAAGGATTCGGCGATCCTGGCGCGCATGGAAGAGCCGGAACTGCGCCGCGTCTGGCGCCAGCGCATCGTCGACCATGATGGCGAGCACGAGGGCGAGGGCGGCATCGTGCGCTGGCTGGCGCTGACCGACGGGGTGGGGCTGGACCGCGACTATGTGGTCTCGCTGGCCGGCGTACTGCCGGCGACCCGGTTCGCGGTGGACGCCTATGTGCATTTTGTGCGCGACCGCAGCCTGCTGGAGGCGATCGCCTCCTCGCTCACGGAAATGTTCTCGCCCGGCATCATCGGCGAGCGGGTTGCCGGCATGCTGGCCAATTATGATTTCGTCTCGAAGGCCACGCTGGCCTATTTCGACAAGCGGCTGACGCAGGCCCCGCGCGACGCCGATTTCGCGCTCGACTATGTCAAGCGCCACGCCCGCACGCCCGAGCAGCAGGAGGCCGCCATCCGCGCGCTGGAGTTCAAGTGCAACGTGCTGTGGGTGCAACTCGACGCGCTGTATTTCGCCTATGTCGCGCCGGCGATGGGCTATCCCGGCGCGTTCGCGCCGAAGGAGGGCTGAGTGGGCGCACCCGCGGTCAGCGATGTGGTGAAGCTGGCGCGCGGCGTGCGGCTGCGCCATGACGAGGCGCGCGGCCAATGGGTGCTGCTCGCCCCGGAGCGGGTGCTGAACCCGGACCCGGTGGCGGTGGAAATCCTGAAGCGGGTCGACGGCGTGCGCACGCTGGACCAGATCGTCGACGACCTCGCCATCAGCTTCGCCGCCGACCGCGCGCTGATCGCGGCCGATGTCAGCGTCTTTCTCGGCGGCCTGGCGGAAAAAGGCATGCTGGAGGTGGCGCCATGAACGTGCAGGCCATGGCCGATCCGCGCGTTGCCGCCCGCCCGGCGCCGCCGGCGCCCTACGGCATGCTGGCGGAGCTGACGCATCGCTGCCCGCTGCAATGCCCCTATTGCTCCAACCCGATCGATCTCGACCGGCGCAATGCCGAGATGGACACGCAGACCTGGCTGCGGGTGTTCGGCGAGGCGGCGCGGCTGGGCGTGCTTCAGGTGCATCTGTCCGGCGGCGAGCCGACGGCGCGGCGCGACCTGGAGGTGATGATCCGCCATTGCGTCGAGGTGGGGCTCTACACCAACCTCATCACCGCCGGCGTCGGCGTCACGCCGCAGCGGCTGGCGGCGATCTCGGAGGCGGGCATCGACCATGTCCAGCTCTCGGTCCAGGGCGCGGACGGCCCGGTGGCCGAGCAGGTTTCCAATTATAAGGGCGCCTTCGAGCGCAAGATGGCGTTTGCCGCCGAGGTGCGCCGGCTGGGCCTGCCGCTGACGCTGAACGCGGTGGTGCACCGCGCCAACATCCACCAGATTCCCGATTTCATCGCGCTGGCGCAGACGCTGGGGGCGCGGCGGGTGGAGATCGCCCATGCGCAATATTATGGCTGGGCGCTGAAGAACCGCGGCGCCCTGATGCCGACCCGCGAGCAGGTGTTCCGCGCGCTCGACCAGGTGGAAGAGGCGCGCGTGCGGCTGAAGGGCGAACTGACCATCGACGCCGTGGTGCCGGACTATTACGCCAAATATCCCAAGCCCTGCATGAACGGCTGGGGCCGGCAGTCGCTGAATGTGACGCCGTCCGGCAAGGTGCTGCCGTGCCACGCCGCCGAGACTATTCCGGGCCTCGATTTCTGGAACGTGCGCGACCATTCGCTTGCCGAGGTGTGGCTGGATTCGCCCGCCTTCAACGCCTTTCGCGGCACCGACTGGATGCCGGACCTGTGCCGCTCCTGCGATCGCCGCGAACTGGACTGGGGTGGCTGCCGCTGCCAGGCCATGGCGATTGCCGGCGACGCCGCAGCCACCGACCCCGCTTGCCACAAATCGCCGCTGCATGCCCATTTGCTGGCGCTGGCCGAGGCTGACGCCGCCGCGCCGGCCACCGGCTACGACTACCGGCGCTACACCAGCCCGGACGCGGCGACATAAAAGGGAAACGCCGATGCTTCGCCATTTCGCCGGACCGCTGGCCGGCGCCTTCGCCGGGCTGATGCTCGCCGTCTCGCCGCTGGCGGCGGCGCCGAGCGCGGCGGAGCTGTTCTTCGAGACGCCGTTCCTCGCCAAGGTCGAGCCCGGCACGCGCCTGCGCTACGATTATCGCCACCGCACCGCCGAGGCGAAGCTGGGCGACAGCTTCGACGAGACCATGCAGATGAGCATTGACGCCGCCCCGGACGACGGGGCCAAGCGCGTGGTGGATGTCGATATCCTGCGCGGTGACATCCACAACGAGGCCGGGCCGTTCTCCGGCGTGTCCGGCAATCCGCTGACTTTGGTGCTGCTGGAGCGCGACGTGAAGGAGATGGCGGCGCTGTCCAAGGGCAGCCCGTTCTATTTGCGCAACCGCGTGCGCGACGCCATCGGCACTGGGGCGTCGGAGCCGGCGCGCTTCGACTATGCGGGCCGCACTGTCGACGGCTGGACCGTGGTGCTGACGCCGTTTCTCAACGACCCCAACAAGGACAAGCTGGGGGAACTGGTCGGCAAGCGCTACGAATTCACCTTTTCCGACGCGGTGCCGGGCGGCCTCTATGCCATCCGCGTGGTGACGCCGAAGGCCGAGGGTGCGCCGCCGCTGATCGAGACCAGCGTGACATTGACCGGCAGCACGCCGCCGGCCGCCAAATGAACCGCACAACCGAAGGACGCCCGCCGATGCGCTCCATCACCCGTCACGCCCTCGCCGCCTGCGCGTTGCTTGTCGCCGGCCCGGCGCTGGCCCAGCAGGCCGCCCCGGCGCCCACGGCGCTGCTGAACGATTTCCCGACCGTGGCGCGGGCCGACTATGTGTTCGGCTGCATGGCGGCCAACGGGCAGACGCGAACCGCGCTGGAGAAGTGCTCCTGCTCGATCGACACCATCGCCACCATCATGCCTTATGAGAAATACGTCGAGGCGGAGACCATTCTGAGCATGGGCCAGACCACCGGCCAGCAGGCCGAGGTGTTCCGCGCCACCGCGATGTTCCGCGACCTGGTCGCCGATTTGCGCCGCGCCCAGGCCGAGGCGGAGATTACGTGTTTTTATTGAGCGCAGCGCCTCAATAGTGGTGCCGGCACTGGGCGATCAGCAGGCTGTCGTCGGTCGCGCGATACACCAGCCGATGTTCGAGGTTTATGCGGCGCGACCACCAGCCCGAAATCGGCCCGCGTAGCGGCTCCGGCTTGCCGGTGCCGGCAAACGGCGTGCGCAGGCATTCCCGGATCAGGCCGTTGATGCGCGCCAGCAGCTTGGGATCGTTCGCCTGCCAGTGCAGATAGTCTTCCCAGGCGCGCTCGTGAAACACCAGCTTCACTCGGAAAGCTCGCGCACGCTCCCGCCGCCGCCTTCCAACTCCACCACCGCTTCCAGCAGCCGCTCCGCATTGCGGGGGCTGCGCAGCAAATGCCGCGTCTCCTCATAGGAGGCGAAGTCCTCAAGCGACATCAGCACCGCGGCCGGCTTGCCGCGGTCACGGGTAATGATCACCGGCTGGTGGTCGGCGTTCACGGTGTCGATCTCAGCGGCGAGATTGCGCCGCAATTCGCTGTAGGAGGTGGTGCGCATGCGCATTATGTACGCGATCGCGTACATAATGGCAAGCCGCTACCCGGCCGGCGAAGCGGCGCCCTTGAAGGCGCGGCCCTGGGTGTCGCCGGCGTCGACATTGAGCGACTGGCCGGTCGGCTCGTAGGAGACCTGGATGTTCGGGTCCTCGCTGATCGAGATGCCGCCTTCCATCTCGAAGATCAGCGCCTCGCCCTGCCTGGCGACGATGTGGTTGACATACATGGCCGGCACATAGAGCCGCGTCACCTGGTCCATCTGCAGGCCGGAATAGTTCGGGTGGCGGATCATCAGCTGTACCCGCGAGACCTTGCTGGCATTGGCGTCCGCCGCCAGCTTGAGCTTCATCTGGCCGAGATTCTTCAGCGCCACCTCCTCATCCTTGCTGGCCGGCGCCGAGCAGCCGCCGGACGCCTTGACGAAGCGCGCCGCCATGTGGAGCCCGCCGTCGCTGGTCTCGGCAATGGCGCGGATGTAGCTGTAGGAATTCACCCGCAGCCTTGTGCCGAGCGTGAGCTCATGGCGCTGCGGGCCGAAGCGGAAGGTGGCGGCGACCGGGGCGGGGTTCTCGTCGACGATGAGCGTGAGCTTGACGATGGTGCGCGCATCGCCCGGCGGCAGCGTCACCGCCACCTCGATCGGCACCATGGCGGCATCTTCCGCGCGCACCGGGGCGGTGAGGCGGATGAGCGGGCTCTGCGCTTCCACCGCGCGCTCGCCGAACACGTCCGGCTTCAGCTCCTGCCACGTCGCCTCGGTTGCCGGCTCGCTCTGCTGGGCACGGGCCGGGGCGGCCGCGGACAGCGCGGCAGCCAAGGCAAGAAGGGCAAACGGATGGCGCAAAAGCATGGCGTATCTCCCGAAGATCCGGCCGGGTCGCAGCGCGCCCGGCTCGTGTTCGGCAGCATTATACGCCGTTTGCGCGTGGATCGCAGATCAAATGGTGGAGTGCGATGCCCGACGTGGTGGCGACATTGAGCGAATCGAAGCCGCCCCGCATCGGAATGCGCACGCCGCGCGCCCGCGCCAGCACCGCTTCCGGCAGGCCCGGCCCTTCGGCGCCGAGCAGCAGCGCGGCACGCTTCGGCCGCTTCAGTTCCGCCAGCGCCGTGGTGCCGGCGGGGCTGAGCGCCAGCGTCTCGAAACCATGGGCATCGAGCGCATCGAGCAGCGCCTGCGCCGATCCGCCGCGCGTGAACGGCACCAGCAGGCTGCCGCCCACCGAGACCCGCACCGCCTTGCGGTAGAGCGGATCGCAGCTCGACGCATCCACCAGCACGGCGTCCGCGCCGAAGGCGGCGGCGTTGCGGAAGATGCCGCCGACATTGTCGTGGTTCGACACGCCGATGAGCACCACCACCAGCGCCTGTTCCGGCAGGCCGGCGAGCAGCTCTGCCGTCTCGATGTTCGGCCCGCGCAGCGCGATGCCGAGCAGGCCGCGATGAATGTGAAAGCCGGTGATGCCGTCCAGGATCGCCTGGCTCGCGGAGTAGATCGGCACCTCGTCCGGCACCTGCGCGATAAGCGGGCCGAGTGCATCCACCCGGCTCTGCGCGAACAGCAGGGATTCCACCCGGAAACGGTTGCGCGGGGAAAGCGCGACGTCCAGCACCGTGCGCCCCTCCAGCACGAAGCGCCCGCCGCGGCCCATCAGGTCGCGCTCCTTGATCACCCGGTAGGGCTCGACGCGCGGATCATCCGCGTCGGCGAGCGCCGCGACGCGGCTCAAGCGCCAAGCTCCTCGCGCAGCATTTCCAGCTCCAGCCACTGTTCCTCGGCCTTGGCGAGCGCGATCTGCGCCCGCTCCAGCGCCGTGGATGCCTTGGCGAAGCCGGAGGGGTCGCGGGTGTAGAAGCCGGGCGCCTGCAGGGTGCGGGTCAGCTTGGCGATTTCCGCCTCCAGGCCGGCAATGGTGCCGGGCAGGGTTTCAAGCGCGTGCTTGTGCTTGAAGGACAGCTTGCGCTTGGCGCCGGCTTTTGCCGCTGGGGCCGTCGCCCCGTTGCTGCGGCCCGCGGCTTCCGTGGCGATCAGGCCGCGCGCTTCCACGCCCTTGCCGCGCTGGGCCACCATGTCGGAATAGCCGCCGGCATAGACGCCCCAGCGCCCGTCGCCCTCGGAGGTGATCACCGCATTGATGGTGCGGTCGAGGAAATCACGGTCGTGGCTCACCAGCAGCACGGTGCCGGGATACTCGTCGATCATCTCTTCCAGCAGGTCGAGCGTTTCCAGATCGAGATCATTGGTCGGCTCGTCCAGCACCAGCAGGTTGGAAGGCTGCGCCAGCGCGCAGGCCAGCAGCAGCCGGCCGCGCTCGCCGCCGGAGAGCGCACCCACCGGGGTGCGCGCCTGTTCCGGCGCGAACAGGAAGTCCTTCATATAGCCGATGACATGGCGCGGCTGGCCGGCGACGAACACCTGGTCGCCGCGCCCGTCCGTGAGGGTGTCGCGCACGCTGCGGGTGGGGTCGAGCGCGGCGCGGCGCTGGTCCAGCGTCGCCATCTGCAGATTGGCGCCGAGCCGCACCGTGCCGGAATCCGGCGCGAGTTCTCCGATCAGCATCTTCAACAGCGTGGTCTTGCCGGCGCCGTTCGGCCCGACAAGCCCGATGCGGTCGCCGCGCTGGATGCGGATGGAGAAGTCCTTCACCACGGCGCGCTCGCCGAACGCCTTGGCGATGCCCTCGACCTCCACCACCATCTTGCCGGAAAGCTCGCCCTCGGTGGTGGTCATGGTCACCGTGCCGGTGGCGCGGCGGTGGTCGCGGAACGCCGCGCGCATGTCCGCCAGCTCGCCGACCCGGCGCATATTGCGCTTGCGCCGGGCGGTGACGCCGTAGCGCATCCAGTGTTCCTCGGCGGCGATCTTGCGGTCGAGCTTGTGCTGCTCGCGCTCCTCCTCCTCCAGCACCTGGTCGCGCCACGCCTCGAAATGGGCGAAGCCGCGATCCAGCCGCTTCGTGCGGCCGCGGTCGAGCCAGACCGTGGCGCGGGTGAGGTCCTCGAGGAAGCGCCGGTCGTGGCTGATGAGCACCAAAGCCGAGCGGGTAGAGGCGATCTCGCTCTCCAGCCATTCGATGGCCGGCAGGTCGAGATGGTTGGTCGGCTCGTCCAGCAGCAGAATGTCCGGCTCCGGCGCCAGGATGCGGGCGAGCGCCGCGCGCCGCGCCTCGCCGCCGGACAGGCTGGTAGGGTCCTCGGATCCGGTGAGGCCGAGCTGTTCCAGCAGATAGCGGGCGCGGTATTCGTCGTCGCCCGGCCCGAGGCCGGCCTCGACATAGGCCAGCACGCTGGCAAATCCGGACAGGTCCGGCTCCTGCGGCAGATAGCGCACCGTGGCGCCGGGCTGCACGAAGCGGGGACCGCTGTCGGCCTCCACCAGACCGGCGGCGATCTTGAGCAGAGTGGACTTGCCGGAACCGTTGCGCCCGACAAGGCCGACGCGCTCGCCCGGCGAGACCGACAATTCCGCGCCCTCCAGCAGCGGCGTGCCGCCAAAGGTGAGCTTGGTGTTCTGCAGGAGAAGGAGAGGGGGAGCCATGGCGCCGGGGATAGGGGCAAAGGCGGCGCGCGGCAAGGGGCGGCCGGCCGGTTTATGGCGGTGCACCATGGCCGGACGCGGCGCGCACGCGCTATAGGAGACGGTTTGGGGCGTCCTGTTTCCCGGCTCTGCGCTTCGGCTGCGCCTGCGCGGGGCCGGGACGCGGCGGCGGCACCTCCTGGGACGTTTCAAACGGCCGCTAAGAGGTGAGGGAGCGGGCCTTGACCTTGCGCGCCTGCAGCCAGCGCTGGATCGGCCGATCGTAAAGATAGTCCGCAAGCGCGGCGAACACGATGGCAGCAACGATCGCGAGCGGCAGGAAGATAACGGCGCCGAAGTCGGGAACGATCCTGAACGACGCAACCTTGACGAAGGCGCCGATCGGATCGTGGGTGATGTAGAGCGGGAAGGACAGCACGCCCATATACAGGAAGATCGACCGCAACCGTGCGGATGAGATTTCGGTCGCCGCGCCGATCAATATAACCAGCGGGAACACGATGAAGCAGGCGAAGAGGTCGACGGACCAGCCATAAAGCGCGACACCGGGCGGGTTCGTGTCGAAATCCACCGATGCCGAGCTTGGAACGAACACGGCAAGCATGGCCGCCACGGTGACCCAGGCCGGCACCTTCGGCAGCATGCGCGTCACGCCGGCCAAATACAGACGATGCAGCAGGATGCCCATGAAGAAGGAATAGAACACCCGCGGCAGGCTGTTGATAACGTTGGGCATGCCCCCGCTGATATTGCCGTAATAGATGCCGCTGGTCGTCAGAGCGGCGGCGGACACCAGCAGAAGCACGATCAGGCCCGGCATCCCCGCCCGGAACAGGAAGGCCGCCCAGATGAAATTTATGGCGAACTCGAAGAACAGCGACCATGACGGCCCGTTGAACGGCCATGGGTTGTTTAGAATTTGGTTCGGAATGGTTGTCAGGGCGAAGAACATATACGCCAGATCGTCGAAGTCCGGCGACATCTTCCTGACCGGACCGAGAAAGGTCGTAGCCAGATAGAGAGCGTAGCCCATGGCGCCGCCGAGAAGCGTCAGCGGATACAGACGCTTCAGGCGTACCAGCACGAAATCTTTGAACCCCATCTGCGAATGGGCGAGGCGCTCCTGATAGGCGTTCGCCAGAACGAAGCCGCTCAGCATGAAGAAAAAATCGACCGCAAGATAAAAATGGCCCAAAGGCGGGATGGGAACAAGCATCCAGACCATATGCATGGACATCACAACCAGCGCGGCCAACCCGCGCATGGCGTCTAGAAGCACGAATCTATGCATTTGGTGTCTCCGCGGCGCCATAAAATCAAGCAAGCCGCACGACTGCAAGCGGCGACGCGTGGCGGCCTTCGGCGCTCGCGAACCGGCGCGTGTCGAATTTACGGGGTGCCGGGCGCGCCAAGGCGATCTATAAATCCCTCCCGCGCCACGGCTCAGTCCCTCGCCCCCGTTCCAGGTCGCCGTCAGATGCCGCAGCCGATCGACACCGCCGCCCTGCTCGCCCGCCTCGCGCAGCGCCTGGGCGCACGCCATGTGCTCACCGATGCCGACGCGATCGCGCTGCATCTGCGCGAGGAGCGCGGCCTCTACCAAGGCACCACCCCCGCCGTGGTGCAGCCCGGCTCCACGCAGGAGGTGGCCTTCGTGGTCGCCGCCTGTGCCGAGGCCGGCTGCGGGCTGGTGCCGCAGGGCGGCAATACCGGGCTGGTGGGCGGGCAGATGCCGTTCGGCGAAATCGTGCTGTCGCTGGCCCGGATGGACCGGGTGCGCGCCATCGATCCGGTGGACCTGACCATGACGGTGGAGGCCGGCTGCATACTCGACGCCGTGCACAAGGCGGCGGAGGCGGCGGACTGCCTGTTCCCGCTGCACATCGCCTCGCAGGGCTCCTGCCGCATCGGCGGCAACCTCTCCACCAATGCCGGCGGCACCGCGGTGCTGCGCTACGGCAATGCGCGCGAACTGGTGCTGGGTCTGGAGGTGGTGCTGGCGGACGGGCGGGTGTGGAACGGGCTGAAACGGCTGCGCAAGAACAATGCGGGCTACGACCTCAAGCAACTGTTCCTCGGCTCGGAAGGCACGCTCGGCATCATCACCGCCGCCGTGCTGCGGCTGTTTCCGCGGCCGGCGCAGCGGGCCACCAGCTTTCTGGCGGTGAGCGAACCGGCGCAGGCGCTGGCGCTGTTCCACCGGCTGCGGCGGGAGGCGGGCGACGCCTTGACCACCTTCGAACTGATGGCCAGCTTCGGCCTGGAGACGGTGCTCAACCACATGCCCGGCACGGTGCGCCCGCTCGCCGGCCGCCATGCCTGGTATGTGCTGGCCGAACTTTCCGCGCCGACGCGGGCGTTCGATATCGGCGCGCTGATGGAGAACACCCTGGGCGCCGCCTTCGAGGCCGGCGAGATCGAGGATGCCGTGATCGCGGCCAGCGAGGCGCAGGCGGACGCGCTGTGGCGGCTGCGCGAAGACATGTCGGAGGCGCAGAAGCACGAAGGCGGCTCCATCAAGCACGACGTCTCGGTGCCGGTCTCGCGCGTGCCGGAATTCCTCGCACGCGCCATCCCGCTGGTGGAGGCGGCGCTGCCCGGCATCCGCGTGTGTGCCTTCGGCCATGTCGGCGACGGCAACATCCATTTCAATCTCAGCCAGCCGGTGGGCATGGCGAAGGCGGCCTTCATCGATCAATGGGTGCGGTTCAACCGCATCGTCCACGATCTGGTGATGGAGATGGACGGCTCGTTCGCCGCCGAGCACGGCGTTGGCCGCCTGAAGCGCGAGGAACTGGCGCGTTATGCCGATCCGGTGGGGCTGGATCTGATGCGCCGGCTGAAGCGGGCGCTGGACCCGGACGACCGGCTGAACCCCGGCAAGGTGGTGGACCCGGCGCCGCCTTCGTCCTGAGAAGGGCGATGCTCAGTTTAGAACAGTAAAAAGTAAAAATTGCTGACGCTGTTCTTGCTTTGAAAGATTCTACAATAGAGTGCTTTTGTAATTTAATGTTGTCGGCCGGTGTCCGGCAGGTCTATTGAAGCAGCAACACAGACCCATGCACCGGCGCGCAGCGGCCCTCGGTTATTCGATTGCGAATCCGGGCCGCCGCGCCGTTGCCTGAACGCCGGATCGTGCCGATGCTGCATCCGACCTACCCCGCCCGCCTGCGCGCACTCGCCATTGCCGCCGTGTGCCTGTGGCTGGGCGCGGCTCCGGCCGCGCTGGCCCAGCAGCCTGCGGCGCCGGCCGCTGACGAGCCTGCGGCTGTCGAGGTTTCCCCCGTGCCTCAGGCCCACGAAGCCCAGCCGGCTTCTTCGAACCCGCAGCCGGCACCCGGCGGCATGCCTTTGCCGCACGATCTGTCGCCCTGGGGCATGTTCGCGGCGGCCAATATCGTGGTGCAGGCGGTGATGGTGGGGCTGGCCTTCGCCTCCGTCGTCACCTGGACCATAGGGCTGGCCAAGGCGCTGGAACTGGCCTTCGCCCGGCGGCGGCTCCGCCGTGCCTTGCGCACGCTGTTCGCCAGCGCCGAGCTTTCCGCGCCCGCGGGCCTGAAGGGGCCGGCCGCGGCCATGGTGCAGGCGGCGGACCTGGAGCGCACCCGTTCCGCCGGCCTGCCCGCCGAGGGCATCAAGGAGCGGGTGGCGGCCTCGCTGGTGCGCATCGAGGCCGGCTTCGGCCGCCGCATCACCCGCGGCACCGGCCTGCTCGCCACCATCGGCGCCACCGCGCCCTTCGTCGGGCTGTTCGGCACGGTGTGGGGCATCATGAACGCCTTCATCGGCATCTCGAAGGCGCAGACCACCAATCTCGCCGTGGTCGCCCCCGGCATCGCCGAGGCGCTGCTGGCCACCGCCATCGGCCTGGTGGCCGCCATTCCGGCGGTGATCATCTACAACCACTTCGCCCGCGCCGTTTCCGGCTACCGTGCGCTGCTCGGCGATGCCGCGGCGGAGACGCTGCGGCTGTTGTCCCGCGACCTCGACCGGCGCGATGCCGGCCTGCTTGCCGCACCGGCGGCGCCGGCCCGCCCCCGGCGCGTGCCGGCCGCGGCGGAGTAACGCCACCATGGGCGCACGGCTTCAGCAGGCAGGCGACGACGAACTCGCGGAAAACCACGAGATCAACGTCACCCCCTTCATCGACGTGATGCTGGTGCTGCTGATCATCTTCATGGTCGCGGCGCCGCTCTCCACCGTGGATGTCGCGGTCGACCTACCGGCCTCCACCGCGCAGCCGCAGCCGCGCCCGGACAAGCCGGTCTATCTCACCGTGAAGGGCGACCTCGGGCTCGCTCTGGGCGACCAGGATGTCGCCCGCGACGGGCTCGCCAGCGCGCTGATCGCCGCCACCGAAGGCAACAAGGAGGCGCGCGTCTTCCTGAGGGCCGACAAGGCGGTGAGCTATGGCGACCTGATGCAGGTGATGAACCTGCTGCGCGCCACCGGCTATCTGAAAATCGCCTTGGTCGGGCTGGAGGCGCCGCCCGGCATGGACGCCGCGCCGGCGAGCGCCACGCCGGCGAGTGCTGCACCATGAGCGCCGCGGCGCTGCCGTTCCACGATGGCATGCGGCCGCTGGAGGCCGCGCGCTGGCTGGCCGCCGGTGCGCTGGTGCTCGGCCTGCACGCTGCGGCGGCGATGGGGATGCTGCGTCTGCCCGCCGCGCCGGCGCCGATGGAGCCGCCGGCGGTGATGATCGAACTGGCGCCGCTGCCGGTGGCCCCGGCCGCCGAGCCGGTCGACCTGCCGCCCGGCCCGACCATGGCCGAGGCGCCGGAGCCGGAGCCGCGCGAAGTGCCGCCCGATCCGCTGGCGCGCGTGGAGGACGCACCGCCGCCGCCGCCCGCGCCGGAAGCGGTCGAGCCGCTGCCGGAGGTGGCGGAGACCACCGCGCCGAACATCGAGGTGCCGCTGCCGCCGCCTCTGCCGCTGTCCGCCGAGCTGACGCCGCCGGAAAAGCCGATCGACCCGCCCAAGCAGCGGCCAAAGCCCAAGCCCAAGCCGAAGGAGCGCAGCGAGCGCCCGCCGGCACCAAGGACCAGCGCCGCGCCGTCTTCCAACGCCGCGCCGGCCCCGCGCGCCGCAGCGCCCACCGTCGGCACGACGGCTTCGCGCAGCGTGGCGCCGGCAACCTGGCGCAGCCAGTTGATGGCGCATCTGAACCGCTTCAAGCGCTATCCGGGCGATGCGCGCGGCCGCGGCGAGCAGGGACGCCCGCGCGTCGCCTTCACCATAGACCGCTCCGGCCGCGTGCTCGCGGTGCGCCTGGTCGGCGGCTCCGGCAGCAGCAGCCTCGACGGCGAAGCGGTCGCTATGGTGCACCGCGCCTCCCCGGTGCCGGCCCCCCCGGCGGACATGGCCGGCGGCAGCTTCAACTTCACCGTGCCGGTGCTGTTCAATATGCGCTGAGCGCGCGGACAGCGCGGCGCGTCTTCTCCCTCTCCCGCGTGCGGGGGAGGGCCGGGGAGGGGGCAGCGCGACGCCGCGCGAATAGCGCCGGCGTGCCAGGCTGGAGTTCCCCCTCCGACCCGCTTCGCGGGCCACCTCCCCCGCAAGCGGGAGAGGGAAAGAAGGGCGGCGGGAAGGCTCTTACACCGCCCAGCAGGCGACCAGACGGCCGGCTTTGCTCTCCAGCGGCGGGGATTCGCGGCGGCAGCGGTCCATCACCAGCGGGCAGCGCGGATTGAAGCTGCAGCCGGACGGCGGGTCGAACGGCGAGGGCAGTTCGCCCTCCAGCACGATGCGCTCGCGCTTGGCGCCCGGCACCGCCACCGGCGTCGCGGACAGCAAGGCGCGGGTGTAGGGATGGCGCGGATCGTCGAAGAGCGCATCGCGCCCGCCCTGCTCGACCGCGCGGCCGAGATACATCACCATAACGTCTTCGGCCATATGCCGGACCACGCCGAGATCGTGGCTGACGAACACATAGGCGACGCCGAGGCTGTCCTGCAATTCCGCCAGCAAATTGAGCACCTGCGCACGCACCGAGACGTCGAGCGCCGAGACCGGCTCGTCCAGCACCAGGATCTTCGGCCGCAGCACCACCGCCCGCGCAATGGCAATGCGCTGGCGCTGGCCGCCGGAGAACATGTGCGGATAGCGCCCATGGTGTTCCGGCCGCAGGCCCACCCGCGCCATCATGTCCAGCGCGCGGGCGCGGCGCTCCGCGGAGGACAGCGTGGTGTTGACCAGCAGCGGTTCCTCGATCGCCTTGCCCACGGTCTGGCGCGGGTTGAGCGAACCATAGGGGTTCTGGAACACCATCTGCACCTCGCCGCGATAGCGCCGCCGGGTGCCGGCGTCGGCATCGGCGACATCGGTGCCGTCGATCAGCAGGGCGCCGCGCCCCGGCAGCTCGATCATGGTGAGCATGCGGGCCAGCGTCGACTTGCCGGAGCCGGATTCGCCGACCACCGCCAAGGTCGAGCGGGCCGCCAGCCGGAAACTGATGCCGTCCACCGCCTTCACCTGGGCCGGCTTGGCGAAGGGCCCGCGCGAGACGTCGTAGGACTGGGCGAGGTCGATCGCCTCCATCACGGCTTTGCTCATGCCGCCACCTTGTTCATGCCGCTACCTCTTGGCGTTGCGGCCGGCCCTCGACCAGCGGCGTGTGGCACAGCGCGAAGCCGAGCGCGGCGCCGGCGCGGGGCGGCGGGATGCGCCGGCATTGCTCGGTGGCGAAGCTGCAGCGCGGCGAGAACAGGCAGCCCGCCGGCCGGTCGGCAAGCCCCGGCACCACGCCGGGAATGGAAAGCAGATGCCGGCCGGTGGCGCGCTCCGGCAAAGCGGCGAGCAGCGCGGCGGTGTAGGGGTGGTGCGGATCGCGAAACAGGCCGGCGGTTTCCTGCATTTCCACCTGCTGCCCGGCATAATGCACGCACACGCGCTGCGCGGTCTCGGCCACCACGCCCATATCGTGGGTGATCAGCACCAGTCCCATTCCAGTGTCGCGCTGCAGCCGCAGCAGCAGATCCAGGATCTGCGCCTGGATGGTGACGTCGAGCGCGGTGGTGGGCTCGTCGGCGATGATCAGCTTCGGCCGGCAGGCCAGCGCCATGGCGATCATGACGCGCTGGCTCATGCCGCCGGAAAGCTGGTGCGGGAAGGCGCGCAGCCGGCGCTCGGGCTCCGGAATGCCGACCTCTTCGAGAAGCTCGATCGAGCGTGCCTTGCGTGCCGCGCGGCCCATGCCGAGATGGGCCTTCAACGCCTCGCCGATCTGGAAGCCGACGGTGAAGCACGGATTGAGGCTCGACATCGGCTCCTGGAAGATCATGGCGAGGTCGCGCCCGATGATGGCGCGGCGCTGGCGCGGCGACAGCGCCAGCATGTCGCGACCGTCGAAGGCGAGGCGGTCGGCGGTTACCGTCGCGGTCCAGGGCAGCAGGCCCATCACCGCCAGCATGGCAACCGACTTACCGGAGCCGGACTCGCCGACAATGGCCACAACTTCGCCAGCCTCGACATCGAGATCCACCCCGTCCACCGCACGGAACGGCCCGCGCCCGGTGGCGAAGGAGACGGAGAGGTTGCGGATGGAGAGGAGGGTCATGAAATACCGAGCCGGATGTGCTATATGAAGGGTGCGGAGCCGCAAAGCTCCGAACAGGAGAGTGTCATGAAGGGTCCGATCCTCCCAATCGTTCTCGAACTTTAGAGGCGGAGGCCAGTTTGGCCATGTCGGCCAATGTTTCTGCCGCCATCTCGCTGTGTGATGCCGCCGGGGCGGGTTTGCCCGGCCTTTCGAGCGCTTCCGTCAGCAGACGGTATCGCCGCTTGTGGAACTTGAACGGCGACAGACCGACCCCCGGCAGGATCGCGTTTTTCGGGCTGCCTATGAAACCATGCAACTTCCTCAATGCCCACATCGCTGACGTGTCGGTCTTGTTGGCGAGTTCATAGTAACCGACCAGGGTCTGGGCTTTCTGATCTGGGCGAAGTCCCGAGAGCGTCTTCTCGGCGATTGCCCCGGTCGACTGATTGAGCATGCCGTTCAGATTGTAGTACAGTACGACGGCGAGCATACATTCGTGCGGAATGCGCTCGTAGTGTTTCATCGCTTCGCTAAAGATCGGATCCGATGAATCCGCCGTGGCGCCTGCCTTTGCTTCCGATAGGGCCGTGACGGCCGCGGCGCGTGGGACCTTCGGCATTCCCAGCTCGGACTCGATCTTGCGATCGATGCTGTCCAGCGTGAGCACCCGGCGCTGTTGTTGCAGATTCGACCAGATCTCGGCGTAGAGCGCAATGGCAAGGTCGGTCCGCGCTTCATTGCGCTGGTCTCGCCGCTCCAGTTCCTGCGCCAGACGACCGACGAAGAACGTGGCGAGTGTGGTGCCCGCCACGAACAGCGCCCCCCACGCGGTGGGCGCCTCCTGCGTAACGCCCGCCAGCGTCAGCAGTGCGAACAGGATGACCATATTGATGAACAGCACCGCCATCGCGAAGGCGGCGGCCTGATACCATTCGGGACTGCCTGCCCAGAGGCGCCCCACACTCGCAATCGCTGCGTCGAGCACATCGCGTGCGCGGTTTTTCGCATTCGGCGGCGCGGGCGCGGGCGGCGGTATCGCCATGGGTGTTCAGCTCCGCCGCAGCTTCGGGTCGAGCGCGTCGCGCAGGCCGTCGCCCATCAGATTGATGGCGACCACCGTCACCAGAATGGCCAGCCCCGGCAGCGTCACGATCCAGGGCGCGGCGCGGATGAATTCGCGGCTGTCGGCGAGCATGGCGCCCCATTCCGGGGTCGGCGGCTGGGCGCCGAGGCCGAGGAAGCCGAGCGCGGCCGCTTCCAGTATCGCATCGGATATGCCCAGCGCGGCCTGCACGATGAGCGGGGCGAGGCAGTTCGGCAGCACGGTGACGAACATCAGCCGCACCCGGCCGACGCCCGCCACCTTGGCGGCGATGACGTACTCCTTGGAGAGTTCGGCCAGCGCGGAGGCGCGCACGATGCGCACATAGCGCGGCAGATACACCACGGTGACCGCGACGATGGTGTTGAGCAGGCTCGGCCCGAGCACCGCCACCACCAGAATGGCCAGCACCAGGCTGGGAATGGCGGTGACGAGGTCCATCACCCGCATCACCACCGTCTCGACGACGCCGCGCAGGAAGGCGCTGGCGAGGCCGAGCACGATGCCGACCGCCACCGACACCAGCATGACCGACATCCCGATGCCGAGCGAGATGCGGGCGCCGTACATCAGCCGGGACAGCACGTCGCGGCCCACCGCGTCGGTGCCGAACGGAAACGCCCACGAGCCCCCGGCCCACACCGGAGGCTGCTGGACGCTGGCGCGGAACTGCTCGATGGGCGAATGCGGTGCGATGAATGGCGCGAACACCGCCACGAAGGCGATGAAAGCCACCACGGCGAGGCCGAGCACCGCGCCGCGATTTTCGCTGAACGCCGACCAGAACGCCGCGAAGCTGGAGGGTTCCGCCGGAACCGGCTGGTCGAGCGCCGCGTCAGCCATGCCGGATCCTCGGATTGATGGCGACATAGAGCAGGTCGACCACGAGATTGACCAGGATGACGATGCCGGAGATCAGCATGATGCCGCCCTGGAGCGCGGGATAATCCCGCCGCGCGATGGATTCGATGAGCCATTTGCCGATGCCCGGCCAAGCGAAGATGGTCTCGGTGAGCACGGCGCCGGCCAGCAGCGTGCCGGTTTGCAGGCCGATGACGGTGACCACCGGGATGAGCGCGTTGCGCAGCGCGTGCAGCCCCACCACCCGGAGCGGCGACAGCCCCTTGGCGCGGGCGGTGCGCACATAATCCTCGCTCAGCACCTCCAGCATGGAGGAGCGCGTCATGCGCGCGATCACGGCGAGCGGAATGGTGCCGAGCACGATGGAGGGTAAGATGAGGTGGGCCACCGCCGCGCTGAAGGCGCCCTCCTGCTCCGACAGCAGGCTGTCGATCAGCATGAAGCCGGTGACCGGCTCGAAATAATAGTTGATCAGGTCCATGCGGCCGGAAACCGGCGTCAGGCCGAGATATTCCGACACCAGCATGATGAGCAGCAGGCCCCACCAGAAGATCGGCATGGAATAGCCGGTGAGCGCCACCGCCATCACGCTGTGATCGAACACGCTGCCGCGCTTGACCGCCGCGATCACCCCGGCCGGGATGCCGAGCACGATGGCGAACACCAGGGCGCACAGGGAAAGCTCCAGCGTCGCCGGGAACAGCGTGAGAAACTCTTGGAACACCGGCGTCTTGGTAACGATGGAAACGCCGAAATCGCCGTGCAGCAGGCCGTTGGCGTATTCGAGGAATTGCTTCCACACCGGCTGGTCGAGCCCCAGTTCATGGCGGAACTGGGCCAGGCGCTCCGGCGAGATGCCGCGCTCGCCCGTGCGCACCTCGATGGGATCGCCCGGCACCAGCCGCACCATCACGAAGGTGATGAACATCAGCGCGATGAAGGTCGGCACGGTCAGCGCGGTGCGGCGGAACAGGAAGCGGAGCATTCAAACTCCCGAGCGGGCATCTCTGCGCGCAGGCCGACTGAAGAGGGCACCGTGTTATCCGCGCGCAGCCTCAGGCCGTATCCGGATAGCACGGTGGCAAAGTCTGGATGAATTCCAAGCAGGGAGCGTGCCAGCCAGCGGTATGGCTGGCTGCTCCGGGCCATGCATCGTGCGCCGGGGCTGGATCCCCCTCCCCAGATTAAGTCCGGGGAGGGGGATGACGGCGAGGTTTGCAAGGAGCGACGGCGAGCGCCGCCCCTGCTTCGGAGGGCTGAGCGCCCCCCGACGTCACTTCAGGTCGACACCGTAGAATTCGTGGCGACCGAACGGGCTGACCTTGTAGCCGATCACTTCCTTGCGGGTCGGCTCATAGACCACCGAATGGGCGATGGTGAACCAGGGCGCCTCTTCCTTGACGATAACCTGCGCCTGTTCATAGAGCTTGGTGCGCTCGGCCTTGTCGGAGAGCCCGCGGGCCTTGATGATCAGGTCGTCAAAGTCCTTGTTGCACCACTTGGACAGGTTCTGCCCGCCCGGACGCGCCGCGGCGCAGCCCAGCAGGAAGAAGAAGTTGTCGGGGTCGCCATTGTCGCCGGTCCAGCCGAGCTGGCCGGTGAAGTGCTCGCCCTGCTGCATCCGCTTGCGGTACTCGCCCCACTCATAGGACACCAGCTTGGCGTTGACGCCGATCTTGGCGAAGTCGGACTGCATCATCTCGGCGATGCGCTTGGCGTTCGGGTTGTAGGGGCGCTGCACCGGCATCCACCACAGATCGATGTCGAGCGGCGTCTTCACCCCGGCCGAGGCGAGCAGCGCCTTGGCCTTTTCGGGATCGTACGCATAGTCCTTCACCGCCGTGTTGTAGGACCAGATGGTCGGCGGAATCGGGTTGATGGCGCCCTGGCCGGCGCCCTGATAGACGTCCTTGATGATGGCGGCCTTGTCGATGGCCATGTTGAAGGCCTGGCGCACTTCCTTCTTGTCGAAGGGCGGCTTCTGGGTGTTGAAGCTCAGATAGGCGATGTTCAGGCCCGGCTGGGACAAGAGGTTCACCGCCGGGTCGGTCTTCATGGCGGCGAGGTCGGCCGGGTTCGGCGCGATCATCACCTGGCACTCGCCCTTCTTCAGCTTGGCGTAGCGGGCGGTGGGGTCCGGCGTGATGGCGTAGACGAGGTCTTCGATCTTGGCCTTGCCGCCCCAATAGGCCGGGAACGCCTTGTAGCGGATCACCGCGTCCTTCTGGTAGGTCACGAAGCTGTAGGGGCCGGTGCCGACCGGGAACTGGTCGAACTGCTCCGGCGTGCCCTTCTTCAAGAGGAAGTCGGCGAACTCGGCGGACTGGATGGTGGCGAAATCCATCGCCAGATTGGCGAGGATCGGGGCATTGGCCTCGCTCAGCGTCAGCTTGACGGTGTAGTCGTCGACTTTTTCGAGGCTCTTGATGAGCTTCGGCATGTCCATGTCGTTGAAGTAGTCGTAAGCTCCGCCGGAGATCTTGTGATAGGGGTTCTTGTCGTTCGACTGGCGGTCGAAGGAAAACAGCACGTCGTCCGCATTGAAATCGCGGCTGGGCTTGTAGTCCTTGGTGGAATGGAACTTGACGCCCTTGCGCAGCTTGAAGGTGATCTCCAGCCCGTCCGGGCTCACCGTCCAGCTCTCCGCCAGCGCCGGCACGACATTGGTGGAGCCGCGCTCGAACTCGACGAGCTGGTTGTAGACCGGGCGGGCGGCGTCGAAGCTGGTGCCGGTGGTGTTGAGCGCCGGGGTGAAATTCTCCGGGCCGCCCTCGGAGCAAAACACCAGGGTCTTGGCGTGGGCCGGCGCGGCGAGCGCTGCCAGCACGGCGGCTGTTGCGACGAGCTTCGCTTTGAAAAGCGACATGTTGAGACTTCCCCTCTGTGGACCGTCCGGCGCGGGCCCCCCTGCAACGAGGAGTCTCTGACAGCGCCGTGCCCGGTTCGATGGCGCAAAGTCAATCATGCTCTCCGGCTCGGCGCAATTGGCCACGGTGACGAGACCGGCGGCGCAAGATTGCCGGCATATGGGGTGAACATCGTGCCGCGACGGGCTAAGAGTGGAGAAAATCGGCGTTGGGAGTCCGTATCATGTCCGTTCCGCTGTCGTCTTCGCCCGCAACCGCGCCGCGCAGCGCGCCGGCGTTCGACTGGGCCGACCCGCTCGATCTCGACGGCCAGCTCACCGAGGAGGAGCGGCTGGTTGCCGCCACCGCGCGCGACTATGCGCAGGAGCGCCTGCTGCCGCGCGTCGCCTCCGCCTATATGGAGGAGCGCTTCGACCGCGAGATCATGAACGAGATGGGCGCGCTCGGCCTGCTGGGGCCGACCGTGCCGGAGACCTATGGCGGCGCCGGGCTCGGCTATGTCGCCTACGGGCTGGTGTCGCGCGAGATCGAGCGGGTGGATTCGGGCTATCGCTCGGCCATGAGCGTGCAGTCCTCGCTGGTGATGTATCCGATCTACGCCTATGGCGACGAGGCGCAGCGGCGCGCTTTTCTGCCGAAACTGGCGAGCGGCGAATGGGTGGGCTGCTTCGGCCTCACCGAGCCGGACGCCGGCTCCGACCCCGGCGGCATGCGCACCCGCGCCGAGCGCGTCGAGGGCGGCTACCGTCTCACCGGCACCAAGATGTGGATCACCAATGCGCCGGTGGCGGATGTGATGGTGGTGTGGGCGAAGTCCGCCGCCCATGGCGACGCCATTCGCGGCTTCGTGCTGGAGCGCGGCATGAAGGGGCTGTCGACGCCGAAGATCGCCAACAAGCTGTCGCTGCGCGCTTCGGTGACCGGCGAGATCGTGATGGACGGCGTCGAGGTGCCGGAAGCCAATCTGCTGCCCAACGTCTCCGGCCTCAAGGGGCCGTTCGGCTGCCTGAACCGGGCGCGCTACGGCATCGGCTGGGGCACCATGGGGGCGGCGGAAGCCTGCTATGCGGCGGCGCGCAACTATACGCTGGAGCGCAAGCAGTTCGGCCGGCCGCTCGCCGCCAACCAGCTGGTGCAGCGCAAGCTCGCCGACATGGCGACGGAAATCGCCCTGGGGCTGCAGGCGGCGCTGCGGGCCGGACGGCTGTTCGACGAGGGGCGCCTGGCGCCGGAGGCGATTTCGCTGCTGAAGCGCAACAATTGCGGCAAAGCGCTCGACATCGCCCGCATCGCCCGCGACATGCATGGCGGCAACGGCATCTCCGCCGAATATCCGGTCATGCGCCACATGGTGAACCTGGAGACGGTGAACACCTATGAGGGCACCCACGACATCCACGCCTTGATCCTGGGCCGGGCGATTACCGGGATTCAGGCGTTCTTCTGAGCAGGTGTCAGCGGTCGCTGTATCGGCCGCGTGCGTCCTTCGAGGCCCGAGCTGCGCTCGGTCACCTCCGGATGACGCGGGTTATTGTTTTACAACAACATCGTCATGCTGAGGTGGCGGCCGCAGGCCGCCCTCGAAGCACGCACCACCGCCGCGCCACGCGAACAGGACTATCCAAACGGTCCCGGAGCGGTTTCACGCTCAAATATGGTACATCAGGTCCGGATCGCGGACGCGGCCATAGGCCACCATTTCTTCCAGGGTCATGCGGTCCAATATTTCCGACATCGCGTCGCGTACCTTGCTCATGGTGATGCGCACGGCGCAGATCTTCAGGTCGGCGCAGTCATCGCAGGCCACATAGGCGCTCTTGCTGGCGCAATTGATCGGTGCCAGCGGCCCGTCGAGCGTGCGGATGATGTGGCCGACGCGGATTTCCTTGGGCGAGCGCGACAGCGCATAGCCGCCGCCCGGCCCCTTCTTGCTGCGCAGCATGCCGGCATTGCGCAGTTCGAGCAGGATGGCATCCAGAAACTTCTTCGGGATGTTGTTGGCGCTGGCGATCTCCGCCCCCATGGCGGTGGTGCCGGGCTCCAGGGTAGCCAGATGCAGCATGGCCTTGAGGCCGTATTTCCCCTTATTGGTCAGCATTCGATCCCGTCTTATCCCCGGCGCGGCACATGGCGCACCCAATCGCGGCACGACTGCGTACCGTGCGCGGCTTATAAATGATGGATAATCGGTATTTCTGCCAGTGCCCGCCGGGTGAAAGCGGGTGGCTACCGCACGGCCGCCCGTTCGATGCCGGGCGCCGTGTCCGCCGTGGTGGCCGAAATGCCGAGCGGCCGCGCGAACAGCACCGCGCCGATGATGGCGCCGTAAGCCAGCGCGAACATCAGAGTATGGGCATAGCGGCGGCGGACGTTCTGGGACATCGCGGTTCCTCGGACGCCGATAATCTATCAAGAAAATATACGATGTAAAGCAGTCTCCATGTGGAAACCCATAAACAACATAGAAATCTAGTTGAATTTACGCCGCGTCGCCATCGCCGGCTTCGAACCCGGCCATGAAGGCAGCGACCCGCCGGTCGACCCGGATATCGGCGGCACGCAGCGGCCGGGCGAGCGAAAGCCCGTCCATGGAACGGGCGCGCGACAGCGCGACATAGGCTTGGCCCGCCGCGAAGGCGCCGGAGTCGAAATCCACCCGAACGTCCTCCAGCGTCAGCCCCTGCGCCTTGTGCACGGTGACCGCCCAGGCCGGCACCAGCGGCAATTGGCTGTAGCTGCCCACCACCTTGGCGCCGACCCGCTCGGTGGCTTCGTCCCAATCGTAGCGGATGCGCTCCCATGCGGTGCGCTGGATTTCCACCACCGTTCCAACATCCAGCCGCACGAAGGCGCGATCCTCGGCAAGGCCGAGCACGGTGCCGACCGAGCCGTTGACCCATTGCCGCTCGGGATCGTTGCGCACCGCCATGACGCGGGCGCCG
>JBGGNI010000201.1:0-22397 GCA_041287585.1 Xanthobacteraceae bacterium
GACCGGCGGCCTCGCCGATGTCGCCGGCGCGCTGCCGCTGGCGCTGGCCGGCGAGGGCATCGAGGTGCTGACCCTGGTGCCCGGCTATCCGGCGGTGCTGGCCAAGCTTGAGGCGGCCGAGCCGGTGCACGCCTTCGACCAATTGTTCGGTGGGCCGGCGCGGCTGCTGTCCGGGCGGGCGGGCGCGCTCAACCTGCTCGTCATCGACGCCCCGCACCTCTATGACCGGCCGGGCGGCCCCTATAGCGGGCCGGACGGGCTGGACTGGCCGGACAATGCGCTGCGCTTTGCCGCGCTCGGCGCGGTGGCTTCCGGCATCGGGCTCGGCCTGCTGCCGGGCTTCGTGCCGGACGTGGTGCACGCGCACGACTGGCAGGCCGGCCTGGCGCCAGCCTATCTGCACTACGCCGGCACGCGCCGCCCGGCGAGCGTGACCACCGTTCACAACATCGCCTTCCAGGGCCAGTTCCCGGCCGCTCTGCTGCCGGCGCTCGGCCTGCCGCCGCATGCCTTCGCGGTCGACGGCGTCGAGTATTTTGGCGCCATCAGCTATCTGAAGGCCGCTCTTCAGCTTTGCGACCGCATCACCACCGTCTCGCCGACCTATGCCGCCGAAATCCTGGCGCCGGAGGCCGGCATGGGGCTGGACGGGCTGCTGCGGGCGCGGCGCGATGTCTTGAGCGGCATATTGAACGGGCTGGACTACGAGGTGTGGGACCCCGCCATAGACCCGCTGATTCCCAGCCCGTTCCAGGCCCGCACGCTGAAGGCGCGCGCCGGCAATCGCGCCGCGCTGCGCGCCCGCTTCGGCCTCGCCGCCGATGAGGGGGCGCTGCTGTTCGGCGTGGTCAGCCGGCTGTCCTGGCAGAAGGGGCTCGACGTGCTGGCCGACGCGCTGCCGACACTGGTGGAGAGCGGCGCCCAGCTCGTCATGCTCGGCGCCGGCGATGCGCAGATCGCCGGGCGCTTCGCTGCGGCCGCGGCATCCCGGCCGGACCGCATCGCCTGCCGGCTCGGCTATGATGAGGGGCTGGCCCATCTCATCCAGGCCGGTTCCGACGTGCTGTTGGTGCCGTCGCGGTTCGAGCCGTGCGGCCTCACCCAGCTCGCCGCCCTGCGCTATGGCGCGGTGCCGCTGGTGGCGCGGGTCGGCGGGCTGGCCGACACGGTGATCGACGCCAATGAGGTGGCCCGCGCCGCCGGGGTCGCCACCGGGCTGCAATTCGCGCCGGTGTCCGTCGCCGCGCTGGAGCACGCCCTGCACCGCGCCGTCGCACTGTGGCAGGACCCCGCCGGCTGGCGCCGCCTGCAGCGCAACGGCATGGCGACCGACGTCTCCTGGCGGCGACCCGCGGCGCAATATGCGCAACTGTTCCGTGACGTCGCGGTGGAGCGCGCGGCGTGAGCGGCGTGAGCGTTTCAAACGGACGGCCCGAGCCGCTGGGCGTGAGCGCCGACGCCACCGGCGCCAATGTCGCGGTGGTCTCGGCGCATGCCGAAGCCGTCGAGCTGTGCCTGTTCGATTCCGACGACACCGAGACCGCGCGCCTGGAGCTGCCGGCCCGGACCGGGGATGTGTTTCACGGCCGCGTGGCGGGGCTCGCCCCCGGCCAGCGCTACGGCCTGCGGGCGCGCGGCCCCTTCGACCCCGGCCATGGCCACCGCTTCAACCCGGCCAAGCTGCTGGTCGACCCCTATGCCGCCGAACTGGACCGGCCCTTCGTGCTGCACCCCGCGCAGTTCGACCGGCGCGCTTATGGCGACGCCACGGACGAGACCGACAGCGCGCCGTTCGTGCCGAAGGCGCTGGTGCAATTGCCCGATCTGCCGCCGATACCGGCCCGGCCGGTGTTCGACTGGGGCGACCAGGTGATTTACGAGCTGCATGTGCGCGGCTTCACCCGGCTCCACCCCGGCGTGCCGGAGGCGCTGCGCGGCACCTTCGCCGGCCTCGCCCATCCGGCGGCGCTGGAGCATCTGGTGCAGCTCGGCATCACCACCGTGGAGCTGATGCCGGCCATGGCCTGGATCGACGAGCGGCATCTGCCGCCGCTCGGGCTTTCCAATTACTGGGGCTACAACCCCGTGGTGTTCGGCGCCCCCGACCCCCGGCTCGCCCCCGGCGGCTTCGCCGAGGTTCGGGCCGCGGTGGCGGCGCTGCATGCCGCCGGCCTGTCGGTGATCCTGGACGTGGTGCTGAACCACAGCGGCGAGAGCGACGCGCTCGGCCCCACCCTTTCGCTGCGCGGGCTGGACAATGCGCTCTATTACCGCCACGCCATGGGCGATCCGGGGCTGTTGATCAACGATGCCGGCACCGGCAACACGCTGGCTCTGGAGCGCCCGCCGGTGCTGCGGCTGGCGTTGGACAGCCTGCGGGCCTGGGCCGCCACCGGCATCGACGGCTTCCGCTTCGACCTTGCCGCCACGCTCGGCCGCCGGCCGAAAGGGTTCGACCCCGCCGCGCCGTTCTTCGCCGCCATCGGCCAGGACCCGGCGCTGCGCGACCTCGCCCTTATCGCCGAGCCGTGGGACATCGGCCCCGGCGGCTACCAGGTCGGCAATTTTCCCGCGCCGTGGGGCGAATGGAACGACCATTTCCGCGACACCGCCCGCCGCTTCTGGCGCGGCGACGGACACAAGCTCGGCGAGATGGCGACGCGGCTTGCCGGATCCGCCGACGTGCTGGCGCCGCGGCGGCGCCCGCTGTCGCGCGGCATCAACTTCATCGCCGCCCATGACGGCTTCACCCTCGCCGACCTCGTCAGCTACGAGCACAAGCACAATCTCGCCAATGGCGAGGACAATCGCGACGGCACCAACGACAATCATTCCTGGAACAACGGCACTGAGGGGCCGACCGACGACCCCGCGGTGACGGCGCGCCGGCAGGCAGACATGCGGGCGCTGCTGGCGATCCTGCTCGCCGCCCGCGGCACGCCGATGCTCACCATGGGCGACGAGTGCGGCCGCACCCAGGCCGGCAACAACAATGCCTATGCGCAGGACAATGCGCTGACCTGGCTCGACTGGGCCGGCATGGACCAGGACCTTGCCGCCTTCACCGGCCAATTGGTGCGGCTGCGCCGCTCGCATCCGGCGCTGCGGCGCGACGTTCCGCTCACCGGGACGCCGATCGACGCCAGCGCGTTGCCGGATGTCGAATGGCGCGCGGCGGATGGTGGCCCCCCCGCCTGGGACGCGCCGGAGGTGCGCACGCTGGTGGCGGTGCTCTATGCCCCCGCGGAGGGCGGCGCGGCGGCCGATCGCGTCGCGGTGGCGCTGCATGCCGGGCACGATCCGGCCGAACTGCTGCTGCCCGCCCCGCGCGACGGCTTTGCCTGGCAGGTCGGCGCCTGCTCGGCGGCTAGCCTCCCGGTGATGGAGGGCGACCGCTGCGCGCTGGCGCCGCGCACCGTGCTGATCGCAGTCGAAGTGCCGGCCGCGGACGCGCCACGCCGGCCGGCCGACCCCGCTCTGCTCGACCGGCTGGCCGGCGCCGCCGGCATCGCGCTGGACTGGTGGGATGTCGGCGGCACCTATCACCGCGTCAGCGACGACACCAAGCGCGTGCTGCTCGCCGCGCTGCGGCTGCCGGCCGGCAGCGGCGGCGAGGCGCGCGACAGTCTGGTGCGGCTGTCCGAGGAGCATTTCGAAGGGCTGCTGCCGCCGGCGCTGGTGGTGCGGGCGGGCGACCCGGTGCGGCTGCGGCTCGGCGGGGCCGCCGGCCGCGCCGTGGCCCGGCTGGCGCTCGATCTGGTGCTGGAAGACGGCGAGGCGCGCACGCTGCCGGTCGGCGCCGGCGACGGCGAGCGTACCGAGGTGCTGCGGCCGGACGGGCGGCGCGCCGTGCTGCGGCATGTGGCGCTGCCGCCGCTGCCCATTGGCCGCCACCGCCTGCGTCTCGGCCAAGAGGAATGCCGGCTCACCATCGCCCCGCCGGCCTGCTATTTGCCGGCTGAGCTGGAGCAGGGCGGGCGCCTGTTCGGCGTCAGTGCCCACCTCTACACGCTGCGCCGCGCCGCGCTGGACCAGGGCATCGGCGATTTCAGCGCGCTGGCCACCCTGGCGGAGGCGGCCGGGGCGGCGGGGGCGTCAACCCTGGGGCTCAACCCGCTGCACGCGTTGTTTCCACACGACCGCGAGCGGGCCAGCCCCTATCACCCGTGCGACCGGCGCTTCCTCGACCCGATCTATATCGACCTCGCCGCGCTCGGTGCCGGCTCGCCGAATTTCGCGGCGCTGGCCGCCGGACCCACGGTCGACTACAGCGGCGTGTGGGCGGAAAAGCGGGTGCGGCTGGAGGCGGCGTTCGCCGCTTTCGAGGGGCAGGGCGATGTCGCCTTCGACGCCTTCATCGCGAAGGGCGGCGCGGCGCTCGCCGGCTTTGCCACCTTCCAGGCCATCGCCGAGACCTATCCGCGCTGGAGCTGGCGCGACTGGCCGCAGGAGCTGCGCCGGCCGGACGGGCCGGGGGTTGCGGCGTTTGCCGCCGAGCACGCCCGCGCCGTGCGCTTCGCGCAATGGCAGCAATGGGTGGCGGACGTGCAGTTCGGCCAGGCGGCGGCGCGCGGGCGGGCGGCGGGGCTGTCGCTCGGCTTCTACCGCGATCTCGCGGTCGGCACCGCGCCGGACGGCTCGGAAGCCTGGGCCGAGGCCGACCTGCTGATGCAGGGGGTGAGCGTCGGCGCGCCGCCCGATCCGCTTGGCCCGGAAGGACAGAATTGGAGCCTGCCGCCGCCCGACCCGCTGGCGCTGGCGCGCGACGGCTATGCCGGCTTCGCCCGGCTGGTGGCGGCGAACATGCGCCACGCCGGCGCGCTGCGCATCGACCATGTGATGGGGCTGCGCCGGCTGTTCCTGCTGCCCGAGGGCGCCAAGGCGGCGGACGGCGCCTATCTTGCCATGCCGTTCGCCGATCTCGCCGGCCAGGTGGCGCTGGAGAGCGTGCGGGCGCGCTGCCTGGTGGTGGGCGAGGACCTCGGCACGGTGCCGGAGGGCATGCGCGGCGAGCTGGAAGAGCGGCGGCTGTTGTCCTACCGCGTGCTGTGGTTCGAGCGCTCGGCTGAGGATTTCCTGCCGCCCGCCGCCTTTCCCGCGCTGGCCGCGGCCTGCGTCTCGACGCACGATCTGCCGACGCTGGTCGGCTGGTGGGGCGGCTTCGACATCGAGGAGCGCGCCGCGCTCGGTTTCGACGATGCGCCGGTGACGCAGGCCGCCCATGCCGCGCGCCGGGCGGAGAAGCTGCGCCTGCTGGCGGCACTACGCGCCGAAGGGCTGTTCACCGAGGCGCCCGACCCCGATGCGCCGATGCCGGAGGCGCTGCTGCCCGCCGTGCACGCCTACATGGCGCGCACCCCCTCGGTGCTGGCTCTCGCGCAGCTCGACGATCTTGCCGGCGAGACGTCGGCGGTCAATCTGCCCGGCACCGACCGCGAACGCCCCAACTGGCGCCGCCGCCTTTCGAAGCCGGTGGAAACCGTGCTCACGGACCCGTCCGCGCAGGCGGTTCTGGCGGCGATGCGGGCGGAGCGGGGGTGAGCTTCTTCTCCCTCTCCCGCTTGCTGGGGAGGGGGCGGCCGGGCGTGGAACGGTGCGGGTTCGGGGCCGCGGTGCGGGCGTCATCGATGTCGGCGCCTTTCCCCCTCCCAACCCTCCCCCGCACGCGGGAGAGGGCTACAAGGGTTGATCCCCCGCACACCCCTTTTTTCCCCTCTCCCGCGTGCGGGGGAGGTGGCCCGCCGTAGGCGGGTCGGAGGGGGCCGTCGCGACACGGCGCGCCATCAACCGGCGTCGCGCTGCCCCCACCCCGACCCTCCCCTGCACGCGGGAGAGCGAGAAGAAGGCCCTACGATCAATGCCCCGCCATATGCCGGCCGATGGTGGTGCGGTCGGTCTCAGCCACCGGGGCGACATAGGTGATGCGGCCCTCCGACATCACCGCGACCCGGTCGGCCAGCTCCAATATCTCGTCGAGGTCTTCCGACACCAGCAGCACCGCCGCGCCGCGGTTGCGCTGTTCCATGATCTGGGCGCGGATTTCCGCCACCGAGGCGAAATCCAGCCCGAAGCACGGATTGGCGACGATCAGCACGTCGACATCCTGCGACAGTTCGCGGGCGAGGATGGCGCGCTGCACATTGCCGCCGGAAAGGTTCTGGATGGCGTTGTCGATGGTCGGCGTCTTCACCCGGTAGCGGGCAACCAACTCGCGCGCCTTGGCGCGCATCGGCCCTGGCGAGAACCACCAGCCGAAGCTGGCGGCCGGCGGCTTGTCGAAGGTGCGGAAGGCGATGTTCTCGGCCACCGACATGCGCGGCACCGCGGCGTTCTTCAGCGGCTCCTCCGGCAGGCCGAACACCTTGTACTTGTCCATATGGCCGCGCACCGGCTCGAACGGCTCGCCATGAATCAGGATGCGTCCGGAAGCGAGGTCCTTCTGGCCGGACAGCACCTCGACCAGCTCGCTCTGGCCATTGCCCGACACCCCGGCGACGCCGACGATCTCGCCGGCATGCACCCGCAGATCGAGCTGCTCGATGGCGTTCAGGCCCTCCTCGTCCTCGGCATAGAGACCGGCGAGCGTCAGCACGGTGGGCATCTCGCCCTGTTTCTTGCGCTGGGCGCTGGCGCGGATCGGGGTGTCGCCGATCATCATTCGCGCCATGTCGTTGGTGGAAAGCTCCGACACCTGGCCGGAGCCGACCAGTTGCCCTTTCCGCAGCACGGTGACGGCGTCGCAGAACTGCGTCACCTCGCGGAATTTGTGGGTGATGGTCAGCACGGTGATCTCGCCGCGGCTGACCATGCCCTTGACCAGGCCCAGCATCTCGTCCGCCTCGCCGGGGGTGAGCACCGAGGTCGGCTCGTCCAGAATGATGAAGCGCTGGTCGAGATAGAGCTGCTTGAGGATTTCCAGCTTCTGCTTCTCGCCCGCCGCCAGCGCGCTCACCGGCACGTTCAGCGGCACGCGGAACGGCATGGTCTCCAGAAACGCCTCCAGCGCTGCGGTCTCGCGGCGCCAGTCGATCACCGCAGGCGCGTCGATGCGCGAGATGACGAGATTCTCGGCCGCGGTCAGCGCCGGCACCAGGGTGAAGTGCTGATAGACCATGCCGACGCCCAGCGCGCGGGCATCGCGCGGGTTCTTCATGTGCACTTCCTGCCCGTCCAGCAGGATGCGGCCCTGCTCCGGGCGGTAGAAGCCCATGATGCACTTCACCAGCGTGGACTTGCCGGCGCCGTTCTCGCCCAGCAGAGCGTGGAAGGTGCCGGCCGGCACGTCGATGGACACATTGTCCAGCGCGGTGAAGGAGCCGAACACCTTGGTCATGCTCTCGGCCTTCAGGGCCAGGGCGCGGGCGGGAATGGAAGGGGCGGCGTTCATGCGATCACCTCGATCAGCGCGTCGGAGGTCGCGACGGCGCCGAACACGCCGCCCTGCATCTTGATCATGCTCAAGGCGGCCAAGTGGTTGGCGTGGTCGGTCGCCGCGCAGCAGTCTTCCAGCAGCACGCACTCATAGCCGCGGTCATTGGCCTCGCGCATGGTGGTGTGCACGCACACATCCGTGGTGATGCCGGTGAGTATCAAATTGGCGATGCCGCGCTGGCGCAGCATCATGTCGAAATCGGTGGCGCAGAAGGTGCCCTTGCCCGGCTTGTCGATCACCGGCTCGCCCGGCAGCGGCGCCAGTTCCGGGATGATGTCCCAGCCCGGTTCGCCCCGCACCAATATGCGCCCGCACGGCCCGGCATCGCCGATGCCGGCGCCGATCTGGCGGGAGCGCCACTGCTTGTTGGCCGGCAGGTCGGCGAGGTCCGGCCGGTGGCCCTCGCGGGTGTGGAAGATGTGGAAGCCCCCGGCGCGCAGCACGCCGAGCAGGCGCTTGATCGGCTCGATCGGTGCGCGGGTCAGCGACAGATCATAGCCCATCATGTCGACATAGCCGCCGGGACCGCAGAAATCGGTCTGCATGTCGATGACGACCAGCGCGGTGTTCTCCGGGCGCAGGTCGCCGTTCCAGGGCCAGGCATAGGGGGCGGACGTGATGGTGCGGTTGGCGGCGGGCATCTCGCGGCCCCTCATTTCACGATGGAGAGTTCGCCGGGCGCGCCCTTCAGCGAGCGCTTGGGCGAGACCGAGGCGATCATGATGAGCAGGGTCAGAATGTAGGGGGCGGCATTGAAGAAGTAGTAGCCCTGGGTGATGCCGACCGATTGCAGCGCCGGCCCCAGCGCACCGGCGGCGCCGAACAGCAGCGCCGCGCCGCAGCAGGCGAGCGGATTCCAGCGCGAGAAGATCACCAGCGCCACCGCCATCAGCCCCTGGCCGGAGGACAGCCCCTCATTCCAGCTTCCCGGGTAGTAAAGCGAGAGGAAGGCGCCGCCGACGCCGGCGAAGAAGCCGCCCACAGTGGTGGCGAGGAAGCGCACCAGATCGACCTTGAAGCCCATGGCCAGCGCCGCCGGGGCGCTGTCGCCGGTGGTGCGGATGATGAGGCCCCATTTGGTGTTCTTGAAACCCCACCACATCGCCACCCCGAGCGCGAGGCCGATGAGGAACAGCGGGTTCACCTGCAGCGCCACCTGCACCTGCGGAATGTCCGACCAGCCGCCGAGCGCGATGGAGGGCAGGCGCGGCGCCTGGGGCTGGATGTAGGGTTTGCCGAAAAAGAAGGCGAGGCCGGTGCCGAACAGCATCATGGCGATGCCGATGGCGATGTCGTTCACCTTCGGCAGCTTGCAGATATAGCCGTGCACGGCGCCGAACAGGCTGCCGGCAAGGCCGGCCGCCAGCACGCCGAGCCAGGGCGAGCCGGTGTGGTAGGCGATGGCGTAGCCGGTCATGGCGCCGAACACCAAGGTGCCTTCGAGGCCCAGATTGATGCGGCCGGACTTTTCGGTGAGGCATTCGCCCAGGCTGACGAACAGGAACGGCGTGGATACCCGGATCGCGCCCGCCAGCATGGCGAGCGGAACGCTGAGCCAGCCGAGATCGGTCTCGTTCATTTCGCCTCTCCTCTCGGGCGGAAGAAGGGGATGCGGCCATAGAGCGTCTCGCTCACCAGCAGCACCACGAACATCAGGCCCAGCAGCACCTGCACCGTGGCGTCCGGCAGCCCCATGCGGCGCTGGATCAGCCCGCCGGCGGCGGCGATGCCGCCGAGCAGGACGGCGACCGGGATGATGGCGAGCGGGTTCTGGCGGGCGAGAAAGGCCACCAATATGCCGGTGAAGCCGTAGCCGGCCGCCAGCGAGGCGTTGGCGGTGCCGTGAATGGCGGTCACCTCATAGAAGCCGGCCAGCCCGGCGCAGGCGCCGGCCAACGCGCAGAAGGCGACGATGAGCCGGCCGACCGGCAGGCCCTGCGCCTGCGCCGCGCGCACATTGCCGCCGGTGACGCGGGCGGCGAAGCCCGCAGTGGTGCGGTTCATCAGGATCCACAACAGGATGGCCAGCACGATGCCGGCGGCGAGGCCCCAATGCACGTCCATCCCCGGCATCGGCCCAACCATATTGGCGTCGCCGATCGGCGTGGTGGAGGGCTTGTTGGGGTTGGAGGGGTCGCGCAGCGCGCCTTCCACGAAGAAATTCATGATGGCGACGGCGATGTAGAACATCAGCAGGCTGGAGATGGTCTCGTTCACGCCGCGATAATGGCGCAGCGCCCCGGCAATGCCGATCCAGGCGCCGCCGGCCGCCATGGCCGCCACCAGCATCACCATGGTCACCACCCAGGGGTGCGCCCAGCTCAGAAACGGCAAAGCGGCCGCGGCCGCGGCGAAGCCGCCCAGCACCAGCGCGCCTTCGCCGCCGATGATGACCAGGCCGAGCTGCGCGGGAATCGCGACGCACAGCGCGGTGAGGATGAGCGGTGAGGCGCGGATCAGCGTATTCTGCCAGGAAAACGGCGTGCCGAAACCGCCTTGCCACAGCAGCGCGAAGAAGGTGGAGGGCGATTTGCCCACCAGCAGCAGGAACAGCGAGAACAGCAGCGCGGAGACCACCAGCGCGAAGATCGGAATGGCGACATATTCCGAGGATTGGCGCAGGCGGTCGAACGCGGCCGCGCGCGCCGGCGCCGCCTCAACTTGATTGCCGGTGATGTCGGTCACGCACGGGCTCCTGAAAGCGGGGGCGCCGGTAGGGGTCGAGGAGATCCCGGCCGGGTGGTTTCTGGCCCGTCGGGCTCCCCGATGGGCACCGTCATTCCCCGGCGTGTCCGGGGAACCCATGGTGAGGTTCGGTGCCCGTCCGATCCGTGGATGGCCCGGACACGCCGGGCCATGACGGCATCAAGGTTGCGGGCGCATGGTATGCGGTCAGGTCACCGAGCCGCTGACGCCCTCGACCAGGAAGTTGATCTGGTCGATCCACGGGTCGTACGGCGCATGCACCGCCCCGGCGGCGATGACCTCGTTGCCCTTATTGTCCTTCAGCGGCCCGACATAGATCGGCTTCTTCGCGGTAATCTCCGCCTTGGCGGCGTCGGCGGCCTTGATCGCCTCCGGCGTGGCGCCGGCGCCATAGGGCGTGTTCTGCACGAAGTCCTTGTCGTAGCCGCCCGAGACCATGTTGGGCAGCGGCTTTCCGGCGGAGAGCAGCGCGGCGTATTCCTTGTAGATCGTCGCCCACTTGTATTCGGCGCCGGTGATGAAGCCCTTGGGCGCCAGCGGCGCCTGCGAGGCATTGTGGCCGCAGCTCTTGGCGCCGCGGCCCTCGGCGGTCTGCACCACCACCTTCGGGCTGTCGACATGGCAGGTGATGACGTCGGCGCCGGCATCGACCAGCGCATTGGTGGCCTCCGCCTCGCGAACCGGCAGCGACCAGTCGCCGGTGAAGATCACCTGCACGGTGGCGTTCGGGTTCACCTTGCGGGCGCCGATGGTGAAGGCGTTGATGTTGGAGAGCACCGAGGAGATCGGCTTGGCGGCGACGAAGCCGAGCTTGTTCGACTTGGTGGACAGGCCGGCGGCGATGCCGTCGATGTAATGGGCCTGGTCGAGATAGCCGAAATAGCTGCCGGCATTCTTCGGGTCGGATGGTTGCCACAGCGGCGCGGCGTGGCGGAACTCGACCTTGCCGTACTTCTTGGCGGCGTCGACCACATACGGCTTGTAATAGCCGAAGGAGGTGGCGAAAACGAGCTTCGCGCCGTCGAGATTGATCATGGATTCCATGGTCTTGAGGGCCGCGACCGTCTCCGGCACGTTCTCCTCTTCGATCACGGTCACACCCGGCACCTGCTTGAGCGCGGCGGCGGCGACGGCGTGCGCCTGGTTCCAGCCGAAATCGTCGCGCGGTCCAACATAGACGATGCCGATGGTGAGGTCGGCGGCGCGGGCGCTGCGCGGCAGGCTCGCGGTGGCCGCCAGCGCGGCTGCGCCGGTGAGCAGAGTGCGGCGCGACAGGGACGGGTCGAGCCAGCTTTTCTCTTCGGGCATGCGTCTCTCCTAGGGGGCGTTTCGGCCGGCTTTGTCAAAGGCCTTTGGCGTCCGGTTGCGGACGGCTGGAAGCAAGCAACCGCTATGCCATGTGCCCCGCCGCCGCCGACCCGGAGAATCCGCGCCCTCCCGATGGGCACGGCAACCCGTCGCGCTGCCTTTGCATGCAACAGGCGAGCAGTTGGTCACAATTTAAGCATCGTGCATGCCGCGGCGGCGCCGCGCGCGCGACAAAAATCGTAGGCTTCGCGGCGCGAACATCGTACAGTTAATGCAACCATAAAAAGCAAAGCCCGGCGGTCTCGGATTGAGGCGGGTTGGGCGTCAGGTCTCTTGGGGAGGTCGCGTCGCGGCGCCAGATCCGCGCGCGGTAGGGAGGGAGTCGCATGCCAGATTGCGAGTTCGACGTCGTCACGCTGTCGGCGTCCACCATCCGCGTCATGCATCGCGGGGAACACCACATTTTCGAATTCGCGCTGGTCGACAATGGCAGCGGCCGCCGCGTCGTCAGCCGCGGGCCGGCCATCATGTTCGGCAAGGACGGCACGGTGGCGGCCTGGAATTTCCTGGCGGACGCCGAAGTCGCCGCCGCCCGCGCCGCCCGCGATTGCGGCTTCATCGACTGATCGTTCCGATAGGGCCTGAGTAACGTCGGACGACCCTGCCGTCGTTCCGCGGGTGGCCAATTGTGCGCAATGATGTATATGGACAAATACAGCATTGCCGGAGCCGCCTGCCATGATCCTTTCGCGCCGCGCCGTTCTCGCCGCGCTCGCCTTCGCCTTGCCGCTCACTGGCCCGGCGCGGGCGCAGGGAGCACCGCCGGTGGTGTTCGCCGCCGCCAGCCTGACCAATGCCTTTCAGGACATCGGCGCGGCCTATGCGGGCAAGACCGGCATCAAGCCGGTGTTCTCGTTCGCCGCCTCCTCGGCGCTGGCCAAGCAGATCGAATCCGGCGCGCCGGCCACCATCTTCGCCTCGGCGGACACCAAATGGATGGACTATGCGGTGGCCAAGGACCTCGTGGTGCCCGACACCCGCATCACGCCGATCGGCAACAGCCTGGTGCTCATCATACCGGCGGACCGCGCGATGCCGCCGACCATCGATGCCGTCGATGTCGACACCATTCTCGGCCCGCAGGGGCGCATCGCCACCGGCCTCACCGACAGCGTGCCGATCGGCATCTATGCCAAGGCGGCGCTCGCCAGCCTCGGCCTGTGGGACAAGGTGAAGGCGCGCGTCGTCGGGGCCGAGAGCGTGCGCGCGGCGCTGGCGCTGGTGGAGCGCGGCGAGGCGGCGGCGGGCATCGTCTATGCCACCGACGCCGCAGTGGCGCGCAACGTCAAGGTAGTCGGCGTATTTCCACCCGGCAGTCACGAGCCGGTGGTGTACCCGTTCGCTTTGGTCAAGGGCCAGGACACGCCGGAGGCGCGGGCGCTGCTCGCCTTCCTCGCCGGGCCGGAGGCCAAGGCGATCTATGCGAAATACGGCTTCGTGGTGAAGTGAGCCGGGCATGCTGACGCCGGAGGAATGGACCGCCGTCCGTCTCAGCCTCACGGTGGCGTTCTGGGCGACGGCCTGGAGCCTGCCCGTCGCGGTGCTGGCCGCTTTCGTGCTGGCCCGTACCGAATTTCCTGGCAAGCGGCTGCTGGACGGGCTGGTCTATCTGCCGCTGGTGCTGCCGAAGGTGGTGGTCGGCTATCTGCTGCTGCTCACCTTGGGCGCGCGCGGCCTTTTCGGCCAGTATCTCGACCAATGGTTCGGCATCCGGCTGGTGTTCTCCACGTCCGGCGCCGCGGTCGCCGCGGCGGTGGTCGGCTTCCCGCTGATGGTCAACGCCATCCGCCTGGCGCTGGAAGCGGTGGACCGCGGGCTGGAGCTTGCCGCCCGCACGCTGGGCGCCGGCCGGCTGGACGTGTTTCTCACCATCACCTTGCCGCTGATGCTGCCCGGCATCGCCGCCGGCATCCTGCTCTCCATCGCCTCCGCGCTCGGCGAATTCGGCGCCACCATCACTTTTGTCGCCAATGTGGAAGGCCAGACCCGCACCATTCCGCTCGCCATCTACAGCGCCACCCACACGCCGGACGGCGACGCGGTGGCGGGCCGGCTGGTGCTGGTCTCGGTGGCGCTGGCGCTGGGCGCGCTGCTGCTCGCCGGCCTCGCCGACCGGCGCATCCGGCTGCTGATCGGGCGAACATGATCGAGATCGACGTTGCGCTCGGCCGCCCCGGCGGCTTCCGGCTCGCCGCCGGCTTCACCGCGCCGCCCGCCGGCATCACCGCGCTGTTCGGCCGCTCCGGCGCCGGCAAGACCACCATCATCCAGATGGTGGCCGGCGTGGTGCGGCCGGAGCGGGGCCGCATCGTGGTGGATGACACGGTGTTCTTCGATTCGCGCGCCGGCATCGAACTGCCGATCGAGGCGCGCCGGGTCGGCTATGTGTTCCAGGATGCGCGGCTGTTTCCGCACATGAGCGTGGAGCGCAATCTGCGCTATGGCGAGCGCCGCAGCCGCGCCGCCGCGCGTCCCATCGCCCTCGGCGCGGTGGTGGACCTGCTCGGCCTCAAGCCGCTGCTTGCCCGCCGGCCGCACACTCTGTCCGGCGGCGAGCGCCAGCGCGTCGCCATCGGCCGGGCGCTGCTGGTGCAGCCGCGCCTGCTGCTGATGGACGAACCGCTGGCCTCGCTCGATGAAGCGCGCAAGCAGGAGATTTTGCCCTATCTGGAGCGGCTGCGCGACGAACTGCACCTGCCGGTGCTCTATGTCAGCCACGCGGTGGAGGAAGTGCTGCGCCTCGCCGACCATATGGTGGCGCTAGCGGAAGGCGGCATCATTGCCGCCGGACCGGTGTCGGAGGTGATGTCGCGGCCGGATTTGCTCCCCGTACTCGGCCGTTTCGACCTCGGCACCATTCTCGAGTGCACCGTGGCGCGTCACGACACCGCGCTCGGCTTGTCGAGCCTGGCGTTTGCCGATGGCGAGTTGCGCGTGCCGCTGGTCGATGTCGCGCCGGGTGCCGGGGTGCGGGCGCGGATTCGCTCGCGCGATGTGGCGCTCGCGCTGTCGGAGCCGGTCGACATATCGGTCACCAACCGCCTGCCGGGCCTCATCGCCGCGGTGGAGCGCCAGCAGGGTCCCTATGCCGATGTCGCGCTCGATCTCGGCCACACCTTGCTGCACGCCACGTTGACCACCGAGAGCGTCGAACGGCTGGCCTTGCGGCCCGGCCTGCCGGCCTGGGCGCTGATCAAGGCGGTGGCGGTGGAGGGGCGTAGCCCCGGTCTCAGCGCTGCGGCGGCGCCAGCCGGGCCTTGAGCTCGGCTATGGCGGGGGCCGACGCCCGCGCGCTTTCCTGCTCGACGGCGTGATACAGCGCGATCACCCGCTCGCCGAAGGCGGTGAGTTCGGTGCCGTGGCCGCGGCGGCCGGGAAAGGTCGCCACCACCGGCTGGTCGAACATGCGGCCGATCTCGTCGATCAGCAGCCAGGCGCGCCGGTAGCTCATGCCCATGGCCCGCGCCGCCCCGAGGATCGAGCGGCTGGCCCGCACCGCTTCCAGAAGCTCGATCTTGCCCGGCCCGAGAAAGCGCCCGTCACCGAAATAAACCCGGATGAACAGCCCCTCGCGATGCCGTTCCGGTTCCGGCGCGTCCTCTGCCATGGCAAGCCTCGTTCCCGTCCATCTGTGATAGGGGATCGAGGGCCGCGCCGGAAGCGTCCGCTCAGGCCGTTGCCGCTATCGGGCTTCGGCGGCGGGCGAAGGCGAAGTCGAGCAGCGCCATGACCACCAGCGAGGCACCCACCAGCGGGAAGACGATGCCGACCACCGCCATGATCGCCAGCACCACGGCCATGGCGGACCGCCGGGCCGGTGCCGGCGGAATGCCGAGCGCGCCCTTGGGTCGGCGCTTCCACCACATCACCCCGGCCGACACCGACATGAGGATGACGGCGAGGCACAGCGCCAGCATGAAGAGCTGGTTGGCCAGCCCGTATTCCTGGCCCATATGGACGTTGATGCCCCATTCCATCGCCTTGGCCGCCGGGCCGTAATCGGCATAGCTCATGTCGAGCAGCGGCTTGCCGCTGTACTGGTCGAGATGGACGACGCGCTGGCGCGCCAGATCGTCCGGATAGACGCTGGCCGAATACACGCTGGTCGGTTTGCTCGGCAGGCTCAGCGCATAGCCGGGCGCGACGCCGAGCGTGTTGAAGGTCGCCGCCGCGGCGTCGATGCCGATCGGCTGCGCCGCCGCCGCCGTCGATTCCGGCATGCGCGCCTGTTCCAGCGACCAGCTTGTCGGCCCGTTCACATGGGCGAGGTGCTCGTCCGACATCGGCACATCGACGTAGACCCCGGCCGGGTAGCCGTAATTGCTGCTGTTGGCCCATTCATTGACCTTTTCGCCCCAGAACATCGACCAGGGCATGCCGGACAGCGACATGAAGCCGATGGCGAGCCCGGCAAAGGCGCCGGTGACGGCGTGCACATCGCGCCAGAACACCCGCCGGCGCGGGGTGCCGCGCACGGTGACGACACCGCCGCTCTGCCGGCGCGGCCACCACAGATAGAAGCCGGTGGCGACCAACAGGATCGACCAGCCGCCGACGATCTCGATGACTCCGTTGGCGACCGTCCCGAATTCCGCCAGGCTGTGCAGGCGGCGCACCAGCCACATCACCGTGCCGCGGTCGGGCAGATCGCCGAGCACGCGGCCGTCATAGGGATTGACATAGACCGCGCGCTTGTCGCCCGCCGCGGTGCGGATCGTCACCTCGGCGGAGGCGGCCGGCGTGGCTGGCGTGGTGAGCTTCAGCACCGTGCCCGGCAGCGCCTGCTGCGCCGCCGCTATCAGCCGGCTCGGCGGCAGCGGCGCCACGGACTGCACGGCAACCTGCTTGAGGTCGCGGTGCCACAGTCCGTCCAGTTCGTCGCGGAACAAATAGAGCCCGCCGGTGACGGCCAGCAGGATCATGAAGGGCAGCACCAGCAGGCCGGCATAGAAGTGCCAGCGCCAGACGGCACGGTAGAAGTCGGCGGTGCGCTCGCCGGCCTCGGCGCGCGGTTGGGTTTCATCGGACAGAGTCGTAACGGTCATCGGTCAATCCCGGTAGAATGATGAAGGCGCGCGGGCTCGCTCCGCTTCCCCGTGGGTGCGGGCGAAGCGCTGGCGGCGGCTTTGGTGGCTCGTTGCGAGTTGCTAGTTGCTAGTTACTCGGCGCCGGCATGGTGTGGCCCTCGTGTCCCGCCGGCGCGGCGGCCTCCTTCGGCCCCGCCATGCCTTCGATGGCGAATTCCACCGCCACCGTTCCGGCCTGTGCGAAACTGAGCGTGCCCTTGAAGCGCTGGCCCTGCACCAAGGGCCGCTTCAGCCCCAGCAGCATCATGTGCAGGCCGCCGGGCGCCAGCGCCACCGTGGCGCCGGGCGGCACCTCAACGCCGTCGGTCAGCATGCGCATGGTCATTATGCCGTCTTTCACCGCCATTTCGTGGATTTCCACCCGCTCGGCCACTTCGGCGGTGGCGCCTGTCAGCCGGTCCGGCGCGGTGCCGTGATTGGTCACCGTGAGATAGCCACCGCCGACCTGCGCGCCGGCCGGCGTCATGCGGGCCCAGGGATGGGCGATGTCGAGCGGGCCGACCTTGAATTCGTGGGCGGCAGCGGGTGCGGCGAACAGCGCCAGCACGGCGGCAATATGCGCGGCGCGAGCCGCAAAGGGGAAAGCGAACATGGAAAGCTCCCGAGCAGCCGGACGGCCTTGGGCACGGCCGGCATCAAGACGGACAGGGCGTTGATCCCGCGATAAAGCGGGCGGCTGCGTCAGGCGCGGGGAGGGGCGCGTGCATTGCGCGGCGCGGGCTCGAAGCCGGTGTCGGCCGAGGCTCGGCGGGCCGGTGCCGGCGTGCTTGCCGGCGCGGCCAGCGGAATGTCGAGGGCGAGCGCACCCGGCGGCGGCAGCGCGGCGGCCGATGTGGTGCAGCCGCTGGTGCAGCAGGTCGGCGTGTGGTGGCCGGACTCGGTGGGCTGGCCGCTGCCGGCATGGCTACCGGAACCGCTGCCGCACAGCACCTGCCCGAAGGCATCGACGCTTACCGCCGCACCGGCATGGGCGCCGACCACTAGGCCGCTGAGCAGCGCCTGCACCAGCAGCATGTAGACGGCCGCGAGCACGAAGCTCGCCTGCATCCGCCACCGCTGCTTACTGTCGCTCATCGTGGTCCGGCCGCACGGGCGAGGGGTTCGATCGAAGGGACTGTTGAAGCCCCCCACAAGCGTCATCCCGGAACGGCCGCAGGCCGTATCCGGGATCGTCCGGGAGGTTCACGCGGGAAACGATCCCGGCTCGGCCTTCGGCCGTCCGGGATGACGATGCCCGAGGGCTCAAACAGTCTTTATCCCTCTTACCCTAACACGCGGCAGACGCCGCTGCACCCGCGCCGGCTGCGGCGAAGGGTCGTGCCGCGGCCACTGGCGCGGGCCTACTGCGACGCCCCCGGCCCCGGAACCGCGCCGGGCGGGCATTTGCCGAGGATGATCATGCCCAGCACTTCGTCCTTGGTGACGTCGCCGGTCCGGGCGGAGCCGACCAGCTTGCCGTTCTTCATCACGCTCACCCTATCGGCGAGGTCGAACACGTCGTGAATGTCGTGGCTGATCAGGAAGATGCCGATGCCCTCGGCCTTCAGCTGCTTCACCAGCTCCCCCACCTGCGCGGTTTCCTGGGGCCCGAGCGCGGCGGTCGGCTCGTCCATGATCAGGATCTTGGCGTTGAAATGAATGGCGCGGGCAATCGCCACCGATTGCCGCTGGCCGCCGGAAAGGCCGCGCACCGGTTCCTTGAACTTGCGGAAATTCGGGTTCAGCCGGCCCATCACCTCGCGGGTCGCCGCCTCCATCGCGACATCGTCGAGCGTGCCCCACGGCGTGCGCAGCTCGCGGCCGAGGAAGAGATTGGCGGCGGCGTCGACATTGTCGGCCAGCGCCAGCGTCTGGTAGATGGTCTCGATGCCGTGGCGCTTGGCGTCGCGCGGGTTTTCGATAACCGCGGGCGCGCCGTCGATGCGGATGTCGCCGGAATCGGCCCGGTAGGCGCCGGACAGGATCTTGATCAGGGTCGATTTGCCCGCGCCATTGTGGCCCAGCAGGCCGACCACCTCGCCGCGGTGCAGGGCGACCGACACCCGGTCCACCGCCTTGATGCCGCCGAAGGCGATGGAGATGTCGCGCATTTCGACGAGAGGCGCGGCGGTGGAGCCATCCATGGCGGTTCCCCTCACTTGAAGCGGCGGCGATAAAGCGTGTCGACGAACACCGCCAGCACCAGCACGATGCCGACCACGATGTTCTGGTAGGGCGTGTCGACCCGCATCAGCACCATGCCGGACTGCAGGCTCTGCATCACCAGCGCGCCGAGAATGGCGCCCGCCACCGTTCCGGCACCGCCGGCCAGCGAGGTGCCGCCGATAACCGCGGCGGCGATGACATAGAGCTCGTCCAGCGTGCCCTGGGCATTGGTGGCGGAGGTCAGGCGCGCCGTCGAGATGGCGGCGGCGACCCCCGCCAGCGCGCCCATCACCGCGAACACGGTCAGCAGCACCTTGCGGGTGTTGATGCCGGCAAGCTCGGCCGCCTCCGGGTTGCCGCCGATGGCGAAGACATAGCGGCCGAAACGGGTGCGCCGGGTGACGAAGGTCATGACGATGCCGGCGGCGATGGCGACCAGCACCGGCACCGCATAGCCGAAGGCGATCTGCAGCCCCTCCGGCGGCATCTCCAGCCCGCGCTCCGCGGCATAGCGGCGGGCCAGCGCAGCCGGCAGCATGTAGGAATTCACCACCAGCGTCGCGGCGATGGCGGCCACGCAGCCGGCGCCGATGATGGCGAATTCCGCCCACATCGGCTTCAGCGGAAAGTGGAAGCGCTTGCGCTGGCGGCGGGCATTCAGTGTGGCGAGCACGATGGCAAGGCAGGCGACGCCGGCCAGGATCCAGCTCCAGTGCGCGCCGATCGAACCGGTGGCGCCGCCGCCGATCAGCTTGAAATTGTCGTCGGTGAGCGGAATGGTCTTGCCTTCCGCCACCGTCCAGGCGGCACCGCGCCACACCAGCAGCCCGCCCAGCGTGACGATGAAGGACGGCACGCCGAGATAGGCGATGACGAAGCCGTGCACCGCGCCAATGGCGGCGCCGAGCGCAACGCCCACCGCCAGCGTGCCGATCCACACCAGCGGGTGGTTGAAGCCGAGCATGGGCGTCAGCCAATTGGCTTGGAACACCGCCATCACCATGCCGGTGACGCCGAGGATCGAGCCCACCGAGAGATCGATGTTGCGGGTGACGATGACCAGAACCATGCCGGTCGCCATCACCGCGATGGAGGAGGTCTGGACCGACAGGTTCCACAGATTGCGGGCGGTAAGGAAGGCGCCGCCGGCCATGACATCGAAGGCGATCCAGATCAACGCCAGCGCGCCGATCATGCCGAGAAAGCGGACATCGACCTCCAGCGCCGCAATCACCGAATCCCGGCTGGATGGGGGCGCGGCGGTGCTCGTCGTCGAAGCGTCACTCATGGGCGGATCCTCAAGGCAGCGCCGGGGGGCGGCGGCGGAACGCTGGTCCGCCGCCGCATCGGTCAATTGCAGGCGGCGACCTTGCCCTTCGGCACGCCCTGGCACACCGTGGCGCGCGGCACCCAGCCGGCGTCGATCACCACCTCCAGATTGTCCTTGGTGACCGGAACCGGCTTCAAGAGGATGGCGTTCATCGCCACCTTCTTCGGCCCGCCCGAGAAGGTCGCGGTGCCCGGCACCTTGGCCGGCGCGGTGCCCTTGGCGAGCGCCAGCGCCACCTCGGCGGCCTTCTGGCCGAGTTCGCGCGAATCCTTCCACACCGAGACGGTCTGGGTGCCGAGCGCGACGCGGTTCAGCGCGGCGAAGTCGGCATCCTGGCCGGACACCGGCACCGAGCCCGCCAAACCTTGCGCACCCAATGCGGCGATGGCGCCGCCGGCGGTGCCGTCATTGGAGGCGACCACCGCATCGACCTTGTTGTTGTTGGCGGTGAGGAACTGCTCGGTGTTCTTCTGCGCATTGGCCGGCAGCCAGCCATCGGTATAGGCCTCGCCGACATTCTTGATGTCGCCCTTGTCGATGGCGGGCTTCAACACCTCCATCTGGCCGGAAAACAGGAAATCGGCATTGGGATCGGCGGCCGAACCTTTGATGAAGAGGTAATTTCCCTTCGGCTTCTGCTTGGCCACTTCGCGGGCCTGCAGCCGGCCGACCTCCTTATTGTCGAAGGTGATGTAATAGGCGTACGGAATCTCGATCAGCCGGTCATAGCCCACCACCGGAATGCCCTCGGCCTGGGCCTTGGCCACCGCAGGGGCGATGGCGTCGGAATCCTGCGCCAGGATGATCAGGGCGGTCGCCCCCTGCGCGATCAGCGCCTCGACGTCGGAGAGCTGCTTGGACGCGGAGGACTGCGCGTCGGCGGAGATGTATTTGGCCCCCGCCGCCGCCAGCGCCTTCTTGATCGCCGCCTCGTCGGTCTTCCAGCGCTCCTCCTGGAAATTGGACCAGCTCACCCCGACCACCGGCTCGGCGGCCCTGGCTGCGCCCACGCTCGTAAGGGTAGCGATCGCCGTCAGCGCGGCGGTCAGTGTGCGTCTCATTTGGGTTCCTCCCGAAATCCCTGATGTCGTGATCGGTGTGGACTCACCGGCCCGCTTCGGCCTGACCGTCCATCTCATCGGCCGCACTGGCCATTGGCGCAGCATTTGAGTTGCGCACCTCAGATTTTGAGGGCAACATCGCCGGATGTCCAGACATGTTTCGCGCATCACGCTTCAGGATGTCGCCCAGGAGGCCGGCGTCTCACTGGCCACGGCGGACCGGGTGCTGAACGGTCGGGCCGGTGTGCGGGCCGGAACCATGGAGCGGGTGCAGGCGGCGGTGACGCGGCTGGGCTACCGGCCGAACCCCGCCGCCGCCCGGCTGGCGCGGGGCGAGACCTTCCGCTTCTGCTTCGTGCTGCCGACCGGGGAAAACCTGTTCATGGCGCAGATCGGCGAGCAGGCGGCGGCGATGGCCGACTGGCTGGCCGGCCAGCACGCCTTCGTCGATCTGCTGCGGGTCGACGTGTTCGAGCCGCGGGTGCTGGCCGCGGCGCTGGAGGGGCTGGCCGGGCGCTACCAGGGCGTCGCGGTGGTGGCGCTGGACCATCCGAGCGTGCGGGCGGCGATCGACGACCTGGTCGGGGCCGGGGTCGCGGTGGTGACGCTGGTGTCCGATGTGCCGTCGTCGCGCCGGCTGCATTATGTCGGCATCGACAACATCGCCGCCGGGCGCACCGCCGCCACCTTGCTCGGGCGTTTCGCCGGCGGCCGGGCCGGCCCGGTGGGGCTGATCGTCGGCGCGGCGGGGCTGCGCGACCATGCCGAGCGGCAGTTCGGCTTCACCCAGGTGCTGGGCGGCGATTATCCGGGCTTGCGCCTGCTGCCGGTGGGCGAGGGCCGCGACGACGACGAGCGCAACCGCACTCTCGCCGAGGCGATGCTGCGCGCGCACCCGGACTTGGTCGGCCTGTACAATGCCGGCGCCGGCAATCGCGGCATCGCCACGGCGCTGGAGGCCGCCGGCCGGGCCGGCGAGGTGCTGTTCGTCGGCCACGATCTGACCAATGAGGCCCGCCGCCAATTGTTGCGCGGCACGATGGATGCGGTGATCCACCAGGATCCCGGCCACGAGGCGCGCTCGGCCGCCCGCGTGCTGCTGGCGCACTGCGCCGGCGAGCCGCTGTTGAGCGAGCAGGAGCGCATCCGCATCGATATCTTCGTGCGGGACAATCTGCCGTGACAGAACAGGTTTCATATTATGTTTCTAGGGCTTGATATCGGTACCTCCGCCGTCAAGGCGGTGCTGGTCGACGACCATCAGGAGG
>JBGGNI010000202.1:0-7622 GCA_041287585.1 Xanthobacteraceae bacterium
CCCGGTGTTCTGGGTCATGGCCGCGATGTTCATCGGCACCGTCACCGGCGGCCTGATGGCGGTCGCCCAGCTCGGCGTCATCGCGCAGGACCTCGGCGTCAAGGACTTCCAGGTCAATCTCGGCTTCATGGTGATGGCCGCGCTGCCGTTCGCACTGATGCTCGACCGCATCATGAACGGCATCTCGCGTCCGCTGTTCGGCTGGATTTCCGACCATATCGGCCGCGAGAAGACCATGTTCATGGCCTTCACCATCGAAGGCCTCGGCATCGTCGCGCTCGGCACCTTCGGCCACAATCCGTGGGCGTTCCTCATCCTCTCGGGTGTGGTGTTCTTGGCCTGGGGCGAGGTGTACTCGCTGTTCTCGGCCACCACCGCCGACACCTTCGGCACCAAGAACGTCGCCAAGATCTACGGCGTGCTGTACTGCGCCAAGGGCGTCGCGGCGCTGCTGGTTCCGTTCGGCAACATCCTGATGGAAGCCACCGGCACCTGGTCCACGGTGCTCTACACCGTCGCCATCATGGATCTGTCGGCGGCGTTCGCAGCGTTGTTCGTGCTGCGGCCGATGCTGATCAAGCACCATGCGGCGAACCAGGAATGGGCAAAGCAGAACGGCATCACGCTCGCCCCGGTGACCGCTGGCGGCCACTGACGCCTCGCCGAAGGCCGCGCGCTGCGGCCTTCGGTTCCAGCTTCTTGGGAAGGGCCGCGATCTGCGGCCCTTCTCAGTTTTCAGGCGCGGCTTGAAACGCCCGCCGGGCCAGCGTCTCCACCTTGGCGCTCGCGGTGCCACCGAGCCCGGCCACCTCTTCCGCCGAGAACCAGCGCGCCTCCAGCGCATCGTCCGCCGCCACGCCTTCGCCGTGCCGCCACAGGCACAGCACCGCCAGCATGGCGAAGTGGTACCGCGGCACCCCGGCCGCATCGCGCTCGATGAAATCCAGCACATCCAGCAGCCGCGGCTGCTGCGCGGCGATGCCGGTCTCCTCGCCGAGTTCGCGCAGCGCGGCGTCGAGATGGCTCTCGCCCGGCTCGATCCGCCCGCCGGGAAACCCCCACAGGCCCTGGTCCGGCGGGTTGGCCCGCCGCACCAGCAGCACCCGTTCGCCGCGCACCACCAAGGCGAGCACGGCCGGCACCGGCGAGGTCGGAACGGCAGGGGGAGGCAATGCGTTCAAGGGGCGCCTCGACAGCCGGCGAATCGCCGGACGATGCAGCCTAACCCGTTCGGCTACCGTCTTTCCGCTGCAATTTCTCGGCTAAGCTCCCCCGAAATCAAGGGCGGGGACGAGTATGCGAATCGGGCGTCATGCGGCTTTCGGCGCGGTTCTTCTGGCAATGGCTGGGGTGGGCGCCGCATCGGCGGCACCGTGCCCCGGCTCCGCCGGGTTTCCGGCCTGGCTGGCCGATTTCAAGCGCGAGGCCGCTAGCCAGGGCGTGTCGGCCCGCACCATCTCGGCGGCGCTGGACGGGCTGACCTTCGACGCCAATGTGGTGGCGATCGATCGCGGGCAGGGCGTGTTCAGCCAGGGCTTCCTGGAATTTTCCGACCGCATGGTCGCGAAATACCGCATCGACCAGGGCCGGGCGCTGATCCAGAAAAACCGCGCGCTGTTCGAACGCATCGAGCAGCAATACGGCGTGCCGGCCCCGGTCATCGTCGCGTTCTGGGCGCTGGAGACCGATTTCGGCGCCAATATGGGCGACAAGCAGACGCTGCGCTCGGTGGCCTCGCTGGCCTATGACTGCCGCCGGCCGGAGATGTTCCGCACGCAATTGCTCGCCGCGCTGAAGATCATCGACCGCGGCGACCTCACCCCGCAGACCATGCGCGGGCCCTGGGCCGGCGAACTCGGCGCCTTCCAGTTTTTGCCTGACCATTATCTCAATTACGGCGTCGATTTCGACGGCGACGGCCGGCGCGATCTGCTGCGCAGCCAGCCGGACGCGCTCGCCTCCGCCGCCAACTATATCCTCGCGCTGGGCTGGAAGCGCGGCCAGCCCTGGCTGGAGGAAGTTTCGGTGCCGGCCGATCTGCAGTGGGACCAGGCCGACCTCGCCATCAAGCTGCCGCGCGCGCAATGGGCGAAGTGGGGCGTGGCGCGTGCCGGCGGCGGCAGCCTGCCGCCGGACCAGGTGGCGGCCTCGCTGCTGCTGCCGATGGGGCGCAACGGCCCGGCGTTTCTCGCCTATGCCAATTTCGACATCTACACGGAATGGAACCAGTCGCTGATCTACGCCACCACCGCCGCCTATCTCGCCACCCGCATCGCCGGGGCCGGCCCGCTGTCGCGCGGGCGCGGGCGGGTGGCAACGCTGACCATGGCGCAGGTGTCGGAACTCCAGCGCCTGCTGAACGCCCGCGGCCACCATGTCGGCGGCATCGACGGCAAGCTGGGAGCGGCCACGCGTTTAGCGGTGAAGGAGGAGCAGAAGCGCCTCGGCCTGCCGGCGGATTCCTATCCCTCGCCGGACCTCGTCGCCGCGCTGAAGAGCGGGAAATAGCAGCGACCCGTTACAGCACCACGATGCCGGCGTGCTTGGCCTTGGCCTCCGGCTCGACATGGATGTTGATGAGCACGTCGTCCACCTCGCGCCGCAGCGCGACTTCGATGCGGTCGCAGATGGCGTGCGCCTCGCTCACCGGCATCTCGCCGGGCACCACCAGATGAAAGTCGACGAAGGTCATGCGCCCGGCCCGCCGCGTGCGCAGGTCGTGCGCCTCGATGGCGCCGGTCGCCTCGACGGAAATCTGCGAGCGGATGCGGCTCAGCGTCTCGTCCGGCACCGCCTGGTCCAGCAGGCCGCCGATGCTCTCCTTCACCAGGCCCCAGCCGGACCACAGGATGTTCAGCGCCACCAGCGCGGCGAGCGCCGGGTCGAGCACCGCCCAGCCGGTCAGCTTCGCCAGCATCACGCCGATCAACACGCCGATCGAGGAGATGACGTCGGTCAGCAAATGCCGGCCGTCCGCCACCAACGCCGGCGAGCGGGCCCGACGCCCTTCGCGAATCAGCACCCAGCACCACAGCGCATTCACCACGCTGGCGGCGGCGTTCAGCAACAGCCCGTTGACCGGCGCGTCGAGCGGCTGGAGATCGACCCAGCCCTGATAGGCGGCGCGGAAGATCGACAACGCCGCGACGACGATCAGCACGCCCTCGATGACTGCCGAAAAATACTCCGCCTTGGCATAGCCATAGGGGTGGGTGGCATCGGCCGGCCGGTTGCTGACGCGGATGGCGACCACGGCCGCCGCCGAGGTAGCGAGATTGACGATGCTCTCCATCGCGTCCGAATAGAGCGCGATGCTGCCGGTAATGCGATAAGCCATATATTTGAGCGCGAGGACCACCAGCCCGACGCCGACGCTGGCGATGGCGAGCTTCAAGGTTCGTGTCATCCCGCCGTCTCCGCGCCGCGGGCACCCGCGCGCCGCCCGCCGTCGCATACGCAGCCATGCCGATAAAAGCAAGTGCCGGCAAAGGGTTGAAACTCATTCGCAGAAGCAGTTGCAACCGCCGGCGCGCGGTTCAGGAATCCATGTGCCGGGGCAGCAGCGCGCCGCGATGCTGGATCACCTTGCCGGCAAGACGGTGGCCGGACAGGGCCGCCGCTTCGGGCGCCGCACCCTGGAGCCGGGCGGCCAGATAGGCGGCGTTGAAGCTGTCGCCGGCGGCCGTGGTGTCGATCGGCACCACCGGCTCGGGGATCGGCACGCTGTGCGAAGCTCCCGCGGCTTGCACCAGCGCTCCCGCGGCGCCGTTCTTCACGACGATCTCGCCGACGCCGAAGGTGGACATGCGGGCGAGCGTGGCGGCGGGCGAGGCATCGCCCCACAGCACCGCCTCGTCCTCATAGGTCGGCATGGCGATGGTGGTGCGCTTCAGCGCCTCGGCGAACACGGTGCGCGCCCGCCCCGAATCGCCGCCCCAGCCGCGCGGACGGAAATTGCCGTCGAACACGATGGCGGCGCCGCGCTCGCGGGCGAATTCCAGCGCCGCCAGCAGCCGCCCCAGCCCGATATTGGAATAGAGCGAGAGGGTGATGCCGGAGAGGTAGATCATGCTGGATTCCACCACCAGCGAGGCGGTGGCCTCCCAGCCCGGCAGTTCGAACAATTCGCGGGCGGGCGCGGTGTCGCGCCAGTAATGGAAGCGGCGCTCGCCGGTTGGATCGGTGGCGATGAGATAGAGGCCGGGCATGCGGCCGGGCACGCGGGCGATGGCGGCGGTGGAAATCCCCTCCGCTTCGGCCGCGGCGGCAATGGTGTCGGAGAACGGGTCGTCGCCCAGCGCGGTGGCGTAGGCGGTGTCGATGCCGGCACGGGCGAGATAGACGGCGGTGTTGAACGTGTCGCCGCCATGGGCGAGCCCGTAGCGCCCGTCATCGCCGCGCGCCATCTCCACCATCACTTCGCCGATTGCCGTCACCCTGGCCATGCTCTGTCCTTTTCGCAGCTTGGCGGCAAAGTCTTCGGTTTGTGCGCCGATGGCAAGCGGGCGGTTACTTCGGCGGCCCGATGATTCGCACGTTGGGCGGCGCCGGCGCGGGCTCCGCATCGGTGGGCGGCGGTGCCGGCGGCACATAGGTCCAGCCGGCCGGCGGGGGGTAGCGCGCGGCAAGGTCCTCGCTGCGGGCCCGGTTGCGCTCGGCCAGGCACAGCGAGCGCTGCTCCAGCGCGCCGATGCCGCGCTCGCGCACGCTGCGCCGGGTCTCATAGGGGGCGAGACTCTGGCACTCGAAATTGCGCCACAGCTCGAAACGGCCCTGGGATTCTTCCAGCAGCCGCAGCCAGCGGGTGCGCTGGGCCGGCTGGGTGCGCTCGTCCGCCGCGATCGCCGCTCGTGCGCCCGCCAGCGCGCGGTCCAGCGCGCTGTCCGCCTCGCTTACCGTCCTGCTGAGGCAATCGAGCCGCTCCCGCGCATTGGCGGTTTCCGGGCAAAGGGCGGCCGGCGTCTGCGCAAGCGCCGCCGCCGGCACGCACAGTGCGAGCAGCAGCGCGGCGGCGCGCCTCATGCCGCCTCGGCATTGGCGAGAAAGTCGCCCATGCGCTCCAAAGCGCGGGCGATGTTGGCGGGCGAATTGGCGTAGGAGAGCCGGATATAACCTTCGCCATGCACGCCGAAATCCGGCCCGCCAATGGTGGCGACGCCGGCCTGTTCGAGCAGCGCGGCGGCCAGCGCCTTGGCCGAACTCCATCCGGTGCGCGCGACATTGGGAAAAGCGTAGAACGCGCCCTTGGGCGCGAGGCACGAGACCCCCGGCAGGCGGTTCAGCCCCTCCACCACCAGATGCCGGCGCCGGTCGAACTCCGCCACCATTTCGCCGACGCAGTCCTGCGGGCCGGTGAGGGCGGCCAGCGCGCCATATTGCGCCGGCGCGTTGACGCAGGACCAGGCATTGACCGCGAGCTTGCGGGCCGCTTCGAACAGGCCGGGTGGCCACAGCGCCCAGCCGAGCCGCCAGCCGGTCATGGCGTAGGTCTTCGACCAGCCATTGAGCAGGATCAGCCGGTCGCGCAGTTCGGGATAGGCGAGCAATGTGGCGTGCCGTTCGCCGTCGAACAGGAACTGGTCGTAAATCTCGTCCGACAGGATGGCCAGGTTGGGGTGGCGCTCCAGACCGCGCACCAGCGCGTCGATCTCGGATTTCGGGGTGACGCCGCCGGTGGGGTTGGCCGGCGAATTGAGAATGAGCAGCCGGGTGCGCGGTGTAGTGAGGCCGAGCGTTTCCTGCGCCGAAAAGGCGAAGCCGTTGGCCTCGCGGATCGGCACCGGCACCGGGGTGGCGCCGGTGAATTCGATCATCGAGCGATAGATCGGGAAGCCGGGGTCGGGATAGAGGATGTCCACCCCCGGCGCGCCGAACATCAAAATTGCGGCGAACATCGTCACCTTGCCGCCCGGCACGATGCTCACCAGGCCGGGATCGATGGAGAGACCATAGCGCCGGTGGACATCCGCGGCCACCGCCTCTCGCAGCGGCGCGATGCCGACCGAGGGCGTATAGCCGTGATGGCCGTCGCGCAGCGCCTTGATGGCGGCCTCGACGATATGCGCCGGCGTGGGGAAGTCCGGCTGGCCGATGCCGAGATTGACGATGTCGCGCCCCTGCGCGGCAAGATCGGTGGCCCGTGCCAGCACGGCGAAGGCGTTCTCCTCGCCGATGCGCTCGAATGCGGCGACAGGGGACAGCTTGGCAGCCATGGCGTTTCCTCACAAAAGGGCTTGTCGTTGACCCAATCCTGTCACATGGACAGGAACGAGGTTCAAGGGCGAGGGGCGCGCCGTGGAACCTTCACCGCCACAGCGATGGAAGCCAGCGTGACCTCACTCCCCCTCGGGCGCCCGGTCGATACCCAGCCCGCGCGCCGCCCGGAACGCATCAGCCTGGAAGGCCGGCATGTGCGCATCGTGCCGTTCGATGCCGGACAGCATGCCGCCGATCTGCACGCCCTGTCGCACGGGCCGGACCGCGAGGCGCTGTGGGCCTATCTGATGCCGGCGCCGTTCACCGACGTGGCGAGCTTTGCCGAATTCTACGCCGGGGCCTCGGCCAAGGACGATCCGCTGTTCTTCACCATTCTCGACACCGCGAGCGGCCGCGCGGTCGGGCACGCCTCCTATTTGCGCATCGATCCGGCCAATCGCGTCATCGAGGTCGGCAACATCCTCTACACGCCGGCGCTGGCCCGCACGCCGGGCGGCACCGAGGCGATGTATCTCATGGCCCGGCATGTGTTCGAGGACCTCGGCTATCGCCGTTATGAGTGGAAGTGCAACGCGCTGAACGCGCCGTCGCGGCGGGCGGCGCTGCGCTACGGCTTCAGCTTCGAGGGCATTTTCCGCGACCATATGATCATCAAGGGCCGCAGCCGCGACACCGCGTGGTTCGCCATGCTGGAGGGCGAGTGGCCGCAGCGGGCGCAGGCTTTCGAGGCCTGGCTGGCGGCAGCCAATTTCGACGCCGAGGGCGGGCAGCTCACCAGCCTCGCCGCGCTCAACGCCACTGCGCTGGAGGCGGGCGGGCCGGCCTTGCGCCGGGCGACCAGCGCCGACCTGCTGGCCATCGAGTCGCTGCAGCGCGCCGCCTATGACAAGAACCGCCTGCTGCTGGGCTGCGAGCCGGTGCCGCTGCAATGGGACTATGCCCAGGTGCTGCGCGAGCGCGAAGTGTGGCTCGCCGATGCCGACGAAGGCGGCCCCGGCCTCGACGCGGTGCTGATCCTGGCGCCGCGCTCGGGCGACCTCTTGATCGACAGCCTGGCGAGCGCGCCCGGCGCGCAGGGGCGGGGGCTTGGCAATGCCTTGCTGGCGGCGAGCGAGGCGCGCGCCCGCGCGCTCGGCCGCAGCGTGGTGCGGCTCTATACCGGCGAGCCGCTGCAAGCCAACATCAACTGGTACCGCCGCCGCGGCTATTCCATCGAGCGGGTGGAGCAGCGCCCGGACCGCCGCCTGGTGCACATGACGAAGATGCTGGGATGAGCGTGCCGGTGTCGCAGCTTTGTTGCACCGCGCGCCGGATGGCTTACATTTCCACCGTCCGTTGTCGTTTGGGTTTCGCACGATGAGCTATGTGGAGGCGGCCGGCGCGCCGCTGCGCAAGACCGGCCATAT
>JBGGNI010000203.1:0-5901 GCA_041287585.1 Xanthobacteraceae bacterium
AGGCGAAGATCAATCCGCCTTTTCGGTCGCCTTCTTCAGCGCCGCGCCGAGAATGTCGCCGAGCGAGGCGCCGCTGTCGGACGAGCCGAACTGCGCCACGGCTTCCTTCTCCTCGGCGATTTCCAGCGCCTTGATCGAGACCTGCACCTTGCGCGCCTTGCGGTCGAACAAAGTGACGCGGGCGTCGAACTTGTTGCCGACGGCGAAGCGCTCGGGACGCTGGTCGCCGCGGTCGCGGGCGAGTTCGGCACGCTTGACGAAGCTGGTGAGATCGGTGCCGACGAGGCGAACCTCGACGCCGCCATCCTTCACTTCGATCACTTCGCAGGTGACGATGGCACCCTTGCGCACGTCGCCGGCTTCCGTGAACGGATCGCTGGCGAGCTGCTTCAGGCCCAGCGAGATGCGCTCCTTGTCGACGTCGACATCGAGCACCACCGCCTTGAGCACGTCACCCTTCTTGAACTCGTCGATGACCTGTTCGCCCGGACGGTTCCAGTCGAGATCGGAGAGGTGGACCATGCCGTCCACATCGCCGTCGAGGCCGAGGAACAAGCCGAACTCGGTCTTGTTCTTGACCTCGCCCTCGACCACGGCACCCGGCGGGTACTTGTCGGCAAAGGCATCCCACGGGTTCTGCAGGGTCTGCTTGAGGCCGAGCGAGATGCGGCGCTTGACCGGATCGACCTCGAGGATCGCAACCTCCACTTCCTGCGAAGTGGCGACGATCTTGCCGGGGTGGACGTTCTTCTTGGTCCAGCTCATTTCGGAGACGTGAATCAGGCCCTCGATGCCCGGCTCCAATTCCACGAACGCGCCGTAGTCGGTGATGTTGGTGACGCGACCCTTGAAGCGGGCCTGCACCGGGTACTTGGCCTCGATGCCCTCCCACGGATCGCCGAGCAATTGCTTCATGCCGAGCGAGATGCGGTGGGTCTCGTGGTTGATCTTGATGATCTTGACCTTGACGGTCTGGCCGATGTTCAGCACCTCGGTCGGGTGGTTGACCCGGCGCCAGGCGATATCGGTGACGTGCAGCAGGCCGTCAATGCCGCCGAGGTCGACGAACGCACCGTAATCGGTGATGTTCTTGACCACGCCGTCAATGACCTGACCCTCCTCCAAGTTCTGCACCAGCTCGTGGCGCTGCTCGGCGCGGGTCTCTTCGAGAACCGTGCGGCGCGAGACCACGATGTTGCCGCGGCGCCGGTCCATCTTCAAAATCTGGAAGGGCTGCGGGTTGTGCATCAGCGGGCCGACATCGCGGATCGGGCGGATATCGACCTGGCTGCGCGGCAGGAAGGCCACGGCGCCGTCGAGATCGACGGTGAAGCCGCCCTTCACCTGGTTGAAGATCACGCCGGTGACCTTCTCGGTGGCGTTGAACGCCTTCTCGAGGCGGACCCAGCTCTCTTCGCGGCGCGCCTTGTCGCGCGACAGCACGGCCTCGCCGAGCGCATTTTCCACGCGCTCCAGATAGACCTCGACCTCGTCGCCGACCTTCAGGGCCTGCTCACGGCCGGGACCGGCGAATTCCTTCAGCGCCACGCGACCTTCGGTCTTGAGACCGATATCGATGATGGCGAGGTCCTTCTCGATAGCGACGATGATTCCCTTGACGACGGAACCTTCGTTCAGCTCGGTGCGGCCGAAGCTCTCTTCGAGCATGGCCGCGAAGTCCTCGCGCGAGGGATTGGCGCGGGCAGCGGTTTGGGTTGCGGACATAGACTCTCCTGGTGACCAGAGATTGCGCCGGTTCGGGTTGTCGGGCGCCTTCCTCCGTCACGGGCAGCGGGCCTGGCGGTCCCGTTGCAGCCTATCGGGGGCGACCCCTCAAGGCCCGGCGCTATGGCCGTGGCGGTAAAGACGAATGGTCTTGAAAACGCGGGCACTTACAACGGCCCCGCCGGCCCTCGCTGGAGCCAGACGCGCCGTTCAAGCGTGCCGGACGCGGATGACGGGATCGGAGGGCGGGCCTCCCAGCGTCAGGGTGCGGTTCTCCGCCCCCTGGCCCTCCCGATCGGCCGTCATCGAAGATGGTGGCCCGGACAGGCGCGTGCAATAGCGCATGGGGGCGGGCGAGGCAAGGTGGAAGGGGCCTATCGGACGGCGAAGGGGCGATACGGCAGTGGCGACGGCAAAGCCGGACGGCGGCCCTATGAACCGCGCCATCCCGACCAGAGCCTTACTCACGCGCCAAGCCGAATTCCGCGATCCCGGCTCCTCCACCCACCGCCGTCATACCCCGGCGTGTCCGGGGTATCCACGGTCGGGTCCGGCGCCCGGTCGGACCATGGTTGGCCCGGATGATCCCCGGATCAAGTCCGGGGAGGGCCATGACGGCCGGGAGGACTTTTCAGGCGACTGGGAGCATCGTCATCCCGGCCGAAGCGAAGCGGAGAGCCGGGATCGTTTCCCGCGTCAACCTCCCGGCCGATCCCGGCTCGGCCTCCGGCCGTCCGGGATGACGCCCTTGGGGTGCGCCTCAAAAAGACAAGCCACCCGAGCCGTCCATCCCCACACTTGTCCCGGCGATCCACGCCCCCGCCCCTCACCGCCGCAAGCGCGAAGCCCGCACCAGCGCCGCCACCGAAAGCAGAATGGCCGAAACCGCGATCCCCGTCGTCACCACCCCCGCCGGCGTAATCCGCGCACTGCCCTGCAACCGGATGAGCGAGCCGACCCGGAGGTCGTAGACGGCTTTCATTTCCTCGGGATGGGAGGGGGTGGGTTCGGCGACGAGGTCGGGCATTGGCGTGGCTCCATGCGGAAGGGGGCAACGGAAGCCACCTTAAGCTGAACGCAGGGCGAGCGGGAATGGAATTGGAGCGGCCCAAGCAAAGGGGTGGCCAAGTTGGCCTTCCCTGAGACGCAGCCAAAAAAGTTCTTTATTGGCAGAATTTTAGATTGAACTTTGGGTGCATGGGCACGTGCGGATGGCAGCGCGGGTTTCCTCATTTCCCCAAATGGGCACGCTTCATCGTCGCCCGGTGCTCGTGACAATTGGGCCCGCAATATACTTTTGGCCTGGGTGGTTTACTTGATCTTGATATAGATAACGCAATCTCCCGTCTCTTATCATAATGGATAAATATGCCTGCGAAATATAGGCGGCATTTTTTCCTAACAAATTACTTATTTCAAGCGTCGAGAGCGGCCTCCAAATACAAAGAGCCTCGATCAGAGCGTAAGCTAGCTCTGGCGTTAATCTTTTACCGAGCGCTACTAATTTAATTTGCGTTCGAAGCTTTTGCGGAACCATCTCAATGGTCACCGGCGGGTGTGCAGCTTTTGCTGCTTCCGGACCTGAGGACCTAACCTTGGAACCTAGGAAGCTGGGTTCCAAGGCATGTGAGATTCGGCTTACCATTTCCGAGCCGGGAACATAATAGGTCCGGCTGCTACTTCCTCTATCCGAAAGCAAGTTCGACAACCTCAACTTACGGAGACTTTTACTCGCCGCAAGTGTATCATTCTGCGTCAGGCTCCTATAGGTTTGATTGTCAATCGCACCTACTTCGCGGACGAAAATAAGAGCGCGCCGCTGATCATCAGTCAAATCAAATGCTTTGAATTGCGATAGCCATTCCCAATCTTCGGGATTAAGAAAATGATGAAAGAGGAATATTACTGTAAACAGATCAGTATCGCGATTGGAGTCAAATGTTGGTGAAGACAGTCCTGTTTCCTCCATGAACTGTCGCATGCGGCGAATGCCGCTTCCTTTAGTTTCAGCGAGGCGTGTTTCGTGCATCACCTCGGCCACGTGAGGATTCCGCATGATCGAGGTAGGATCGTCAAATCTTTCTGACGATTTCAGAGAGTATCCTGGATTTTTAAACTCGACTCGATTGCTGTATCTCACAATTTGAACTGGTTGAAATGCTTGATAATTCCGATGAATTAAACTATTAACAACCGCTTCCAAAATGGCGCGAACAGGAAGCAGCGGGAGATCTTCACGACGCTCGGGCGAACCATGATCAAAACGAAATGCTCGGGGTAGGTCATCAACAATTGCGGCAATAACTCTGCCAACAAGAGTCATCAGGGGGCCGCGCATCTCTATTGAATCGAACTGCCGACTTATATCCCTTACCCACTGTGTTCCCGGTACACGGATATAATCTACACGATGAGATGGATATATTCGCCTCAGCGAGGCTGATTTACCAAATACAATAAGACCTGTTACTGTAACTTTCATTTTCCCATCAAGTCGCCGCAGCCCGCCTAGCGAATGAACAAGATCTTCATCGCTCCAGCGCAGCTCTTCTGCGGCAGGATTAGCCTCTTCCCGCAATCTACGGTAGGCTTCGATCGCCTGCCGATCAATGTCCTCCCAAGTTGCATCTTGAACGACAGTCGTGTCATAAGCAGAATTCTCTTTTCCTTTAAAGAAAAGAAGTAAATCCTCTTCTGTACACCGATGATCGGTCGGACCAATCCGACGAAATGCTCCACGAGGGAGTCCTGTTGCTTGAAAATAAAGCGGCTTTTGATGTGACGCAAGTTCTGGAACATCAATTCGAACTATTTTAGCTTTCCCTATTTTCTCGGTCTTGATGTCCACTCTGACGGGATTGTTGAAAATGCTAGCGCAACCGCTTGCAATATCGGAGCTAATTTTATCAGGATTACTAACACCAACAGGCGTATAAAAGGGGAACAACGCTTCTTCCTTCTCTACTCCCAAGAGAATTGTTCCACCCTCTAGGCTAGGTTCATTTGACATTGCGCAAATGGTTTCGAAGACAGACCGACCAACTGACACATCAAGCATAGCCTTAGCTTCAAGATGCTCCGTTTCATCCGTCTCATTAAGCTCAATAATTAAGAGATTTGCTGACTTTCCGCTGATCATACCACCCCGCCCTCTCGTAGAACGAGGTTCCGCTCAACCATTGAGCTCGGCCAATTGATGATCTGGCAAATTGCGTTAGGAGACAATGGCATGAATTCAAACTTTATCGATCATACTTGCTCGCAACAGTTCGCTACCCCCCCCCTCACCTCCCCGCAAACACCCGCTTCGCCACCAGCAGCGCATCCAGCGCGGCCGGGAACCCGGCATAGAGCGCCATCTGCATGATGGTCTCAACCACCTCCGCCTTGCTCGCCCCCACATTCAGCGCCGAGCCGATATGCACCTCCAGCTCGCGCTGGGCGTGGCCGAGGCAGACCAGGCCCGCCACCGTCGCCAGCATGCGGGTGCGCAGGTCGAGGCCCGGCCGGGAATAGATGTCGCCATAGCCGAATTCGAAAATGAGCCGAGCGAAATCCGGCGCCACCTCCTCCAGCGCCTCGATCACCGCCTGCCCGGAACGGCCGGTGATTTCCGCAAGTCTATCCTTGCCGCGCTTGAGGCGCTCCGTGTCGGTCTCATCGGTCATGGCCACCCTCACCGTACATTTTCCCAGTCGCACTGGACGGCGTTTTTGCCCGCTCAGAGGCCCCGCGCGGCCAGCAAGGCGAGCGCGGCGAAGAAGCTTTGCTCCGGGCCCAAAGCGGTGTTGTCCAGCGGCAAGGCGTCCGGCGCGGCCAGCAGAGGTGCGACCGAACGACCGGAATCGCGCACATCGCGGCGGTGGATATCCGAAAGCACATCCGCAAAGACTGCGGCCTCGCCGCGGCCCAGCAGTTCGGCATGGCGGCGGCGGGCGCGCGCCTCCGGGCTGGCGGTCACGAACAGCTTGGCCTGCGCGTAGGGGGCGATCACCGTGCCGATGTCGCGCCCGTCCAGCACCGCGCCGCCGGGCTGATTGGCGAAATCCTGCTGCAAGCGCAACAGATTGGCCCGCACCTCCGGCACCGCGGCGACGCGCGAGGCGGCCTCGCCGATGGCGCCGGCCTTCAGCGCCTCGGTATCGAAGGCGGCGAGATCGAGCGCGGCGGCCAGCA
>JBGGNI010000204.1:0-12991 GCA_041287585.1 Xanthobacteraceae bacterium
GCGGGAGACCCGCCACGCCCGGCCGAGATTGAGCAACCATGCGCGACCCCTATGAGGTGCTCGGCGTCGCCCGCAGCGCCGATCAGAACGAGATCAAGCGTGCCTTTCGCAAGCACGCCAAGAAACTGCACCCGGACACCAACAAGGATCCGAAGGCGCAGGAGAAGTTTGCCGAGCTGAATGCGGCTCACGAACTGCTGTCCGAACCCGACACCCGCGCCAAGTTCGACCGCGGCGAGATCGACGCCGAGGGCAAGCCGCGCGGCTTCGAGGGCTTCGGCAGCGGCGGTTTCGGCGGCGGACCGGGCGGTTTCCGCCAGGCGCGCGGCGGGCCCAATGAGGCGGGTTTCGAGAGCTTCTCGTTCGGCCCGGAAGGGCTGCGGCGCAATGCCGGCCGCGGGCCGGGCATGGGGGGAGCGGGGCCCGGAGGAGGCGGGGCCGGCGGCTTCGACGACGTGCTGTCCGACCTGCTCGGCGGCTTCGCCCGCGGGCGCCGCGCCGGGCCCGAGGCGGGCGGGCGCGACATCGAGGTGACGGTGCCGGTGCCGCTGGAGACCGTGGTTGCCGGCGGTACGGTGAAGGTCGGCCTCAACGGACGCACCATCGAGGTGAAGGTGCCGCCGCGGGTCGCCGAGGGCTATCGCCTGCGCCTAAAGGGCCAGGGCGAGCCGGCCTCGATCGGCGCAGCGGCGGGCGATGCCTATGTGGTGGTGGCCTACGCGCCGCACCGCACCTTCAAGGTGGAGGGGCCGGACCTGCGCGCCGACATCAATGTGCCGCTCGCCGATGCGGTGCTGGGTGCGAAGGTACGGGTGCCCACGCTCGACGGCTCGGTGCACCTGTCGATCCCGGCTTGGACCAGTTCAGGACGCACCTTCCGCTTGCGCGGCAAGGGTTTGCCCAAGGGCGAGACGGAAAGCGGCGACCTGCTCGCCACGGTGCGCATCGCACTTCCGGAGACGCCCGATGCCGAACTCGAAGCATTGATGCTTCGCCGCCGCGACGGCGCCGGCTGAGAACGGCCGCAACGTGGCCCGCGTCCGCCGGTTTGCTTGAGCGGGCTCCGGGGCTATGCCATAGGAACGGCGCGTTCCGAAACGGTGCGTGGAGCAAACGGAGCAGGGCATGGCATCCGGCGGTCTGATGAGCGGCAAGCGCGGCCTGGTGATGGGCGTGGCGAACAATCGCTCGATCGCCTGGGGCATCGCCAAGGCCGTCCACGCCCAGGGCGCGCAGCTCGCCCTCACCTATCAGGGCGAGCCGCTGCGCAAGCGGGTGGAGCCGCTCGCCGCCGAACTGCAGGCCGCCGTGGTCGGCCATTGCGACGTGACCGATGCCTCGACCATCGACGCCGTGTTCGCTGAAACCGAGCGGGTGCTGGGCGGGCTCGATTTCCTGGTGCACGCCATCGCCTTTTCCGACAAGAGCGAGCTGGACGGGCGCTACATCGACACCACGGCGGACAATTTCAGCCGCACCATGCTGATCTCCTGCTACAGCTTCACCGCGGTGGCCCAGCGCGCCGAGAAGCTGATGACCAAGGGCGGCTCGATGCTGACGCTGACCTATTACGGCGCCGAGAAATGGATGCCGCATTACAATGTGATGGGCGTCGCCAAGGCCGCGCTGGAGGCGAGCGTGCGCTACCTCGCCGCCGACCTCGGGCCGAAGAACATCCGCGTCAACGCCATCTCGGCCGGGCCGATCAAGACACTGGCGGCCTCCGGCATCGGCGATTTCCGGTATATATTGAAATGGAACGAGCTGAACGCGCCGCTGCGCCGCACCGTCACCATCGACGAGGTCGGCGGCACCGGCATGTATCTGCTCTCGGACCTCGGCAGTGCCGTGACCGGCGAGGTCCACCATGTCGATGCCGGCTATCATATTGTCGGCATGAAGAATCCGGAGGCGCCCGACCTCACGCTTGAGCGCGAGTAAGGGGCGGCCCGCTCAGTTCGGAGGTCTGCGCATGCGCGTTGCGACATCATCCGCCCGGCTCGTGCTGCCGCTCGCCGCGGCGCTCGCCGCCGTCATGGCCGGCGCGCCGGCCGCGCGGGCCGGCACGGCCATCACCGTGACGCCGGAGCCCGGCATCCCGGACAACGGCATTCCGCCCACCTTCGAGGCCTATCCGCTGCGCGACCGGCTGTTCGGGCCGGGCGGGGCGATCTTTCCCGGCTATGTGCAGCCGCCGGACCGCGACGGGCGCGAGCGCTTCGCCTTCATGACCGGCGGCGGCGAGGGCAGCGTGGTGTTCGCTGCGGCCACCGTCGATCGTCTGTGCCAGTGGAACCAGGTGCCGGAGATCACCGTGCTGCAAGGCCCGGCGCGCGGTACGCTTTCGGTCGACATCGGCAGCTTCACCGCCGGCCGCAGCGATGCCGGCACCAGCTTCTGCCTCGGCCGGCAGGTGCGCGGCGCCCGGCTGCATTATGCCGGCCGCCCGCCGGCCGGCGGCACCAGCGTCAAGCTCAGGGTGTTCTATCCCATTCCCGGCCGCAGCTACGACCACGTCGTCGCCATTCCCGCACGATGACATCACGACGCCTCTTCCTGGTCCGGCACGGGGAAACCGACTGGAACCTCGCCGGCCGCCTCCAGGGCCGCCATGACATTCCGCTGAACGACCTCGGCCGCGAACAGGCGGCCGAGACGGCGAAGGTGATCCACCGGCTCGCCGGTGATCCGGTCCCGCTCGGCTATGTGTCGAGCCCGCTCGGCCGCGCCGCGCAGACCATGGCGATCCTGCGTGCCGAACTCGGCCTGCCGCCGGACGGCTTCCGCCGCGACGCGCGTTTCGCCGAGATCTCGTTCGGCCGCTGGGAAGGCTGCACCTGGCTCGATTTGCGCCGGCGCGACCCCGAAGCGGTGGCGCAACGCGATGCCGACCCCTGGCACTACACCCCGCCGGGCGGCGAGAGCTATGCCGCGCTCACCGTGCGCGCGGTGGAGGCGCTCGGCGAACTCGATGCCGACACGGTGGTCGTCACCCATGGCGGCGTGGTGCGGGCGCTGCTGCACGCCCTCACCAGCATGCCGCCGGCGGTGGCCGCCGATCTCCCGGTGCGGCAGGGCGCGGTCTATCTGGTCGCCGACGGCCGGTTCGAAATGGCCACCCCGGACGGCGGCCTGCTGCGCAGGGGACGGCGATGAGCGAGCGCCTGATCACGGCCGCGCAGGCACAGGCCGCCGTGCCGATCTGGTGCGTGGCGCCGCAGGGCTGGCCGGACGACGCCGGCGGGTTGCCGGATTCGGCCCGGCTGTACGCGCAGGCCACCGGCTTTCGCGGCGATGCCGGCAGCCATGCGGTGCTGCCGAATGCGGAGGGCGGCATCGCCGCCGTGCTGTTCGGCCTGACCGACGCCGCCGACCCGTTCCTGTTCGGCAAGCTCGCCACCGTGCTGCCGGACGGCGACTACCGGCTGGCCGGCGGCCTCACCGACCCGCGCCTCGCGACGCTAGCCTTCGCGCTCGGTGCCTACCGCTTCCAGCGCTATCGCCGCCGCAACGACCCGCAGCCGCGCCTGGTGGTGCCGGACGGGGTGGATGCGGCCGGCCTCGCCCGCACCGTCGCCGCGGTGACGCTGACCCGCGACCTCGTCAACACCCCGGCCAATGATCTCGGCCCGGCGCAGATCGAAGACGCCGCCCGCGCGCTCGCCGCCCGGCACGGCGCGCGCCTGCGCGTGACCGCGGGCGACGCTCTGCTGGCCGAGAATTTCCCGATGATCCATGCGGTGGGCCGCGCCAGCCCGCGGGCGCCGCGCCTTATCGACCTCATCTGGGGCGACCCGTCGGCGCCCAAGGTGACGGTGGTCGGCAAGGGGGTCGCGTTCGACACCGGCGGGCTCGACATCAAGCCGTCGAGCGGCATGCTGCTGATGAAGAAGGACATGGGCGGCGCCGCCCATGCGCTCGGCCTCGCCGCCATGATCATGGCGCGCGGCCTGAATCTGCGGTTGCGGGTGCTGATCCCGGCTGTTGAAAACGCCATCAGCGGCAATGCCTTCCGGCCCGGCGACATATTGGCGAGCCGCAAGGGATTGAGCGTCGAGATCGGCAACACCGATGCCGAAGGCCGGCTGGTGCTGGCCGATGCGCTGGCGCTGGCCGACGAGGAGGCGCCCGATCTCATCATCGATTTCGCCACCCTCACCGGGGCCGCCCGCGTCGCGCTCGGCCCGCAATTGCCGCCCGCCTTTACCGACGACGAAGCGCTCGCCGCCAGCCTCGCGACCCATGCCGCCGCCCAGTCCGATCCGCTGTGGCGCCTGCCGCTGTGGGCGCCCTATGCCGGCATGCTCGACAGCCCGATCGCCGACCTCAACAACGCCCCCGGCAGCGGCTTCGCCGGCTCCATCACCGCGGCTCTGTTCCTCAAGCGCTTCGTGGAAAAGGCCGGCGCCTGGCTGCACCTCGACATCTATGCCTGGAACCCGACCTCGCGGCCCGGACGGCCGGAAGGCGGCGAGGCGCAGACCATCCGGGCGCTCGACGCGCTGCTGGCGGAACGCTACGGCGGCTGAACCGCTTGCGGTGGAGCCTGCCGCGTGGGAAAACAATACGCTGCCGTAACGATTGCGTCGGGTGTTGTGGATGGCCGTCGAACTGCGCCCTTCCCAGGCGCTGCGCCTGCTGCATGAGCTGGCGCTGACGCAGGTGCGCGACCAGGTGCGCGACACCGCGCCGGACCTCAGCCAGCGCCAGCTCGGCGTGCTGACGACCATCTATCTGGAATCGCCGCCGCACACGGTGCGCGGGCTGGCGGCGCGGCTCGGCGTCACCAAGCCGGTGATCACCCGCGCGCTCGACACCATGGGCGAACTCGGGCTGGTGGCGCGCCGCCGCGACGAGGCGGACCGGCGCAACGTCGTAATCCAGCGCACCGTCGAGGGCGCGCTCTATCTGGAACGTCTGGGCGACCTCGTCGTCGCCGTCGCACGAGGCCTGCCGCGATGAACGCCTTCGATCCCCGCCTCACCCCGGCCCGGCCGGACCTTGCGAGCGCCCGCCTGCGCGGCCAGATCGAGGCAGCGCGCTTCGTCGAGGGCGAACCGCAGCGCGTCGCCTGGCCCACCGTGCCGGTGCGCGCCACGGCTTCGCCGGAGGCGAGCCTGGTGACCGAGACGCTGTTCGGCGAGACGGTGACGGTGTTCGAGACCACCGAGGAAGGCTGGGCCTGGGGCCAGCTCGATGCCGATGGCTATGTCGGCTGGCTGCCGGCCGAGGCGCTGGCGCCGCTGCGCGCGGCGGCCACCCACCGCGTGGCGGCGCTGCGCACCCCGGTGTTTCCCGGCCCCGGCATCAAGGCGCCGCCGCTGCTGCTGCTGTCGCTGAACAGCCGGCTCACGGTGCTCGACATCCATGGCCGGTTCGCGCGCACGCCGGCCGGCTTCGTGTTCGCCGGGCATCTGGCGCCGCTCGGGGAGCATGCCGGCGATTTCGTCGAGGTGGCCGCCGGGTTTCTTGGCGCGCCCTATCTGTGGGGCGGGCGCTCCAGCCTGGGGCTGGATTGTTCCGGCCTGGTGCAGGCCGCGCTCACCGCCTGCGGCGTGGCGTGCCCGCGCGACAGCGACATGCAGGAAGCCGCGCTGGGCACGGCGACCGAGTCCGATCCGGCCGCCTTCCGGCGCGGCGACCTGCTGTTCTGGCCCGGCCATGTCGGCATCGTGGAGGATCGCGGCACGCTGCTGCACGCCACCGCCCACGCCATGGCGGTGGTGCGCGAGCCGATGGCGCGGGCACTGGAGCGCATCGCCGCCGCAAGCGCCCCGCTACGCACGGTGCGCCGGCTCACGGGTTAACGGCGGAACACGCCGACCAGCTCGACATGCGCCGAATAGAGGAACTGGTCGACCGGCGTCACCTGCGTCAGCCGGTAGCCGCCGGCGACCAGCAAAGCAGCATCGCGGGCGAAGCTGGCGGGGTCGCACGACACGCCGATCACCAGCGGCACGCGGCTGGCGGCGAGCTGGCGCGCCTGCGCCTCCGCACCCTGCCGGGGCGGGTCGAACACCACGGCGTCGAACCCGGCAAGCTCGGCTGGCAGCAGCGGGCGGCGGAACAGGTCGCGCACCGTTGCCTCCACGGGCTTCAGCCCGGAGACGCCGCGCACGGCGCGGGCCAGCGCCTCCACCGCCGGGGCGCTCGATTCCACTGCGGTGACGCGCGCGCTCTCGGCCAGCCGCAGCGCAAAGGTGCCGACCCCTGCGAACAGATCGGCGACGCGGCGCGCGCCGCCCATTGCGGAGCGAACCAGGCCGGCAAGTTCCACCTCGCCGGCCGCGGTGGCCTGGAGGAAGCCGCCCGGCGGCAGCGGCACCTGCGCCCGGCCGATGCCGAGCATGGGCGGGCGGCGCTGCACCACAAGTTCGCCATGGCGGGTGAGCCGGGCAAGGTCGAACCGCTCGGCCAGCGCGGCAAGCATCCCCATCGCCCGGCCATTCAGCGGGCCGGACCCGCGCACATCCATGTCCAGCCCGGTGTCGCTGGCCGTCACCTGCAGGTCGAGCGGCTTGGTTAGCGGCATAAGGGCTTCCGCCACCGCCCAGGCCGCCGGCAGCGCGCCGTCCAGCGCCGGCGCCAGCACCAGGCAGCGGTCGATCGGCACGATGTGGTGGCTGCGCCGCCCGGCAAAGCCGACGGTGAGGGCATCGCGGCCCTGACTGCGGGCATGGAACACCGCCCGGCGGCGCCCGGCACCGTGGCCGTCGCGCAACGGGGCCACCGGTGCGTCAAGCCCGGCGCGGGACAGCGCGTCCAGCACCAAAGCTCGCTTCCAGGCGCGATAGGGCGCGGCGGCCCAGTGCTGGAAGGCGCAGCCGCCGCACGGCCCGACATGCGGACAGGGCGGCGCCACCCGCTCCGCACTGGCCTCCAGCACGGCGATCAGGCGGCCATGGTCGCCGTGCCGGCTGACCTCAACGGTCTCGCCCGGCAGAGCGAGCGGGACATAGAGCGGGCCATCCGCGGTCTCGCCGATGCCGTCGCCGCGATGGCCGAGCCGATCGATGGCGAGACGCAGCGTGGCGTCCGAAGGCTCATGCACGGGCGGCCACCAGCAGGGTCTCCTCATTGCCGTCGCCGCCGGCGATGGGCGACGGCACGCGCTGGCGCACCGCCCAGTTCAGCCGCGCCAGCTCATCGGCCACGGCATCCACCGCCGCCGCCCGCACCATCGCATCGCGCACGATGCCGCCTTTCGACAGATGCGCGCGCCCGACCTCGAATTGCGGTTTCACCAGCGCCACCAGCCGCGCCTGCGGCCCGGCAAGCGCCAGGGCCGGCGCCAGCACATGAGCGAGCCCGATGAAGCTGACATCGATGGTCACCACATCCACCGGCCGCTCCAGCACCGAAGCCGGCAAGGCGCGGATGTCGGTGCCCTCCAGCGACACCACGTCCGGCCGGCCGCGTAGCCTCTCGTGGAGCTGATCGCGCCCGACATCCACCGCATAGACGCGCCGTGCGCCACGGGCCAGCAGCACCTCGGTGAAGCCGCCGGTGGAGGCGCCGACATCGAGCGCCAGCGCGCCGGAAACGTCCAGCCCGGCCGCATCCAGCGCCGCGGCGAGCTTCACCCCGGCCCGCGACACCCAGGGAAACGGCGCCTGCGCCTCGATGGCGGCTTCGACGGCCAAGTGCTCGGAGGCCTTGGTCACCAGGCGACCGCCGGCGCGCACCAGCCCCGCAGCGATCGCCGCCTGGGCGCGGGCACGGCTGTCGAACAGGCCGCGCGCCACCAGCAGCACATCGGCACGCTGCCGGGCCGGCGGGGAGGTCTGAGAATCGGTCACGCAGCATTCATCCGGCGGAAGGCATATGCCATGATGATATAGTCTTTGCGTCCGCCGGGGCGATGGGGGTTTCATGCGTGGAGTAAAGGCCGGCAGGGCAGCGTTAAGCCTGTGCTGCATGCTGGCCGTGCTGGCCGCGTCGATGCCGGCGGCGAGCGCCGCCACCGCGCGCAAGCCGGCGGAAACCGCCAAGGAAAAGGCCGCCAGGGCCAAAGCGGCCAAGGACAAGCCGGTGAAGAACCCCGGCGTGTGGACGGCGGCCCGCGAAGAGGAGGGCGTCACCCTCCAGTTCCGCATTCCGGGCACGCCGGCGCCCACGCTGTTCGTGGCCTGCCGGCCGGACGGCGGCCTGTTCCAGGTGGTCGCCGAGGTGTCGCCGCCCAAGGCGCGGCCCGGCGATGCGGTGAAGCTGGTGATCGGCAATGGCCGGGTAACCGTGGAGTTCGCCGCCAGCGTATTCCCCTCCGCCACCGACGGTCGGATGGCGGTGGAGGCACAGGTGACGCTGGAGCCCAAGCTGGTGGAGCTGTTCAAGACGGCCGAGCAGCTTCGCATCGTCGTGCCCGGCGCCACCGAGACGCTGCCGCTGGCAAGCTTGCAGAAGCGGATCGCCGATTTCGAGAAAGCCTGCCTGAAGCCGGCCATCGTGCCGGCCCGCGCCGGCTGAGCGGTTCAGCCGCGCAGCCCGACGATCCGGCTCACCTCGCGGCTGCGGCCGAGACAGCCCAGCACGCCGGCGACGATGCCGTCGGCGTCGAGCCCCGCCGCAGCGAGCTGCACCGCCGGGGTGGCGTGGTCGATGAAGCTGTCCGGCAGGGTCAGCGTGCGCAGCTTCAGCCCGTGCTCCAGCGCACCGGCCTCGGCCAGCAGCGCCAGCACCTGCGCGCCGAAGCCGCCGGGCGCCCCCTCTTCCACCGTCACCAGAACTTCGTGGTTGCGCGCCAGTTCGAGAACCATGTCGCGATCCAGCGGCTTGACGAAGCGGGCGTCGGCCACCGTCGTCGAGAGGCCGAAGCCGCTGAGCATCTCCGCGGCGGCGAGGCAGGCGGCGAGCCGGGTGCCGATGGACAGCAGCGCCACGGTGGAGCCTTGCCGCACCACCCGGCCGCGGCCGATGGCGAGCGGCACGCCACGCTCCGGTCGTTCCAGCCCGACGCCTTCGCCGCGCGGATAGCGGAAGGCGATCGGCCCGTCGTCATAGGCGGCGGCGGTTGCCACCATGTGCATCAGCTCCGCCTCGTCGGCGGGGGCCATGATCACCATGCCCGGCACGCAGGCGAGCATTGCCAGGTCGTAGGCACCGGCATGCGTGGCGCCGTCGGCACCGACCAGGCCGGCCCGGTCGATGGCGAAGCGCACCGGCAGGCGCTGGATGGCGACGTCGTGCACCAGCTGGTCATAGGCCCGCTGCAGGAAGGTGGAGTAGAGCGCGCAGAACGGCTTGAAACCCTCGGCGGCAAGGCCGGCGGCGAAGGTCACGGCGTGCTGCTCGGCAATGCCGACATCGAAGGTGCGCTCGGGAAAATGCCGGCCGAACAGGTCGAGCCCGGTGCCTGCCGGCATGGCGGCGGTGATGGCGACGATCTTGGGATCGTGCCGCGCTTCCTCGATCAGCCCCTCGGCGAAGATGTGGGTGTAGCTCGGCGCGTTGGCCGCCACCTTCTTCTGCGCCCCGGTGGCGACGTCGAAACGCACCACGCCGTGGTACTTGTCGGCGGAGGCTTCGGCCGGGGCGTAGCCCTTGCCCTTGCGGGTCACGACATGCACCAGCACCGGGCCGCCCTCGGTGTCGCGCACATTGCGCAGCACCGGCAGCAGGTGATCCAGATTATGGCCGTCGATCGGCCCGACATAGAAGAAGCCGAGTTCTTCGAACAGCGTGCCGCCGGTCCAGAAGCCGCGGGCGAACTCTTCGGCACGGGCCGCCTTCTGGCCGAAGAATTTGGGCAGGCGGCGGGCGAGCTGCTTGGCGGTTTCCCGCAGCGAACGGTAGGTCCGCCCGGACAGCAGCCGCGCCAGATAGGCCGACATCGCGCCCACCGGCGGGGCGATCGACATGTCGTTGTCGTTGAGAATGACGATGAGGCGCGAATCCATCGCCCCCGCATTGTTCATCGCCTCATAGGCCATGCCGGCCGACATCGCGCCGTCGCCGATCACGCACACCACATTGCGCTGGCCGCCGTCCAGATCGCGCGCCACCGCCATGCCGAGCCCGGCCGAGATCGATGTCGAGGAATGGCCGGCGCCGAACGGGTCGTACTCGCTCTCCGCCCGGTTGGTGAAGCCCGAGAGCCCGCCGCCCTGGCGCAGGGTGCGGATGCGGTCGCGCCGTCCGGTCAGGATCTTGTGCGGATAGGCCTGGTGGCCGACATCCCAGATCAGCCGGTCGTGCGGCGTGTCGAACACATAATGCAGCGCCACAGTAAGCTCGACCACGCCGAGCCCGGCGCCAAGATGGCCGCCGGTCACGGACACCGCGGCGACCGTTTCGGCGCGCAATTCATCTGCCACCGTCGCGAGTTGCGTCTCCGGCAAGCGGCGCAGGTCGGAGGGCTCGCGCAGTGTGTCGAGCAGGGGGGTCGAAGGCAGCGTCACGTAGGTCTCCGATGCGCCCAAGCGCGGACGCGGCGGAAGGAACGGATGAGGCATACACTAAACGCCGCGAGCCACGCAACGCGCATGGACCCGCAACGAAGGAAGGGCGACACGCAGCGGATTGGCGCGCGGCCGGCGCATCGGCTAAAACCGCCGAATGACGGGCGGGCGGGCAGAATCGGGAATCGAGCCGGAGCGTGACGCTGCGGCGCTGCGCCGCCGGGTGTTGCTGCTGCCCGGCCATGATGCGACCGAGATGGACTACCACCACGGCCGCTTCGCCAACCAGGCCGGCCGCTTCTCGAAATTGTGGAACGTCAGCACCGATGTGAGCGCCCGCGAGGACGGCGGCGACAGCCTCGGAGCCCACTGGTCGGTGCGCACCCAGGGGCCGAACTGGCAAACGGCGACCGTCTATGAGGTGCTGCGCTGGGAGGACATCGTGGTCGCGCTCGACCGCCGTTCGGCCGCGGCCCGGCTGTTCGGCGGCTTTTCGGCGCTTGGTGACTTCCTGGTCAGCGGCACGGCCTGGCGCTATTTGCGGGCCTGCGTGCGCTACGGGCTGTTCTTCTTCTTTCCGTTCCTCGTGGTCGGCCTGTTCGCCGCGCTCGGCGGCGCGGCCGGCTGGCTGATGGCCTGCGCGCTGGCGTGGGCGGCGCCGGCGCTGCCGGCGGCGGCGGCGGTGCTGGCCGGCCTTGCGACCGGCGTCGCCGTCTTTGCCGGCCTCGTCCACCAGCCAGGCCGGAGCTGGCGACTGCACCAGGCGCTGGACGACTGGGACCTCGCCCGCGCCTATATGCGCGGCCGGGCGCCGGAGCTGGAGGCGCGGCTCGACCATTTTGCGCAGATGCTGATCGATCGGGTGCGCGCCGGCACCGACGACGAGATCATCCTGGTCGGCCACAGCCTCGGTGCCACTCTGGCGCTCGGCGTGCTGGACCGCGCGCTGGACCGCGCGCCGGACCTGTGCGCCGGTCCGACACGGCTGTGCCTGCTCACCGTCGGCGCCACCATACCCAAGCTGGGCCTGCATCCGGCCGGGGCGCGGGTGCGGGCGCAGGCGGCGCGCGTGGCGGCAACGCCGGGCCTGGTCTGGGCCGAGTACCAGTCGCGCCACGACGCCATCAATTTCCACAAGGTGCATCCGGTGCTGCTGCGCCGGATCGATCCCTCCAGGCCGCATCCCCCGCCGATCGTGCGGACGGTGAGCCTGAAGCAGATGTTGACGCCGCACAGCTTCCGGCGGCATCGCTGGAGCATGATGCGGCTGCACTACCAGTTCCTGCTCGCCAATGAACGGCGCGCCCCGTACGACTATTTCATGATCGCGCTCGGCCCGGTTCCCTTCGCCGAGCTGGTCGCGGCCCCGGCCGGCACTGCCGGCCGCTTCGCGCCGGACGGCACGCTGCTGCCGCCGGCCGCATCATCGGATCGGACATGAGCCTCATCCTCGCCATCAAGACCGTCTGGGCCGTCGGCGTGCTCGGCTGGTACGCCATACGTTTTCCGTTCGAGCGCCGGGTGAAGCGCGAGCGGGTGGCGCTGGCGCGCGACCGGCTGCGCGAGCGGATCCTGCTCTCCATCTCCACGCTCGGCCTCGGCATCGTGCCGGGCGCCTGGGTGTTTGCGGGCGTGCCGGCCTTTGCCGACTACCCGGCCTCGCCGGTCCAGCTGGTCGCCGGCGGCCTGGTGTTCGCCGCCTCGCTCTGGCTGTTCCGCCGCACCCACAAGGACCTCGGCAAGAACTGGTCGGTGACGCTGGAGATCAAGGACCGGCACAAGCTGATCACCGCCGGCGTGTACCGCTATGTGCGCCACCCGATGTATTCCGCCTTCTTCCTGTGGGCGCTGGCGCAGCTCATCCTGCTGCCGAACTGGATCGCGGCGCCGGCCGGCTTCATCGGCTTCGGCACGCTGTTCGCCTTCCGCGTCGGGCGGGAGGAAGCGATGATGCTGGAGAGCTTCGGCGACGAATACCGCGCCTATATGGCCCGCACCGCCCGCGTGATTCCGGGCGTGTTCTGAGGCGAGGGCTTGCGCCGCCCGTCCTCGCCGTCGGCCTCGCGCTCCACCAGCCCCTTGTCGAGCAGAAGCCCGATGGCGCGGCTCATGCTGTTCTTCGGCCGGCCGGTGATGGCGCAGACATCCGTCGCGCTCATATGCTCGGAATGGCCGATGCAGAACAGCGCGCTGCGTGTCTCGCACGGCGGGATCATAAACGAGACCAAGCTGCTCACGGGTTTTCGCGGCAAGCTGCCAGCGGACATCGACGCGCTGGTCGAGGCGATCCATCGGCTCAGCCATGTCGTGGCCGACCACGACGGCGCCGTCACCGAACTCGACATCACCCCCCTGATCGTGGCCGAGGCGGGCCAGGGCGCCGTGGTCGCCGCCCTCATCTCCCGCGGAGACGTTCCATGAGCTACATCCTGCATCGCAGCCTCGGCGTTGAGCTGCCCGTGGCCGTGAAGGGCGACGGCTGCACCATCGTGGATGCCGACGGCAAGCGCTATCTCGACGCCTGCGGCGGCGCCGCCGTCTCCTGCCTCGGCCATTCCCGCCCCGACATCTACAAGGCCATCGCCGACCAGATG
>JBGGNI010000205.1:0-24523 GCA_041287585.1 Xanthobacteraceae bacterium
TTATGCCCATCTCGGTCAGCCGGCGGACATTGGCGCTCTCGGCGACGTCGGAGCCTTGCACCGTGTAGTGGAGATTGTGCAGCACCTCGGCGATGCCGCTCATGCCGATGCCGCCGATGCCGACGAAGTGGATCGGGCCGAGGGAGAGCGGGAGCTTCATAAGCGGGGTTCCTTGTCAGGCGGGCCGAGCCATAGACCAGCGGCGCCGCGCCGTCATCCCGTGCGCCGGGTGAGGTCGAGGACGAAATCGGCCAGCCGCTCGGCGGCATCGGCCCGGCCGAGCCGCTTTGCGGCGCTCGCCATGGCGGCCAGCGTTTCCGGCGCGGCGGCGAAGCGGCTGAATTCGCTGGCGAATCGCTCGGGGGTGAAGTCGACCTGCGGCAGCAGGAGCGCGCCGCCGGCCTTGGCGAGCGCCATGGCATTGGCGAGTTGGTCCTGGTCGAGCGCATTGGGCAGCGGCACCAGCACCGAGGGCCGGCCGATGACGCTCAGTTCGGCGACGGTCGAGGCGCCGGAGCGGCCGATCACCAGATGCGCCTCCGCCATGCGCGCGGGCAGATCGGCGAAGAAGGGGGCGAGTTCCGCCGCGACGCCGAGCGCGCCATAGGCGGCCCGCACCTCGTCGATATCCTCCGCCCGGCACTGCTGGACGATGCGCAGCCGGGCGCGCAGCGCCGGGGCGAGACGCGCCACCGCCGGCGGCACGATCTCGCTCATGATGCGGGCGCCCTGGCTGCCGCCGAACACCAATAGATTGATCGGGCTCACAGAATCCGGTGGAGCAAACGCCGCGCCGGCCACTGCGAGCACGGCCGGGCGCACCGGGTTTCCGGTGTGGCGGGCCTTGGCGGCGAGTGGCGGCTGGGCCGCGAACAGGTCAGGATAGCCGGTGGCGATGGCGGAAACATAGGGTGCCAGCAGCGCATTGGCGCGGCCGGGCACGGCGTTGGCCTCGTGGATCACGGTCGGCAGGCGGGCCAGCACGGCGGCGGCGAGCGGCGGCACGGTGGGGTAGCCGCCGAAGCCGACCACCGCGGCCGGCCGCAGGCGGCGCATCAAAGCGAAGCCCTTGGCGATGCCGGTACCGAGCGTGACAGTGGTGCGGGCGAGTGCCAGCGGCGAGCGGCCGCGCACCGTATCTGCCGGCAATATATGGAGTTTTCGCGCCGGGAAGTGGCCAGCATAGCGGGCCGCTCGGCTGTCTGTGACCAGTTCCACCGCAACGCCGCGCGCCTGCAGCGCGCCGGCGAGCGCCTCGGCGGGGAACAAATGCCCGCCCGTGCCGCCGGCCGCGAGCAGGATGAGAGGCGTTTCGGGAGCGCTCATCTCAGGCCGGAACGCCGTGGCGTTCGAGCTCGGCCAGCGTGGCGCTGCGCGGTCGCCGCCGGGTAAGGGCGACCAGCATGCCCATGCCGTAAGCCAATGAAATCAAGGACGAACCGCCGTAGGAGACGAAGGGAAGGGTCATGCCCTTGGCCGGAATGAGGTGCAGATTGACCATCATGTTGATGGCGGATTGCAGGCCGAACAGCACGGCAAGGCCCGCTGTGGCGAAGCGCACGAACGGGTCTTCGTCCTCCATCGCGTGCAGCAGGGCGCGCAGCACGATGAAGGCGAACAGCCCCACCAGCATCAGGCACAATACCGCGCCAAACTCTTCTGCCGCCACGGCAAATACGAAATCCGTGTGTCCGTCCGGCAGCACCCGCTTCACCGTTCCCTCGCCCGGACCCTGGCCGAGCCAGCCGCCATGGAGGAAGCTTTCGATGGCCAGGTCGATCTGGTAGGTGTCGCCGGATTCCGGATTGAGGAAGCGGTCGATGCGCTTGGTGACGTGCGGTACCATGGTATAGGCCGCGAACAGCCCGAACGCGCCGACGCCGCCGAGCCCGACGACCCAGACGATGCGCAGCCCGGCCAGGAAGAACAGCGCGCTCCAGACCATCGAAACCAGCATGGTCTGGCCGAAATCCGGCTGCAGGACCAAGGGAATAACCACCGCGCCGAGCAGCAGGCAGGCGAGCGCCCGGCTGGGCATTTCCGGCCGGCGCACGCCTTCCGAGAACAGCCAGGCGGCGATGATGACGAAGGCCGGCTTGAGGAACTCCGAGGGCTGGATGGTGACGCCGGCGAGGTTCAGCCAGCGCCGCGCGCCCTTGACCTCCGGGCCGATGACCAGTGTGGCGTACAGTAAGGCCAGAAAAAGCAGAAAAAGGGCCAGTGAGACGCGCCGGATCTGCCGCGGCGACAGGAACGAGGTGCCGATCAGCACCCCGACCGCCGGCACCAGGAACATCACCTGCCGGTTGACGAAATGAAACGGGTCGGCGATGCCGAGCCGCGCGGCGATGGGCGGGCTGGCGGCGAGCGCCAGCACGATGCCGACCACCATGAGGGCAGCCAGGGCGCCGAGCAGCAGGCGGTCTACCGTCCACCACCATTCGCCGACCACGGTCCGTTCGGCACGCGAAATCATCAACGCAACACTCCGGGTCGCTGCAGCACGCCCGGCACTATCGAACGATTAGGGTTGACGGGGGATTAAGAAGGGCGCGTCCGCCGCCACGACCTCACGGCGGCGAAACGCCGCCGGGCAGGGCCTGCACTAGGGTGCGAAAATGGTCGCCGCGCACTTCGAAGTTCGGATACTGGTCGAAGCTGGCGCAGGCGGGCGAGAGCAGCACCACCGGGCTTGCCAGGCCGGAGGCGGCGGCGTCGTCGGCGGCCTGCTGCACCGCCGCGTCGAGCGTGCCGCTGATGACGTGCGGTACCGTCTCTCCCAGCGTGGCGGCGAAGTCCTGCGCGGCGGTGCCGATGAGGTAGGCCTTGCGGATGCGCGGGAAAAAAGGCGCGAGCGGAGCGATGCCGCCCTCTTTCGGCTTGCCGCCGGCAATCCAGAACACCTCCTCGAAGCTCGACAGCGCGCGCTCGGCGGCATCCGCATTGGTGGCTTTGGAGTCGTTGACGAACAGCACCACGCCGCGGCGGCCGACCTGTTCCATGCGGTGGGCGAGGCCGGGGAAGCTGGCCATGGCAGCGGCGATGACCTCCGGCGCGAGGCCGAGCGCGCGGGCGCCGGCAAAGGCGGCGGCGGCGTTCTGGCCGTTATGGGCGCCGCGCAGCGAGCCGATGGCACCGAGCGGCAGGGTGAAGCGGGTGACGCCGCCCTCGGCCACCAGGAGTTGGCCGGCCTCGTAATAGATGCCGTCGGCGAGCGGCCGGCGGGCCGAGATGCGCACCACATGGGCGCCGTCGCGCTCCAGCCGGTCGGCGACCGCCTGGCACCAGCTATCGTCGACCCCGATCACCGCGGTGCCGCCGGCGGCGACGCCGGCTACCAGCCGCTCCTTCACCGCCGCATAGTGCTCCAGCGTGCCGTGGCGATCGAGATGGTCCGGCGTGATGTTGAGGAGCACGCCGACCGAAGGGTCCAGCGAGGGCGCAAGGTCGATCTGGTAGGAGGAGCACTCGATGACATGCACCCGCCCGGCCTTGGGCGGCTCCAGCGACAGGATCGCCGGTCCGAAATTGCCGCCGATCTGCACGTCGCGCCCGCCCTTGCGCAGCAGGTGAGCCAGCAGCGCCGTGGTGGTGGACTTGCCGTTGGTGCCGGTGATGGCGGCGATGTGCGAGCGCGGCGCCAGCATGCGGCGCTCGCGGCAGAACAATTCGATATCGCCGATGATCTCGACCCCGGCATTGCGGGCAAGCGCCACCGACCAGTGCGGCACGGGATGGGTGAGCGGCACGCCCGGCGCCAGGACCAGCGCGGCGACCGTGCTCCAGTCGAGGGTGCGCAGATCGCCGGTCGGAATGTCGGCCGCCGCCGCCTTGGCGAGCGCCGCCGGCGAATCATCCCAAGCCAGCACCTGCGCCCCGCCGGCGCGCAGCGCCTGCGCCGTGGCAAGCCCGGAGCCGCCGAGGCCGAACAAGGCGACGGTGCGGTCGCGGAGGCTGGTGACGGGAATCATGGTTCGAACCGGTTGCAGGGGGGCGGGTGCGCCGATCTCGCTAGCGCATTTTTCGCGGCGACGGAACGGCGTCTATCACTCTCGCCCGCGTGCGGGGTAGGGGCGGCCGGGCGTCAAGCGCCGTCGCGTCCGGCTGGAGTTCCCCCTCCGACCCGCTTCGCGGGCCACAGAGGGAAGAACAAGGCGCCACTTCTCCCGCTCCCGCGTGCGGGGGAGGGGCGGGGAGGGCGAATGCGCGCCGCCATGAGAGTCGCACTTCCCCGCCGCCACCCTCACCGCAGCTTCAGCGTCGACAGCCCGATCAGCGCCAGCACCACCGCGATGATCCAGAAGCGGATCACGATCTGCGGCTCGGTCCAGCCCAGTTGTTCGAAATGGTGGTGGATCGGCGCCATCTTGAAGACGCGCCGGCCGGTGAGTTTGAACGACACCACCTGCACGATCACCGATACCGCCTCCAGCACGAACAGCCCGCCGATGATGCACAGCACGATCTCGTGCTTGGTGGCCACCGCGATGGTGCCGAGCAGGCCGCCCAGCGCCAGCGAGCCGGTGTCGCCCATGAAGATTTGCGCCGGCGGCGCGTTGAACCACAGGAAGCCGATGCCGGCACCCAGCAGGGCGCCGCAGATGACCGCCAGCTCGCCGACGCCGGCGACATAATGGATCTGCAGATAATCGGCGAACAGCACGTTGCCGGACAGATACGCGATCATGCCGAAGCTGGCCGAGGCCACCATCACCGGCACGATGGCCAGGCCGTCGAGCCCGTCGGTGAGGTTCACCGCATTGCCGGCGGCGACCACGACGAAGGCGCCGAACACCACGAAGAACCAGCCGAAGTCCAGCAGCAGGCCCTTGAAGAACGGGAAGGCCAGCGAACTCGACAGCGGTGCACGCCCGACATGCACCATGACCACCACCGCCGCGCCTGCGATCAGCGCCTCGATCAGCAGCCGCGTTTTGCCGGACAGGCCGTTATGGGTCTGCTTGGTCACCTTGAGATAGTCGTCATAGAAGCCGATCAGCCCGAAGCCGATGGTGACGAACAGCACGACCCAGACATAGAAATTCGACAGGTTGCCCCACAACAGCGTCGCCACCATGAGGCCGGAGAAGATCATCAGCCCGCCCATGGTGGGCGTGCCCTTCTTGGTGAGCAAATGCGACTGCGGCCCGTCGGTGCGGATCGGCTGGCCCTTGCCCTGCTTCAGGCGCAGCAGGGCGATGATGGCCGGCCCGCACAGGAAGACGAACAGCAGCGCGGTGATGATCGCCCCGCCGGTGCGGAAGGTGATGTAACGGAACAGATTGAGCGCCGGGAGGCTCTCATTGAACTGGGCCAGCCATTGCAGCATCGCGTCAACCTTCCGCCGTCACAGCTCTGAAACGCTCGGCCAGCGCGCGGGCGAGCGGGCCCATGCGGCTGCCGTTCGAACCCTTGACGACGACGACGTCGCCGCCGCGCAGCGCTTCCGCCACCAAAGGCAGCAGGGTTGCCGAATCCGGTGCCCAGGCGCCGCGCCGGGTCGGCGGCAGGTCCTGCCACAGCGCGTGCATCAGCGGGCCGGCGCAGAACACCAGGTCCGCCGCGCGCGCCGCCGGGGCGAGCCCGCGGTGCAGGTCCTCGCCGGTGACGCCGAGCTCCAGCATGTCGCCAAGCACGGCGATGCGCCGGCCGCGGCCGCCCACCGGGGCGTGCTGCAGCACCGCGAGCGCGGCGCGCATCGAGGCCGGATTGGCGTTGTAGCTCTCGTCGATCAGCAGCGCCTCGCCGCCCGGCACGCGCAGCGGCGTGCGCACGCCGCGGCCGGGCGGGGGCGCCAGCCTGGCCAGCGCCAGCGCGGCCAGAGCGAGGTCGGCGCCGGCAAGCTGCACGCTCGCCAGCACGCCGAGCGCATTCTGCACGATGTGCCGGCCGGGCAGGCCGACCTTGAAGCTGACGATCTGCCCGAGAATGTCGGCGGTGGCCGCCGACCCCGCCGGGTGCAGCACGACATCGAGCAGGCGGGCCTGCGCCGTCGGCGCCTCGCCGAAGCCGATGACGGTGCCGATGCCCGCAGTGCGGGCGGCGGCGTCCAGCCGGGCGAAATGCGGGTTGTCGGCGTTCAGCACGGCGGCGCCGCCGGGCTCGACGCCCTCGAAGATTTCCGCCTTGGCGTCGGCGATGGCTTCCACATGCGGGAAGGCGGCGATGTGCACCGGCTCCACGGTGGTGACGAGCGCGACGTGCGGGCGCACCATCCGCGCCAGCGGGCCGATTTCGCCGGCATGGTTCATGCCCAGCTCGAACACGCCGTAGCGGGCACTGACGGGCAGGCGGGCGAGCGACAGCGGCACGCCCCAATGATTATTGTAGGAGGCGGCCGAGGCGTGGGTCGGCCCATCGGCGCCGAGCGCCAGCAGCAGCGCCTCCTTGGTGGTGGTCTTGCCGACCGAGCCGGTTACCGCGACGATGTGCGCCGGGCTGCGGGCGCGGGCGGCGCGGCCGGCGGCCTCCAGGGCGGCCAGCGGCTCCTCCACCGCCAGCAGCGGCGCGCCGTCCGGCATGTCGGCGCGCTTGTCGCGGGCGACGATGGCGAGGCCGGCGCCGCGTGCCAGCGCGGCCGGGACATAAGCATGGCCGTCGCTGTTCTCGCCCATGATGGCGACGAACACCTCGCCGGGGCCGAGTGTGCGGCTATCGATCGACACGCCGGTCAGCTGCGCCGGCGGTGCGCCGGACAGCGTGCCGCCGGTGGCGGCTGCAAGGGATTCCGGGGTCCAGAGCGGTTCGGCCATCACTGATCAGTCCCCGAGCGCGGCGACCGCGACGCTGCGGTCTGAAAACGGCAGCGTGCGGTCGCCGATGATTTGGCCGGTTTCGTGGCCCTTTCCGGCGATCAGCAGCACGTCGCCGTCTTTCAGCTCGGCGACGGCGGTGCGGATCGCGTCCGCCCGGTCGCCGATTTCGCGGGCGCCGGGGGCGCGGGCAAGGATTTCGGCGCGGATGGCGGCGGGCGCCTCGCTGCGCGGATTGTCGTCGGTGACGATGACGAGATCGGCCCGCGTGCTAGCAATCGTGCCCATCAGCCCCCGCTTGGCGCGGTCCCGGTCGCCGCCGCAGCCGAACACCACGATCAGCCGGCCGCGCGTGGAGGGGCGCAGCGCCGCCAGCGCATTGTCCAGCGCGTCGGGCTTGTGGGCGTAGTCGACAAAGACGCCGGCCCCATTGCGGTGGCCCACCAGTTCCAGCCGGCCGGGCACGCCGACCAGGTCCTCCAGCGATTCCAGCGCTTCCGCCGCAGGCAGGCCGGTGAGCGTGGCGAGGCCGGCGGCGACCAGCGCGTTCTCGGCCTGGAAGGCGCCGACCAGCGGCAGCAGCAGGCGCCGGGTGCGGCCTTCGGCCTGCACCACGAGCCGCTGGCCGAGGCCCTCTTCGGTGCGTTCCATGAGCGCGATGCCGGCGGCGCTGGTGCCGATGCCGAGCACCTCCAGCCCATGGTCCGCCGCGGTGTCCGCCACCCTTCCGCCGGCCTCGCTGTCCACCCAGATCGCCGCGCCGGCGCCACGCCCGAGCAGCTCGGCGAACAGCCGCAGCTTGGCGTCGAGATAGGCGGCGAGGGTGGCGTGGTAGTCGAGATGGTCGTGCGAGAGGTTGGTGAAGGCGCCGGCGGCGAGCCGCACGCCGTCCAGCCGGTGCTGGTCGAGCCCGTGCGAGGAGGCCTCCAGGCACAGATGCGTCACGCCCTCGCCGGCCAGCTGGTCGAGCGTGCGGTGCAAAGCGATGGGGTCGGGCGTGGTCAGCGCGCCATAGGCGGCGCCGGCCGGGCTAACGACGCCGAGCGTGCCGAGGCTGGCGGCCTTGTGGCCGGCGCGGGTCCAGATCTGCCGGGTGAAGTCGGCCACCGAGGTCTTGCCGGAGGTGCCGGTGACGGCGGCGATGGTCTTCGGCTGGCGCGGAAAGGCGCGCGCGCCCGCCAGCGCCACCGCGCGGCGGGCATTGCCGACGCGGACATAGGCGATGCCGGCCGGCAGCTCCGCCGGGCGTTCGACGTCGCCGACGATGGCCGCGGCGCCGCGGGCGGCGGCGGCCTCGGCAAAGCGCAGGCCGCTGTCCTTCGCCCCGGCCAAAGCGAAAAACACGTCGCCGGCGGTCACCGCACGGCTGTCGAGCGCGGGGCCGGCGACCGGCAGAGCCGGGTCGGCGCCGCCATAATCGGCGTCGGCGCCGACCAGCTCGCCGAGGGTGAGGCGCGGCGACACGTTGTGTTCCTTCACTGCGCCTGCGCCACCTTGGCCGTGGTCAAAAGGCTTTCGACCGGCGGCAGGTTGGTGCGCGGCATCTGGCCGAGCAGCGGGGCTATCCGCGCCATGATCTTGCCCGTGGTCGGCCCGGAGTTCCAGCCCGCGGTGGCGAAGCCGTAGGTGCCGGGCACGGCCTGCGGCTCGTCCAGCATCACCAGCACCAGATACTGCGGATCGTCCATCGGGAAGATGCCGGTGAAGGTGGTGAGCAGCTTGGTGCTGGAATAGCGGCCGTTGATGACCTTTTCCGCCGTGCCGGTCTTGCCGCCGGGATAATAGGCGCCGGCGATCTTGGCGAGGCTGGAGGCCGAGCCCTTCTCGGCGTTGAGCCGCATCAGATAGCGCATCTTGGCGCTGGTCTCGGGCTTGATGACCTGGGTGGCGATCGCCATCGCCTCGTCCTGCGTGCGCTTCATGAAGGTGGGCGGGATCAGCCAGCCGCCGTTCACCAGCGCATTCACCGCCATCACCGCCTGAAGCGGCGCCACCGCGAGGCCGTGGCCGAAGGCGATGGTGGCGGTGTTGAGGTCGCCCCAGCGCTTGGGCACGATCGGCGCGGCGCTCTCCGGCAGCTCGGTGCGCAACCGGTCGAGCTGGCCCACCTTCTTGAGGAACGCCTTGTGCGCGTCGACGCCGCACATCAGCGCCATGCGCGCGGTGCCGATGTTGGACGACCAGGTGAACACCTCCGGCACGCTCAGCATGCGGTTCTGCGCGTGGTAGTCGTGAATGCGGAAGCGGCCGAAGCTCAGCGCGCCGCGGGCGTCCACCATGGAGTTCAGGTTCACTTTGCCGGAGTCCAGCGCCATGGCGAAGGTGAGCGCCTTGAAGGTGGAGCCCATCTCGAACACGCCGGTGGTCAGGCGGTTGAGGTTCTTGGCATCCAGCGCGCGGGCCGGGTCGTTGGCGTCGAAGTCGGGCAGCGAGGCCATGGCGAGAATCTCGCCGGTGCGCACGTCGGCTACCAGCCCGGCGGCGGCGATGGCCTTGAACTTCTCCTTGGCATCGACCAGCTCGTCGCGCAGGACGTGCTGCACCCGCAGGTCGACCGCCAGTTCCACCGGCTTCTGCTGCCGGTCGGTGGCGAAGCCCGCGAGGTGAAGCTCGGCGAGGCCCCGATTGTCGATCCACTTTTCCAGCCCGGCAATGCCCTGATTGTCGATGTTGGTGGTGCCCAGCACATGGGCGGCCAGCGTATTGCCGGGATAGACCCGCCGGTTCTCGCGCAGGAAGCCGATGCCCGGCAGGCCGAGCCGGTGGATTTCCGCCTGCTGCTGCGGGGTGATCTCGCGCTTCAGCCAGACGAAGCCGCGCTTGGAGGACAGGCGCTGGCGCGCTTCCGCCGCGTCGAGGTCCGGCAGCACGGCGGTGAGCGCTTCCACCGCCTCGTCGACGTCGATCAGCCGCTTGGGCTCGCCATACAGCGAGGCGGTCTTGACGTCGGTGGCGAGCACCAGCCCGTTGCGGTCCAGAATGTCCGGCCGGGCCGCGGCCACCGCATCGGCATTGGTCATGGTGCGGGTCGCCAGCGCTTCGGGCACCGAGGCCAGCATGGCGAGGCGGCCGGCGATGACCAGATAGATAACGCCGAAGGCGAAGATGCCGAGCAGAAGGCGGGCGCGGGTCACGGCGCCCGCATCCGGCCGGCCGCGGCCGGCGGCACGGCGCACCACGCGGACGGCACGGCGCAGCAGCGCGCCGGGGAGGTTCGACAGCGTCATCATCAGCGAAGGCTCCCGGAAGCGCCGGCGCCGACCGAGGCCGGGGGCAGCATAGGCGCGCTCGATGTCAGCGGGGCGGAGTAGAAGGGCTGGGCGGCGACCGGCGCCGCGCCGCCGATGCGGCCGGTGGCGAGCGCGCCGGCCGGCGGCATGGCGTCCAGCGGCAGCGGCGGGCGGGGCGCCTGCGGCAGCCGCAGCGCCGGGCGCGGGGCGGACTGCACCGCTATCGGCGCCGTTTTGGCCGGGCTTTTTTCGGCCGGCTTATCGAGGAGGAGTTTTTCGAGGGAAAGCTTCTCGGTACGTCCCGGCGTGCCGGTGACCAGCGGGCCGTCCACCAGCGCCTCGATCATGCCGCCGAGCGCGTCCGGCTGCTGCTCCGGGCGACCCGGAAGGCTGGCCAGCGTATCCATGTGCTCGACATCGAGCGACAGCATGTCGAGATGGCGCTCGGCCAGCGCCTGGATGCGGTCCGGCGCTGTGCGGCGCGCCCATTCGGCGTTGAGCATGGCGATGCGGTCGCGCTCGGCGCGGATTTCGCCGCGCAGGCGCGAAATGCTCTGGGCTTCCGAGGTCGAGGAATATTTGAGCTGGTAGACGAGGCCCGCCGCGGCGAGCAGCGCCACCAGCGAAATGAGGTTCAGGACGCGGAACATGCACGGACCTCAATGGCGGCGATGGCGCGCGGCCGGCCGGGAGCCGGGGCGGGCGTTCGGGTCGGGCAGCGGCGGCAACAGGGTGTCGAGGTCGCTGCCGTCGCGCGGCGGGGCCGCCGTGCGCTCGGCGGCCCGAAGCTTGGCGGAACGGGCGCGCGGGTTGATTTCCACCTCGGCGGCCGAGGGCTCCACCACGCCCTTGGCGAGCAGCCGGAAGCCGGGCGGCACGTCGACCGCGGCCGGCATGTGCCGGGAGCCCGCTTGCGCCTTGCTGCGGGTGGCGAGGAAGTTCTTGACGATGCGGTCTTCCAGCGAGTGGAACGACACCACCACCAGCCGCCCGCCGGGCTTGAGGATGCGCTCGGCGGCGACCAGCGCGCGGGCGAGTTCGCCGAGTTCGTCGTTCACCGCGATGCGCAGCGCCTGAAAGGTGCGGGTCGCCGGGTGCGGCTCGTGCGGCTTGGCCCAGACCACCGAGGCGACGATGTCGGCAAGCTGGAGGGTTCGGGTGATCGGCACCGCGGTGCGCGCCTCGACGATGGCGCGCGCCACCGGCCGCGACAGCCGCTCCTCGCCGAAGCGGTAGATGAGGTTGGCGAGTTCGGCCTCCGGCAGATTCATCACCAGGTCGGCGGCCGAGGGGCCGGCGCTGGACATGCGCATGTCCAGCGGCCCGTCGAAGCGGAACGAAAAGCCGCGCTCGGCCTCGTCGATCTGCATGGAGGACACGCCGATATCGAGCACCACGCCGTCCACCTGGCCGAGGCCGAGCCGCTCGACCACCGTGGCCAGATTGCCGAAGCGCTCCTCAACCAATGTCAGGCGGCCGCCGGCCGCAGCCGCCAGCGTTGCGCCGCCGGCGATGGCGCCGGGGTCGCGGTCGATGCCGACCACCCGGCAATCGGCAGCCTCCAGCACCGCGCGGGTGTAACCGCCCGCGCCGAAGGTGCCGTCGACATAAAGTCCGGCGTCCTTCGGCGCGAGGTGGGCGACGACTTCGGCGAGCATCACCGGACGATGACGGGCCGGTCCGCCAGCAGCCTCCGTTTCGGGAGCGCTGCGGCCCGTCCTCATTCCGGCTCGCCGCGGACCTGCCGCGCCGCCCCCGGGTCCCCCAAGTTCCGTTTCAAGGCACGTACCTTCGCGTTGGCCTCCGCGCGGTAGTCCCCGAAGCGGACGGGTTCCCAGATTCGAAAATTCGGCCCGAGACCCACCAGCACCACCTGGTCGGTGATGCCGGCATGGGTTTTCAGGCTCTCCGTCAGCACCACGCGCCCCTCCGGATCGAAGCGCAGCGTCTCGGCGGCGCCATACAGCACCGTCGCCAGTTCCTCGCGGGCCTCGGAGAAGGGCGGAAAGCGCTCCACCAGCGAATCGATGCCGGCAATGAGCCGAAGGCCACCGGCATCCAGCGCCGGAAGATCCAGGCTCGGCAGGCAATAGACATGGTCCAGCCCATCGCGAACCAGAAGTGCGCGAAACGCGGCTGGTATTGAGATACGGCCCTTGGCGTCGAGCCGGACCGTCCAGGTCGATACGAAGCGCTCGACGCTCCGGCGCTCCGCTCCCTGCCCGGACATGATGTGCCCAATCGCCCCCCCGAGCTGAACCCCGCGCGCAGCTGTGACTGGCGGCAACGCTGGGGCGCTGGTCCGCTCGGCCGCAACAATCACGCAACGGGATGACTTGGGATATCATGGGCCAATATGGGCGTCAAACGGGATAAGGGGACGGGCGGCACCGCCGCAACGGGCGGCCGGCACCAACAGACGTGCCCATTAACGCTCTCTGAACCTTAAGAAACGGTTGAATCCGCCGGCTCCGGGCGTGTAGTTCCGGCATGGACGAGATGACGGACGCTTTTGCGGCGGATTCGCCTGTGGTCGCGCAGACGCTGCCTTCGCCCAACCATGGCGAGCGGCGCGGGCCGGGCGCGCCGGACATGCTGGTGCTGCACTACACCGGAATGGCGAGCGGCGCGGCGGCGCTGGAGCGGCTGCGCGATCCGGCGGCGGAAGTGTCAGCGCATTACCTGGTGTTCGAGGACGGCCGTATCGTCCAGCTGGTGCCGGAGGCGCGCCGGGCCTGGCACGCCGGCGCGGGGCGCTGGGACGGCGCGGACGACCTGAATTCCCGCTCCATCGGCATCGAGATCGTCAATCCGGGGCACGAATTCGGCTATTGCGATTTCCCCAGGCCGCAGATCGCGGCGGTGATCGCGCTGTGCCGCGACATCCTGGCGCGCCGGGCCATCGTGCCGGAACGGGTGCTGGCGCACTCCGACATCGCGCCGACCCGCAAGATGGACCCCGGCGAGAAATTCCCATGGCAGGCGCTGCATGCCGCCGGCATCGGCCATCTGGTGCCGGAAGCGCCGCTGACCGACGGGCGCTTCTTCATGCGCGGCGAGGCGGGCCAGCCGATCGAGGCGTTGCAGGCGATGCTGGCGCTCTATGGCTATGACGTGCCGATCTCCGGCGCGTTCTGCGAGGTGACGCTGGCGGCGGTCACCGCGTTTCAGCGCCATTTCCGCCGGGCACGGGTCGACGGCATCGCCGATGTCTCGACGCTGGAGACGCTGTACCGGCTGCTGGCCGTGCGCCCTTCGCAATGATGCGCAGGCGACCCGTCTCGCGCACGATTCGTGCGCGGGCGTTGCCTATTCGACACACAACAGTTGAGACTTGATGTCGCGCGCTGCGTTCTTCCCGACCGTGTTCCAAATCGAGCCTCATTCAGGACAGATTTTCCCTGTCAATGGCGGCCATCCCGGAAACAACAGAGGAAGGTCAGCCCAGCATGAGGCTTGGAGTTGTTGTGTATTGTGCCGTTGCGTTCATTTTGTCGCCCGTCTTTACGATGAGCTTGGCTCACGCCGAAGCGAACGACAATCGAGCCGCTAATCTAGACAGTAACGATAGATCAGAAGGACTTAGGGCCATCGTCGACCGCGAAGCCCGTGCCAACGGCATTCCAATCGCCCTCGCCCGCGCCGTGGTGCGCATCGAGAGCAACTGGAATGCCGGCGTCACCGGCCGGTCGGGTGCGCTGGGGCTGATGCAGATCAAGCATCGCACCGCGCGCGGCATGGGCTATCAGGGCTCGCCCGCGGGCCTGTACGACGCCTCCACCAACGCCAAATGGGGCATGCGCTATTTGGCCGGAGCCTATAAGCGGGCCGGCGGCGACACTTGCGGCACCGTCATGCGCTACCAGGGCGGCTATGGCGCCAAACGCATGAGCCCGACGGCCCGCGCCTATTGCGGGCGGGCCCGTACCCTGATGGCTGCCGCCAACTGAACCCACCTTTCGCGCGCGTGCATCCGGGCCGCTCCGGTTCCGCGTATGGCCTTGACGGGCGCGCGCGTCTCCCCCATTGCTCCCGCGCCAGCCGGCCGGGCGGCCGCGTCGTCCGCAAGGGCGCCGAGGAAAGTCCGGGCTCCACGGAGACACGGTGCCGGATAACGTCCGGCGGGGGCGACCCCAGGGAAAGTGCCACAGAAAACAAACCGCCGCGGGTCCGCCCGCGGCAAGGGTGAAACGGTGCGGCAAGAGCGCACCGCGCTTCCGGCAACGGCGGCGGCACGGCAAACCCCACCGGGAGCAAAGTCGTATAGGGGTGGCACGGCACGGCTTCGGCCGGGCCAGGTCCTGTCTTCGGATCGCCGCCCGGGTTGACTGCTAGAGGCGCCGGGCAACCGGCGTCCCAGAGGAATGGCCGCCACGCGGGAGCAATCCCGCCTTACAGAACCCGGCTTAAAGGCCGGCTGGCACCTATCTCCCCGCGATTCACCACGGCGGGCAAATTCGGCGCAATTCGAAGGCTCGGCGCATGGGCGGCGTGCGGATCTGGCACTAAGTTCGCCGCGCGAGATGCGGCGCATCCGGTCCGGCGCCCCTCGTATCCGCAGGCGTCGGCCTGCGCGACGTTCAACCCGGCCGGTTCGAACCGAGGACTGCCCCATGCGTTCCTTCACCCGCCGCCTCGCCGGCCTGCTCGCAGCCACGGCGCTGGCCGGCGCGCTCGCGCAGCCCGCCGCGGCCTGCACCCGTACGCTTTATGTCGGCGCCGACAACACCGTGATCACCGGCCGCAACATGGACTGGGCCGAGGATATGGGCTCCGACCTCTGGGTGTTCCCGGCCGGCATCGCGCGCGACGGCGTCGCCGGGCCGCGCTCGATCAGCTGGACCTCAAAATATGGCAGCGTGATCGTCTCGGGCTACAATGTCGGCACCGCCGACGGCATCAACGAGAAGGGCCTCGTTGCCAACGTGCTCTATCTGGCGGAATCGGAGTACGACACCGCCGACAAGACCGGGCCGTACCTCTCCATCGCGCTGTGGGCGCAATATGTGCTCGACAATTTCGCCACCGTCGCGGAGGCGGTGACCGCGCTGGAGGCCAAGCCGTTCGTGGTGCTGGCGCCGGTGCTGCCGAACGGCAAGCCGGCCTCGCTGCATTTGTCGATCTCGGACGCCGACGGCGATTCGGCGATCTTCGAGTACATCGGCGGCAAGCTGGTGGTGCATCACGGCAAGCAATATGTGGTGATGACCAATTCGCCGTCCTACGACCAGCAATTGTCGCTGAACGCCTATTGGAAGGCGATCGGCGGGCTCACCTTCCTGCCCGGCACCAATAACGCGGCCGACCGCTTCGCCCGCGCCTCCTTCCTGCTCGGCGCCATCCCCCGCGCCATCGACAAGAACTACATCGCCGGCGTGCCGCAGAAGTCGTTCGCCTATCAGGCGGTGGCGAGCGTGCTCAGCGTGCAGCGCGCGGTGAGCGTGCCACTCGGCATCACCACGCCGGAGCAGCCCAACATCTCCTCCACCATCTGGCGCACCGCGGCCGACCAGAAGAACCTCGTCTATTATTTCGACTCGGCGACCCGGCCCAACACCTTCTGGGTCGATCTCGCCAAACTCGATCTCAAGCGCGGGGCGCCGGTGCGCACGCTGACCATCGCCCATGGCGAGGTGTTCTCCGGCGAGGTCAGCGGCGCGTTCAAGGAGGCGAAGTCGTTCAGCTTCCTGCCCGCCCAGCCGCCGTCGAACTGACGGGCCGGGCGCCTCAGTCCTCGCCCGGCACCGCTTCCGGCAGGCGGATCGGCGAGAGCGTGCGCGGCTGCGGCGCAAACGCGCTCGCGGCGCCCAGCGTGCCGGTGACCATCGGATCGGCTCCGCGCCGGACCATCGGCACGCCGACGCCGGCGGGCGGCAGCGGCCGGCCGGACGGCGGCGGCGCAGCGGGGTACGGCGGATAGGGGTAGGCCGAGGGTGCGGTTGCCGGCGGCAGCGGATAGGCGGCGGGCACGGGGGACTGCATCGGCGGCTGGTAGCCGGGATCGACGCCGTGGCCGTAGCCGGGCGCGGGGGGCAGCGCGGGTGCCTCGACCATGGGCGGGTATTGCGGTGCCAGCTGCGGCGGCACCGCACGCACCGGCGCCGGCTGGCACACCGCCCGGCCGGAGACCCGGCGCATCAGATCGACATGGATGTGGTCGTAGTGGAAGGCGTTGGAGCCCGGCGCCAGCACGGTGGTGAAGCGCTCGCAGGCGCTGGCCTGGACGTTGCGCAGGAAACCCTGCTCGTCCGGCCGGCCTTTCCAGCCGGTCTTCACCGCGACCTCACGGCCGTCCGCCAGAATGAAGCTGCCGACATCGAGCGCATTGCCGAAGGCGTGCTCGGACACCTTGCCGACCTTGGCGCCGTTCATGTTGCGGCAGCTATAGGACGACATCTGCTTCACCGCCGCCACCGGCTGGCCGAACCAGGCGAGCGCGGCCGGCTGCACGGTCTCCGTGATCCAGCTGTCGACCGAGGCGAGGGCCGGGCAGGCGAGGGTGGCGGTGGGGGCAAGGCTGACCTGACCCTGAGCGAGGGCGGACACCTTGAACGGATGATCCATCCCGCAGGTGCCGGCACCGTCGATCTCGCGTACCGGGACGATGAAGGCGGAGGGCTTCACCAGGCCCTCCGCCAAACACCTCTGCTCTGCATCCGTGCGCCAGGCTTCCCGCTGTTCGAACAGCGAGAATTGGCAAGCGGAGAGCCCCAGGACGACGAGCGGGGCTACGAGAAACCAGGATACGCCGCGCGTCATGCGAAGACATTGCGCGGTATTTGGTTGACATGGCGTTAAGCACGCCGCGCCGGCGCGCATCTTCCTGGCGCCCGCGTCCGTTCGCTGCACCGCGTCATAGCTCGCGGCAGACAGCGCGCGGATTTTGGTCCATATCAGACTTTCGTCGGATGGGTTCGCGCCGAAAACGGCCGCCCGATGCGTAAAAATGAGTTTCGGAGGAAGTCATGCAGAGCAGGCGGGAACGCGCGACCAAGATCGTGGCGACCCTGGGCCCCGCATCGTCGAGCGCGGAGCGGATCAAGGCACTCTATGAAGCCGGCGTCGATGTGTTCCGGCTCAATTTCAGCCACGGCACCCAGGCCGACCATGGCCGCGTCTTCGCCATCGTGCGCGCGCTGGAGCAGGAATGCGGCCGCCCGATCGGCGTGCTGGCCGACCTGCAGGGGCCGAAGCTGCGCATTGGCAAATTCGTCGACGGCGCCATCGCGCTGGTGCCCGGCACCACGCTGCGCTTCGACAATGACGCCACCCCCGGCGATGCCCGCCGCGTGCCGATTCCCCACCCGGAAATTCTCGAAGCCCTGCATGAGGGCTCCACCGTGCTGCTCGACGACGGCAAGGTGCGGGTGCGGGTGGTGAAGACCGGGCGCGGCTATATCGAGGCCGAGGTGCTGGCCGGCGTGAAGCTTTCCAACAATAAGGGCTTCAACGTACCGGACGTGCTGCTGCCGGTGTCGCCGCTGACCGAGAAGGACCGTGCCGACCTGTATTACGCGCTCGACCTCGGCGTGGAGTGGATCGCGTTGTCCTTCGTGCAGCGGCCGGAAGACGTGCTGGAGGCGCGCGAACTGATCCAGGATCGGGCCGCCATCAATCTGAAGCTGGAAAAGCCGTTGGCCATCGAGCATCTCACCCGCCTCACCGAGCTGGCGGACAGCATCATGGTGGCGCGCGGCGATCTCGGCGTGGAGCTGTCCCTGCCCGAGGTGCCGGCGCTGCAGAAGAAGGTGATCCGCGAGGCACGGCGCCTGGCGCGGCCGGTGATCGTGGCGACGCAGATGCTGGAATCCATGCTCACCTCGCCGGTGCCGACCCGCGCCGAGGTCTCCGACGTCGCCACCGCGGTCTATGACGGGGCGGACGCAGTGATGCTGTCGGCCGAGAGCGCCGCCGGAAATTATCCGGTGGAGGCGGTGGCGATGATGGACCAGATCATCCGCAACGTCGAAGCCGACCCCGGCTATCGCGCCATCATCGATTCGCAACGCCCGGAGGCCGGCCACAGCATTGCCGACGCGGTGACGCAGGCGGCCTACCACGCCGCCCATGCGGTGGATGCGGCGGCCATCGTCACCTACACGCTTTCCGGCACCACCACGCTGCATGCGGCGCGCGAGCGTCCGCGCATCCCGGTGCTCGGCATCGCCTCCAAGCTCTCCACCGCGCGGCGGCTGGTGCTGTCCTATGGCGTGCATGTGGTGCACGCGCCGGAGGAGATCCATTCCTTCGGCGAGATGGCGACCAAGGCGATGCAGGTGGCGGTGGACCATGGTTTCGCCGGACCCGGCGACCGGCTGGCGATCACCGCCGGGGTGCCGTTCGCCAAGCCCGGCACCACCAATGTGCTGCGGCTTGCCACCATCGAGAAGAAGATAACCGAGAGGAAGCCGACCGAGGACGGCGTGGCCCGCAAGCGCCCGGCGGCGAAGGCCGCGCACGGCGAGGCTGCCGCCCCCGCGCCGGCGCACAAGGTGGCCGCCCGCCGCGCCGCAGCCGCGCGGCGGTGAGGCCCGCTCCCCGCCTGTTCCGGGGGGCCGGGCGGGGAGCGTGCATCCGGCACGGTGTGTGCACGTTCGGTACACCGCGTGCACTTCAGCGCGGAATCTGAAATAGTCCGCCGCCCCGCCGGCGCGGGCGGGCGCTGCGTCACACACCGAGGAACCCATGCTGGCCGAACTTGAAGCCCTTCGCGACCGCCTGAAAACCGCGCAGACCGAATTGCTGATGCATGCCGCGAAGTCGAACCTGATGCCGTCCGACGGCATGCTGCGGAAAATCGCCGATCTCGAAATGTCGTTGGTCGCCGTCGAGACCCTGCTCGACGAGCAGAAGGCGCGTTAGCGGCGGGCTGACGGCGGCGGCGCGCGGGTGCCCCCTCCCAACCCTCCCCCGCACGCGGGAGAGGGCTAAATGAGGGCCTGCCCGCACGCGGCAGAGGGCTACAACGGGCGCCTTCTGCTCCCTCTCCCGCGTGCGGGGGAGGGTCGGCGTGGGGGAAACGCCGCTTCCGAAAATGCCGCTACGTCGCCTGGTCCGGCAGCAGGCGATACAGCCGGTCGGCGACGATCGGCGTCGAGGGGCAGCGTACGCCGGTGGCGTTGCGGATGGCGTTGGCGAGCGCCGGGGCGACCGGGTTGAACGGGCTCTCGCTCATCGATTTCGCGCCGAACGGGCCGAGCCGGTCGCGCGTTGCGGCGAACAGCACCTGCGTGCGCGGCACGTCCGCAAACGCCGGAATGTGGTAGCCGCGGAAGCTGGCATTGGCGACGCGTCTGTCGCCGTCGAACAGCATCTCCTCATAAAGCGCGGCGCCCAGCGCCTGCGCCACGCCGCCCTCGACCTGGCCGCGGCACTGCATCGGGTTGATCACCGTGCCGGCATCGGCGGCGTGCACGCTGCGCAAGATGCGGATCTCGCCGGAACGGCGATGCACCGCCACCCGGAACCCCTGGACGTTGAACGCCACCGAACGCGGCGTGCCGTCGGAATGGCCGCTCGCCTCGACGCAGCTCAGTTCGGCGAGGTGCACCAGCCGGGCGCCGGTCTCGACGCCCTCCGGCACCAGCCGGCAGGCCTCCGGCGCCACGCCGGTCCGCGCGGCGGCCTGCGCCAGCAGGCGCTCCGCCAGGGCCTGCGCCGCCCGCGCGGTGGCGAGCCCGGCCACCACCGTGCCGGTGCTGCCATAGGCGCCGGTGTCGTGGCCGACCACATCGGTGTCGGACTGCCGCACGCGGATGCGATCCGGCAGCGTGCCCAGAAGCGTGGCGGCGATCTGGGCGTGCACCGTGGTGGTGCCGTTGCCGAACTCGGCGGTGCCGACCGAGAGCTCGTATCCGCCGGACTCCAGCGGGCGGATGCGGCATTCGGCGCGGTGGCCGCGCGGCGGGATGGTATCGATCATCGCCGCCGCCATGCCCTCGCCGACCAGCCAGTCCGTGGACGGGGCCGCTTCCGGCTCGCGCCGCAGCGCGGCTTCCGCAAGGTCGAGGCACTGGTCCAGCCCGTAGCTGCCATATTCCACGTCGTGCGGGCCGTCGTCGGTCGAGACCATGGCGTCGCCCGGCTTCACCGCATTGAGCCGGCGGAAGGCGAACGGATCGAGCCCCAGGCTGCGCGCCACCTCGTCCATTGCGGATTCCACCGCGAAGATGGTCTGGCTCAGCCCGTAGCCGCGAAACGCGCCGCTGGGCACGGTGTGGGTGTAGACCGCATAGCCGTCGATCTTCTTGTTCGGGCAGCGATACAGCGCCACGCACTCGCCCGCGCCGTGGAACAGCACCCCGCCGCCATGATTGCCATAGGCCCCGGTGTTGGACACCATGTGCATGGCGATGGCGGTCAGCGTGCCGTCCGCCTTGGCGCCCACCTTTACCCGAACCTGCATCGGGTGGCGGGTGGTGGAGGCCAGGAACTGCTCCTCGCGGGTGAATTCCAGCTTCACCGGCCGGCCGGTCTTCAGCACGGCCAGCGCGACGATGTCCTCGGTGAGCATTTCCTGCTTGCCGCCGAACCCACCGCCGACCCGCTCGCACAGCACCCGCACCCGTTCCGGGTCGAGATCGAACAGGCTGGCCAGCGCGTCGCGGGTCAGAAACGGCGTCTGCGTGCTGCTGCGCACCACCAGCCGGCCCTCAGGATCCAGCCAGCCGATGCAGCCGTGCGTCTCCAGATGCGCGTGCTGCACGCGCTGCGTCGAATAGGTGCCCTCATGGATGAAATCGGCGCCCGCAAAGCCCGCCTCGACATCGCCGATATGGCCGTGCACTTCGGCGACGAGGTTGCGCGACGGGTCGGCGATGCGCGAGGCCGGGCCCTTGTCGTGCACAAGCGGTGCGCCGGGCGCCATCGCGGCGTGCGGATCGAACACCGCCGGCAGCACGTCGTAATCCACCACGATGGCCCGGCAGCCGGCCTCGGCCGCCGCTTCGCTGGTCGCCACCACGGCGGCGACGCGCTGGCCGGCAAAGCGCACCACGGTGTCGAGCAGGCGGGTGTCGTCGGCATCATCCAGCACGATCTCGTGCCGGGCGGAGGAATACAGCCGGTCCGGCGCATCCTCATGCGTGAACACCGCCACCACGCCGGGCAGCGCCAGAGCGGACGCGGTGTCGATGGCGCGGATGCGGGCGTGCGCGTGCGGCGAGCGCAGCAGCTTCAGGTGCAGCAGCCCCTCGACGGCAAGGTCCATGGTGAAGCGGGCCTGCCCGCGCACCAGCGCCGGCCCGGCGGGCGCCGGCAGATTGCGGCCGCAGGCGGCGCCGGGCCTTGGGGCCTCGACATGGCGCGCGCCGGCAATGGCGTCTTCGATGGCGCGGTAGCCGGTGCAGCGGCAGAGGTTTCCCTTGAGCGCGGCCGGCAGGTCCCGGCACTGGGCCTGGTCGAGCGCGGCGGCGGTCATCACCATGCCCGCGGTGCAGAAGCCGCATTGAAATCCCTGGGCGTCGAGAAAACGCTGCTGCATCGGATGCAGATGCTCGCCGTCCGCCAGCCCCTCGATGGTGGTCACCGCGGCCCCTTCGGCCCGCCGCGCCGGCACCAGGCAGCTATGCACCGGGCGACCGTCGAGATGCACGGTGCAGGCGCCGCAATCGCCGGCATCGCACCCCTTCTTCACGCCGAACCAGCCGCCTTCGCGCAGCAGCGTGCGCAGGCACTGGCCGGGGCGCGGCTCCGCCTCGATCGCCGCACCGTTGACGCTCAGCCTCATGACGCGCTCCCGAGTTCGGTACGGATCTCCTGCGCAAAAATGAGGCTCATATGCCGGCGCCAGTCGGGCCGCCCGTGCATGTCGTCATAATAGAGCGCGTCCGGAATGGCCGCGGCGAGCCGCTGCTCCAACTCCGCGGCGCCGGGCAGTGCCGGGAAGTCGATCCGCACCGGGCGCCGGGTGGCGGCGGTGACGGTGAGCGCGAAGGCGCCGCCCGCCGGCGCGATGGTGCCGATCAGCAGCACGCCGGAGCGGCCGAGCGGGGTGAGCGAGGCGCGCCGGAAGGCGGTGCGGCGCGCCAGCGCCACTGCTGGAATCTCGATGGCGCGCAGCACCTCGCCGGGCTGGAGCGCGTTCGCGCGCGGCCCGTGCACGAACTCTACCACCGGCAGCCGCCGCTCGCCGCCGGACGGCGTCCAGATGAGGCACACGCCGTCCAGCGCCGCAGCGAGCGAGATCATCGGCCCGGCCGGCAGGCCGAGGCAGATATTGCCGCCCACCGTCGCCATGTTCCAGATCTTGAACGAGGCCAGGAAGGCCCGGCAGCATTGGCCGATCAGCGGCGCCGCGATCCAGCCGGCGGGAGCCTCCAGGGCGTCGAGTTCGGCCACCGTGCAGGTGGCGGCGATACTCAGGCCTTCCTCGGTGACGCTCAGCGCGGGCCAGCCGAGACCGGTGAGATCGATCAGCCGCCGCACATCCGGCTGCGGTTCGGAGAACAGCCAGGTGCCGCCGGCGAGCCAAGCATCGCCCGTTGTCTCGCCCGATCCATTGCCGGCAAGCTCCGCCCGCCGCTGCGGCCGCACGAAGGCGGCGACGGCGTTCAGGTCCATGGCGCGCTCCGCCTTCCCGGACAAGCTGCGCGCAGCGCAGCGCCGATCCGGGAAACGGCGGCCGTCACCGCCCGATCACGCATTCGATCTGGCCGTGCGGCTCGTCGGTCGGGGTGAAGACCTGCTTGTCGCTCGACAGGCCGAACGGCTCCAGATTGATCGGCAGATAGTGCTTGTTTGGGCAGGCGAGCGCGACCTGCGCGATCTCCGGCACCGCTGCCAGCGCCGCTTCGCCCATTTGCAGCATGGTGTTCTGCACGCTGTAGCTGTAGGTGCCGACGAACACCTTGAGCATCGCCTTGAGGATGGCGGCATTGGCGGCGGGATAGTCCGCCGGCGTGCCGGACCAGGTCCAGGTCGCGTCCATGGCGGTGGCGAGGATCCGGTCGGCGGTTTCCTTGATGGTGGTCACGTCGTCCATCAGATAGCCCACCCAGCCGGACTCCGTGGTCTTCAGCAAGGTGAAGCCCTCGATGCCGGACTGAACGGTGACGGCATCTCGGCTAGCGGAGAGCTTTACGAACGGCCTGCCATTGGCATCGAGCAGGAAGCTGTGGTCGTGCTCGGCCTCGTCCAGCGTCAGCCGCGCCCATTTGGTCTCAGAGGCGGTGACGTCGACTTTCTCGACATGGGCGTAGCGGTCGAGGAAATAGGCGGCGAGCGCCTGCGCGAACGGCTCGCTGTCGAGCCCGACCTGCTGGCGCGCGACGATGTTGACGATGTTCTTCACGGTGTCGGTGGCGATCACCGAGGAATTGTCGCTGGATTCGAAGGAGCCGTGGAAGCCGCCGGTGAGCAGCACCTTGACGTTCAGCTCGCGCACCTCGTGCCGGTCGTGGTCGCGCTTGACCCGCATGATGCGGACCCGGCCTTTGCCATAGGTGTGGTGGACGAGCGGCATAGACGTCTCCTGTGCGGGCGCGCGCGCCCTGATGCCGGGAAGTTCGGCAGCAGTCTAAGCACAAAAGACGCAGTTGAAATGCGCGAAATTAGAGCGTGCTGCGGCCGTTTCGGCGGCAGCGCAGGCGCGCGGGCGGCGGAATTGGGCCAAGCGGGCGACGCCGCGGTTTCCCCCTCCCAACCCTCCCCCGCACGCGGGAGAGGGCTACAAGAGGGTGCGGTGCCTTACAGCCGCCCGGTCAATGCCATGACGATGAGGACGATGAGCAGCACGGTAACGATGCCGCTCGGCCCATAGCCCCAGCTGCGGCTGTAACCCCAGTTGGGAAGCGCGCCGACCAGGATCAGCACAAGCAGAATGATCAGCAGAGTGGACATGAACGCGTCTCCGTCGCAGTCTTGAAATGAGAACTGCAAAAAGAACGCAAACCGGGGCGCGATGGTTCCATTGAACCTTCGCGCTTTCGTGATCAGGCCGCCAACGGCTCCGTCGCGGCCAGCAGCCACGCGCGCGCATCCGGCTCCACGGCGTCCAGCAAGGCGGCCCGCACCTCGGCGTGATAGGCGTCCAGCCACGCCGCTTCGTCGGCCGTGAACAGCGCGCGCTCGATCAGGCGGCGGTCGAACGGGGCGAGCGTCAGCCCCTCGAAGGCCAGCACCTTCTTGTCGGCGCCCGGCAGGTCCGGCCCCGGCACCACGATTTCCAGGTTTTCCAACCGGATGCCGTAGCCGCCGGGCTTGTAGTAGCCGGGCTCGTTGGAGAGCACCATGCCGGCCGCCAGCGGCACATGGCCGAGCTTGGAGATGCGCGCCGGCCCCTCGTGCACCGAGAGATAGGCGCCGACGCCGTGGCCGGTGCCGTGGTCGAAATCCAGCCCCGCCGCCCACAGAGCGCGCCGGGCGAACGGGTCGAGCTGGGCGCCGGTGGTGCCTTCCGGAAACACCGCGCGGGCGACGGCGATGTGGCCCTTCAGCACCAGCGTGTAGCGCTGGCGCTGTTCCGCGCCGACGTCGCCGACCGGCAAGGTGCGGGTGACGTCGGTGGTGCCGTCCTCATACTGCGCACCGGAATCGATGAGG